>DASYPN010000174.1:0-2974 GCA_036006625.1 Pyrinomonadaceae bacterium | reverse complement strand
GATGCTGATGCGATAGTCGCCCTGGATGTCGATCGAATCGGGTAGCCTCACGACGATCTGCGTGAGCCAATCGAAATTCGGGACCTTGCGGACGTCCTCGACGACGAGTGGATACGTGCGGTTCAAGACATCCACAATCTGAACATTAATCGGCTCGCCGGGCATCAGATCGATGCCGTTCGCAAACACGACTACTCGGGTGCGATGATCCGAACTGAAATTGTGAATATTTGTCAGCGGGAAGGGTTCACCCAGGAAGGTCACGGAATCGAGCGCGACTGCTCTTCCAGTACTCTCGTCGATCAAGATCAACGGCTTGTCGTCATCAAGAATCGTGATCGTGCTCGTGAATGGACTGCCTTCGATCGCCCCCGCAGTGGGAGAACTCAACACGACGTTAATACTCTCCGGATGCTCGATCGTCTCATCATTAACGATCGGCACGACAAACGACTTGACTGTCTCCCCAGCCGCGAACTGAAGTGAACCGGAGCCACTGATGTAGTCGGCAGACTGAGTCGCGGTTCCGTTGCTCGTCGCGTAATTAACGGTCATGGCATTTGAAACGTTACCACTCCGCGTCACATTCACCACGACACTTCCCGCATTCTCATTAACCACATAGTTGGTAGCGCCGAACTGCACACTCTGCGCGGAAAGAGACGACGCAAACTGCCCACGAATCTCTCCCGTCGGGAAGTTCACACTGTGCACGTTGATGTAAAACAAACCATTCTTCAGATCCTGTACCTGCGCCGGAGTCATATTGATCTGAAAATCACTGATCTGGCCCAACGGCAACGGGAAAACCGGCGGCGCGCTTACACCTAAAGTCGCTGGTCCATGAATATGAGCGTCAGTTTGCCCACTCGATAGCCCGCTGAAAAGTAGCGAAACACGCGCAGTCTTTTCATCAGGACTGAGAAGCAACGTTGCTCTGCCTGTGGCCGTGGAGTTGTTGGGCGGCGTCTCCTGCGCACCATCCAACGTCGCGACAAACAACGTGCTCGGCTTCGACTTGATCTCGTAAACCGCACCATTCGAAAGTGAGACGACAAACACGTTTCCATTCGGTCCGGTTTGAATGTCAGTCGTGATGCCGAAATCCTTCCCGATCAGCAGACTCTCACTCTCTGTTTGATCAAACTTATCGACGTTGTCGGCCACGCGATCAGCCAGTCGTGGATCACTCAGAGCGAAGTGCTGTCGATCCGCATTCAACTTGAACCGGAACAGGAACCCGTTGAGCAACGTCGTACGCGACGCGCCAACGAGAAGATCTCCTTCAAACTGCGGGCCGAGTCCTCTTCCTTTCACGAAACCAATTGTCGAGGGCGCGACTGCATACTTCCAACTGAACTCCGGATCGACATATTGCGCGCCCGGCAGCATGGCCATC
This sequence comes from Pyrinomonadaceae bacterium, assembly GCA_036006625.1. GTDB lineage: Bacteria > Acidobacteriota > Blastocatellia > Pyrinomonadales > Pyrinomonadaceae > PSRF01. Next base: position 1,575 of record DASYPN010000174.1, on the reverse strand, counting down.
CGTATCAGAGCCTGCTGTGGCAACGTCTGAATGTTGCTCGGCGGCCAGCGAAGTTGCTGCAGATTGCCGGCGCCGTAACTCATCTCGATCGATCGAAATTCATCGACACGGCTGACCGGACCCATCGCCTGTATCCAGCCACCATTGAAACCCGGCGTGACGCGATTCATTTCATCAAACGCATCGTCGCCGTTTTCCTGCGTCCACAACGCGCCGCTCAGAGGATCGAAATCCATGCCGAAGCTGTTGCGAATTCCGTAGGCGAAGATTTTGCGAACATTGTTTCCTACTTGAAAAAGTCCGAATGGCGGAATCGCGTTGATGAATGGATTGTCCGTTGGTGTCGAACCATCGTCGTTAAGCCGTAGAATGACTCCCGTCATGTGCGCGTCGTCAGGTTCCGGTCCACCAAATTGATCGTCAGGAACCGGGCCACCCTGGACAATATTCTGAAGGAAGCCGCGTCTGCCGTTGTCGCCGAAGATGATGTACAGCTTGCCGTCCGGACCAAAGCGCAGAACACCGCCGTTGTGATTGCCACGCGACGGCTGGCCCGCGTCCTGTTGCAACGCGCGCAACTTGATCAGATTGCGATCGAACGTGAGCGCAGTTCCATTCCACACGTAACGATCGACGCGGTTTCCGAGAAGCGGCACGTTGTCGACATTTGCCGTGTCTGCTCCCGTGCTGCTCTCGGTCCAATAGAGGTATACAAAGCCGTTCTGCGCAAAGTTCGGATGCAAGGCGATGCCGAGCAAGCCGCGTTCGGAGGCATTGTTGACTGGTAGATCGAGCACCGTGCTGTGCAGAACACCATTTACAACTCGCTGCACCTTGCCGGTCGCTTTTTCCAGCACGAAGAAATCATTGGTACCAATGAAAGCGAGGCTGGTCGGCTGATCGAGCCCGGCGATCACTGTGTTGACAGTGAGATTGTCGTCGAGCATCGTCGGCGTCAGCGCCGGCGGTTGAATGATAGTCATAACGGCCGCGGTGTTGTTGGTCGGGTCTGAATCATTCTCGCTGCCGCTGACTGTCGCCGAGTTTGTTACCTGTCCTGCTGACGAAGGCACGACAACAATCGTCACGATCGCACTGCTATCGACGTCCAGACTACCGAGATTGCAAATCACTGGACCACTACCGTTGCAGTTACCCTGCGTCGCAGTTGCAGAAACAAACGAGACTCCGGCGGGGAGCGTGTCTGTGACGGTCACATTTGTCGCAGGCTTCGGGCCATGATTTGTCACGATGATGCGATACGAAAGACTAACGCCGGCCTGTCCTGGATTTGGCGAAGCAGTGTCGGTGATCGAAAGGTCGGCACTTAAAGGACTCACGACGTTCAGCGAAGCCGGGATCGAGTGTGACGTTGCACCCGATTGCGCGTTGATGTTGAAAACGTGATTGCCGATCGGAGTGTTTGGACCACTCGTTAGAGTAAGAAACGTGGTGGCTGAGTTCGCATTGGTGATGTTGACCGGTACCGGATCGAAAACGGCTGATGCGCCCGAGGGAAGATCGGTCGCATTGAAATTCACCTGTCCGGTAAAGCCTGCGAACGGCGTCACCGTA
>DASYPN010000173.1:0-19838 GCA_036006625.1 Pyrinomonadaceae bacterium | reverse complement strand
AGGTTCGCCACGTTCGCACTCGCGATGAGCAACACGAGCGCCACCACGGCCATTAGAACTTTTAACGATTTTGAGAACTGTTCGCGCAGTTCCGACAAACCGCGACTGACGGATGTCAGCTCGATCCGCGCATTTTGCATGTCTTTCAATGTTTGAGCACTTGGTGTTGAGCCGGCGCGTGTCTGCAGTGTCTGTTGGAACATGAGATTGACGCCCGCGGTTGCTTGCGCCGCACTCACACCGTTCTGCAAGCGACCGATGATGAAGAGCGACTGGAAGTCCTCGTTTTCTCTTTCGTTCCAATGCGCGGGCGGCAGTTGCTTTGACATTGCGAGTGGCACCCAGAGATCCGGAGCCAAACCGACGGTAGTGCCGAAGAACTCTTTTGGCGCAACGCCGACAATTGTGTAAGCGGTGTCGTCAATCGTGATCGTTTTGCCGATCGCGGACGGATCGCCGTTGAATCGTTTCTGCCACCACGCGTAACTCACAACTGCAACCGGATGCCCGCCTGCATTCTGATCGTCAGACTCGTTCAGGACACGACCGAGACCGGCATTGACTCCCAACACGGGAAAGTAACTGCCGGAGACGAGTTGCACTTGCATCGACTCGATGTCACCGTTATTTCCCTTTGTATTGACGAAACCGTGTACGTCCCAGGGAATGCTCAGGAGGCTTCCCACACTCGAAAACAGATCGGTGCGTTGCTGAACTCGTCGATAAAAGGGGTACGAGTAGAGATCCCAACTTTCATCCGGGAAGCCGTCGGTGGCGCCCATGTTCTTGCCGTTTCCGAAAAGGACCAGGTGATTGGGTTCCTTCACCGGCAAAGTCTTGAGCATCACCGCATCGAGCAGACTGAAGATCGCCGTGTTCGCGCCGATTCCCAGCGCGAGGGAAAGCACTGCTACGAGCGTGAAGCCCGGTTTCCTAATAAGGATTCGTAATCCGTAACGGATGTCTTGAAACATTCTTTACCTCTCCATCGGTCGCTTTCTTGAAGCTAACCTCGGCAAAAGGCGCGTCTATCATTCGTAACGCAACGCCACCATCGGGTCGACTTTCGTTGCACGGCGCGCGGGGATGTAGCAGGCCAGGAGCGCCACAACGATTAGTCCTGCCGAAACACCCACGAGCGTCGCGATGTTGTTTGGCGCCACACCAAACAGCAACGAGCTCATCAAACGGGAAAGCCCAAACGACGCGGCAAGCCCGATCGCCACGCCAACACCAACCAGAATCACACCCTTGATCATGATCAACCGGAACACATCGCGCCGCTGTGCGCCGAGTGCCACACGAATTCCAATTTCACGCGTGCGACGTGCGACTGAGAACGTCAACACACCGTAAAGCCCGAGCGCGGTGAGCAACGTCGCCAACACGCCGAACGCTGCGGTGAGCCAGGTGACCAATCTTTCCTGAACCAGCGACTCGTCGATTTCAGTTGAAAGAGTCTTGATGTTGTAAAGCGGCAGGTGCGGATCGATCGCCTTGAGCTGCGCTCGCAATTCCTCCGCAACAAGATCGGGAGGTGTCGTCGTCTTCACGTGCAGTGTCAGACCAGTTAGCTGTTTCTCCTGCGTAGTCGGCAGATAAAAATGCCGGCGCCTGCTCTCGCGCAAGTTGACGTACTGCGCGTCTTTGACGACGCCAACTATCGTCGTATCCGCGACGTCTTCAAAACCGATGTGTTTTCCAAGCACATCAGTAGTGCCAAAGTAGTGCTTCGCCATTCGCTCGTTGACGATGACGACTTTCGGAGCACCAACACGATCGTGATCGTCAAAGTCGCGTCCCGTAACAAACGGAATCTCGAGTGCCTTGAAGTAATCACTCGAAATCCAGGTCGCATCGCACGACATTCGTTCGCCTTGCTTAGGCGTATAGCCCTCGACGACAACACCGATTTGATCCCAACCACCTGAGATCGGAGAGTCGGTAGCCAGACTCGCGAACTTCACACCCGGGAGGGCACGCGTCTTTGCGAGCAAGTCATCGTAAAAAGCAATTGAGCGTTCTTTTTGATAACCATTGAGCGCCGGATTCACACTCGCGAGCAATACGTTGTCTTTTCCGAAACCTGTGTCGAGCGAACGAAGATTCTGGAGTGTCTTCAGTAACAACGCGGCGCTGACCAGCAACGGCAGTGAAAGTGCGACCTGGACCAGAATCAAACCGCTGCGCAAACTCAATAGCCTGCCCGCGGAAGTAAAACTGCGAGATTCGAGCTGCAGTCCCGGTGAAAACACCTGTCGCGCAGCGCGGATCGCCGGAGCGAGACTAAACGCAAGTCCGATTACGAGCGACACAACGAGAATGAACGCATACAACCGCCAATCAACTGAGGCGCTGAGATTCTGTTTGAAGTCAGCAGGAATGAACGCAATCAAACCCGCTTTGATCCAGAGCGCGATAAAAACTCCGACCGCTCCGCCAATCGCAGCGAGCACGACACCTTCAGTCAACCACTGCCGCAACAGCCGCAAACGACCGGCACCCAACGCGAGTCGAACAGCGGTTTCCTGCGCGCGCACAGTCGCACGCGCGAGCATCAGATTCGCGAGATTCGCGCAAAGGATCAGCAGCACAGCACAGGTCGCGCCAAAAAGCAGAAGCAGCGATGTCTTGAGCTCTTTCTGCATATGTCGCAGTCCCTGATCGCCCGGGAGGGCAGCGATGCGGCCCGTCAGATATCGTTCGCGATTAAACTCCGAAATACTTGCAGACAACTGGTCCGCTTCCATCTGTCGAATCTGCTGATAAGTGACGGCGAGCGAGGCTTCAGCCTGTTCGGGAGTGATGTCAGATTTTATTCGTGCCATCACACTCAGCCATTGATGACGCCGGCTCGTGAGACGCGTTGGTGGCAGCGGATTGAAGACGGGCGTCATCATCAAAGGCACACGCACGTCGGGATTGTTCGACAGATCTAATCCGTAAAATCCCGGCGGCGCGACACCGAGTACTGTGAGTGGCGTTTCGTTAACCAGGATCGTCTTGTCGATGATGTTTGGATCTTTGTTAAATCTTCTTTCCCAGAACGAGTAACTCAACACCGCGACGGGATGTGCGCTCGGTGTGCGGTCGTCGTCCTGAGTAAAGAATCTTCCGGCCCATGGACGAACTCCGAGCACTTCGAAAAAGTTTCCACTGACCAGCTCGCCAAGAACACGTTCCGTCCGGTCGCCGTAGGTGACGTTCATCTGCGTGCCGCCACGTGCAATGACGCCCGAAAAGGCTGAATTACGATCGCGCAGGTCCTGATACATCGCATACGAGAACGAGCCGTCGATGCCTGGTCCGTCCTTCGGATAATAGGCCGACAGCACCACGAGTTGATCGGGATTCGCGACCGGCAAGCTCTGAATCAGTACCTGATCGAGAAGCGAGAAGATCGCAGCGTTGGCGCCAATCCCGAGCGCGAGCGTGAGCACCACCACACCTGCAAACGCCGGATTCTTCGCGAGCATGCGAAGGGCATAGCGAATATCAGTGATCATCTTTTTTCCAATCCGTTCGATCGGTGTTACTCATATCTAAGCGCCACTAGTGGATCGACTCGTGTTGCGCGCCGAGCCGGTAAATAGCAAGCCGCCAATCCAACCATCGTCAGCCCAGCTCCAACCAAAACAAACGTCACCTTATCCGTCGTCGAAACACCAAACAGCAAACTCGTCATCAACCGCGTGAGTGCAAACGCACCACCGAGTCCAATCACGAGTCCCAACAACACCAGCCTCATTCCCTGCTCCATAAACAACCGCAACACATCGCGGTGTCCGGCTCCGAGCGCCATGCGAATCCCGACTTCATGTGTGCGTTGTGAAACCGAGTACGAGAGCACGCCATACACGCCGGTGACCGCGAGCACGAGCGCGAGCGCGGCAAAGATTGAAAACAGGATCGCATTGAACCGCCGCGTTGAACTCTCGCGCGCCAACACATCTTCGAAGGTCGCCATTTCCGCAATTGGTACGTCCTTATCAACAGCCTGCACGGCGCGTTTGACTGTCGCAGTCAACGCCTGCATGTCGCTTGTCGAAGATCGGATCAGAAGCATCGGATTGGGTTGCGGCATTCGCCCCGACGGCGTGTAAATCCGGATCAGCGGCTTATCTTGCGAGCCGTAAGTGCGCACTTCCGGAACCACACCAATCACTTCATGCCACGTCGCACTGTCGTACGCGATATGCTTGCCGACCGCGTCCTGGCCCGGCCAAAAACGACGCGCAAGATTCTCGTCAACCAGGAGTACCGGTTTACCCTGCTCGTCTTCTTCTTTCGTGAAAGTGCGACCTCGCAGGATCGGAATCTTCATCGTCTGAAAATAATCAGCAGTCACAATTGACCAATCGACGTTGAGCAATTCGTTTTTGTCGGGCCGCTCATAACCTTCGACCGCGATATCCGTTTGCCAGCCATTGGTGATCCCAGGAAGTCCGCCTGTGAGGGTCGCCTTCTCCACACCCGGCTGTGTCTGAACTGACTGTAAAATCTGCTGGAGAAATCGACTCAGATCAGCAGGCTCTTTGAAGCGGCCAGGGGTAATTCTCAGCTCCATTGTGAGGACGTTATTCGCATCGAAACCGTTATCCGACTTCAGCAACAAAATCAAACTTTTCACCATCAAACCCGCGCCAACCAGCAACGCCACAGAGAAAGCGACTTCGGCGACAACGAGTGTGCTGCGAAGTCGTGTGCCCTGTACGTCGGTTGTAGTTGAGCTGCTGACTTTGAGTGTTTCCTGTAGATCGGTTTTAGAGGAACGAAGCGCAGGAATGACGCCGAAAACAATTCCGGTGAGCAGCGAGATCAGAATGTTGAAAGCGAGTATCCCCCCGTCTAACCGAATGCTTCCCATGCGCGGCATGGTTTCATGCGCCACAAGCGTGAGCACCTTCATGGTCCACGACGTGAAGATCAACCCGAGCAAACCGCCGGCAAAGGCCAGAAGGAGACTCTCGACTAGCATCTGGCGAACAATTCTGAAGCGCGAAGCGCCCAAAGCGGCTCGCACTGCAAACTCTTTTCGCCGCGACGCGCCACGCGCCAGTAGCAGATTTGCGACGTTCGCGCAGGCGATTAACAACACCAGCCCGACAGCGGCGAACAGTATCTTCAAAGCAAGATTCACTCTGCTCGTTATGCTGTCTTGCAGCGAGACGACGTTGACAATGTGTGTGCCGCCACTCGCGATCGGATGCTCTTGAAACAATTGCTGCCCGATGCGGTTCATCTCCGCACGAGCCTGTTCGATGGTCACGCCCGGTTTCAAACGCGCGATTACATTCCCGGCGTTTCGCACATCTCGATGTTTCCAACCCAGCGGGCCGATAAGCCCCCAAAGAGGCGGTGGCCCCTGATGCACAAAGCTCTGCGGTATAACGCCGATCACTTTGTATGCGGTGTCGTTGAGAAGCAGATCTCGTCCGATGACATTCGGATCGCCACCGAAGTGTTGCTGCCAAAACGCATAGCTGATCATTACTACCGGCGCCGCGCCAACCTTGTCGTCTTCTGCAGTGAAGTCGCGACCCATAAACGGCGACGCACGCATGATTTTGAAGTAGTCGGCAGTGACCATCCGGGCATCGAGAAACTCCGCATTGCCGGCACCGGTCAGATTCACACCCCAGCCGCGGAATATGGACATCGCTTCGAATACCTGATTCCGCGCGCGCCAATCGACAAAGGTTGGATAGGACACTTGTCGATTCTTGATTTCCAATCCTGATTCATTCATCCAAACGAGCCGATCGGCTTCCGGGTAAGGCAGCGGCCTCAAGAGCACCGCATTGATCACGCTGAACATCGCGGTGTTCACACCAATCCCAACCGCCAGCATCAACATCGCCAGCACCGTGAATCCAGGATTCTTACGCAACCAGCGCAGGGCGTATTTAAAGTCTTGGGTCATCTTGTATAGGTCCAATAGGTCCTATTCATACCTGAGCGCTTCCAATGGATCGACCTTCGTTGCGCGTCGCGCCGGGATGTAGCACGCGATCAAGGCCACCATCGTCAGCAGTACTGCAATCACGCCGTACGTCAACGGATCTGAAACCTTCACTCCAAACAACATCTTCGAAAAGCTGATCCACTTCTCGAGATATTTTGTGAGCACATAAGCGCCGCCGATTCCGAGGATCACACCGAGGATCACGAGCGTCATTCCCTGCCGCACGATCATCCTGAGCACGTTTCCTCGATTCGCGCCGAGGGCCATGCGAATGCCAATCTCGTGGGTGCGCTGCGCGACTGTGTACGCGAGCACACCGAACAATCCGATCGCCGCGAGTTGTTGGGCCAGCAGAGCAAACAAGGTCAGCAGCTTCGCGAATAAACGCTCCATACGAAGCGTTTCGTCAGCTGCTTCGACCTGCGTCATGACGTTCTGTACCGGCAGGTTCGCGTCGATTTCACGCACCACACTACGCACGCTTGCAACCGTCGCCGAAGGATCGCCGCTAGTCCGCACCTCAAATACAGCGTTATTCATCGGACGTTCCTGGCGGTACGAGCCGTAAACAGTCGGCGGCGCGTCGTCACGCTGCCGCGCGTACTTCGCATCCCTGGCGACGCCGATGATCTCCAGCTCGTCAGGCTTGGAATAGTCCCACGTGAAGCGCTTTCCAATTGGGTTCTGATTCGGGAAGAACTTGTTCGCGAAGGTTTGATTGACCACTACGACTTTCGGAGAAGTCGCGTTGTCCTCGGGACGGAACGTGCGTCCGTAAAGCAAGGGAATGCCCATCGCTTCGAGGAAGTTCTCGCGCACAAAATGGCGGTAGCTTTCACCGCTGGGCGGTATTCGTCCTTCTGAATCAGGCGTGGCCGACAAGGCTTCGCGCAGAAAGACGCCGCTCGTGCTGGAACTCTGCGACAGCAGCGGCACACGCGAAAACGTAACCGCCTGCACGCCCGGAACCGCCTCGAGACGTTCGCTAATCTGTTGATAAACCTGACGCAGCTTTTCGTCTTTGTAACCAATCAACCCGGGTTGCACTTCAAACAGCAAAAGGTTCTGCGTGTTGAAGCCAGGATCGACTCGTTGCAGATTCAGTAACGTGCGCACAAACAATCCCGCGCCAACCAGCAGCAACAGTGACAACGCCACCTGGACCACAACCAGGCCGCGGCTCAACAGTGAACGATGAACCGCACTCGAGCTGCGTCCGCTTTCTTTGAGTGTTGGAGTCAGATCAACACGAGTGCTGCGCCACGCCGGCGCAACTCCAAAAACAATTCCCGTGAGTAACGAGAGTCCAAACGTGAAACCGAGCACGCGTAAGTCGAGTCGTGGTTCGAGTGTCATTCCCCGACCACCCCAAAGACTCACTGCCACTATTCCGTCTTTGATCCAGACAGCGAAGACGGTTCCGAGGAGACCACCCAGGAGCGCAAGGAGGACGCTCTCGGTGAGCAGTTGTCGAATCAATCGACGGCGACTCGCACCCAACGCCAATCGCAAACCGATCTCTTTTTGCCGTCCGGCTGCGCGTGACAGCAAGAGGTTCGCAACGTTTGCACAGGCGATGAGAAGCACGAGACCAACAACGCCAAGCAATAGGTAGAGCGAAGGCTTGTAGTACTCGCGGCGGTGCATCTCGCCCTGTCCGCCCGGATCGGCAAAGAGTCGCGGATACTGTTTCGGATCGAGATCGCTGAGCTTGTTGGCGCCCGCTTGCTTCGCGGTTGCTGCCTGTCGTGCAGCACGATGCTCGACCACGGATTGATGAAAAGCATTTTCTAACTGGGCCTGCGCCTGCGCCCTCGTGACACCAGGGTTTAAGCGGCCCATGATGCGCAACCACCACACGTTACCGCTCAGGTACGAGCGATTCTTGTCGGCATAGAGTTGCGGCTCCAACGCGAGCGGTATCGACACTTCCATGCTCGTGCCGACGCCGGCCGTGCCGTCAAAACCTTTCGCCGAGACACCTATCACAGTGAAGGCGACGTTGTTGAGATTGATCTGTTTGCCGACAACGGCCGGATCGCCGCTGAATCTTTTCTGCCAGTAACGGTGACTCAAAACCACAACGGGGGCGACGCCCGCTTTGTCGTCTTCATCGGTAAGCAGACGACCAAGCGCGGGTTGCACTCCGAGTGCGGAAAAATAATTGCCTGAAACGGCCTGGGCCCGCGCGACGTCTGCTTGTCCATCAGCATTCAGAGTGACCCCTACGTTACCGAACGCAAAGATGTCAGACATCGGACCCTGCTGCTCACGCAGCCGCTGATAACTCTGATACGGGAACGAGGTCATCACGCGCTGGCCCGTCACCGGATCATCGTTGGAGTTTCCGTTGTAGCTGCCGACACTGAATTCCTTCGGCGCCATCGATTTGAAGAGGACCAGGGCGTCTGGGTCTTTCACCGGCAGCATTTTCAACAACATCGCATCGACGATGCTGAACAGCGCCGTGTTTGCACCGATGCCCAGTGCGAGCGAAAGCAGAGCCACAGCCGTGACGCCCTTCTGCTTGAGCATCATCCGAAAGCCATAGCGAAGATCTTGTAGCAGCGTGTGCATAGTTTTGCTAAATCGAACCACCAAACGCCGCAGGCGTTGGCTAATTTCAGCCCAGGGTTGGAGCGCAGCGACAACCCTGGGAACATATCAAGTATTTCGAATCAACCCTGAAAGGGTTCGGCAATCGACAAACCCCTACAGGGTTTAACACTTTCTTTCTACTAACCCAGGGTTGTCGCTTCGCTCCAACCCTGGGCTCCGGTTAGCGAACGCCTTCGGCGTTAGGTTCGATGGACTCAGAAACTATTCATACCGCAGCGCCACCAGTGGATCGACTTTCACCGCCCGCCTCGCCGGAATATAAGAAGCAACCAGAGCCACAGCACCGAGCAGCAGCGGCACCGCCACGAATGTCAACGGATCGGTCGCTCCAACGCCATAAAGAAACGAAGCAAGCACGCGCGTTGCCACAGCCGCGAGCAACAAACCGATCGCGAGGCCCACGCCGATTACGATCAACCCATCCCAAAGCACGAGTCCGAGCACATCTTTTTCTTTTGCGCCCAATGCCATCCGCACTCCGATCTCGCGTGTGCGCTGTGCCGCGCCATAAGAAACAACACCGTAGATCCCGATGCCGGCAAGCAGGAGCGCGAGGGCGCCAAAGCCACCGAGAGTCCAGGCGGCGATTCGTGACGGCAGCAGCGTGAGCTCTAACTGCTCACGCAATGTCTGCACGTCTGCGATCGGAAGATTCGGATTCAAGGCTCGGATCTGTTCACGCACGATTGGCGTGATGGCCTTTGGCTCGCCTGTCGTGCGTACGACGAGAGTCATTTTCGGATCGTAGGATTGGCTAAGGGGTAGGTAGACATAAGGGTGTGGCGTCTCACCAAGCGTCCGATACTTGCTGTCACGCGCAATACCAACCACTTCAAGAAATGGTCCTTTTGGTCCAGCGACGCTAACACGTTTGCCGAGTGCGTCTTCATTGGCCCAGAGCCTTGTCGCGAGCGTCTCGTTTATTACAACCGCGCCCGGCGCACCTTCGCGATCGGCTTCTGTAAACTCGCGTCCGCGAAGCAAAGCAGTTCCCATCGTTTTGAAATAATTTGGGCCAACCACGTTGAAGCCGGTGCTCATCCCTTCGCTGGCCGGTTCACTGCCCTCCGTGAACACCTGAAATTGCGCGAAGGAGCTGCCCATTTGCGGGAACCGCACGAGCGTGACCTGCTCGACCCCGGGCTGCGCTTGAATCCGCGCCACCAGATCGCGATAAAACACGCCGCCCTCCGTCTTGTCGAATCGCAACAACCCGAGATTGATCGGTACCATCAAGGCGCGTTCAACCGTGAAACCGGGATCGATCGAGCTGGCTCGCTGCAAAGCCCGGATGAAGAGACCCGATCCCACCAGCAGCACGACGGACAGTATTAGTTGGACCGTGACGAAAGCGTTGCGCAGGTACGAACGATGAGCACCGGTAACTTTCAAAACATCGCTTTTCAGCGCCATGACGATGTTCAGCCGCGAGGCCTGCAGCGCCGGTGCAAGCCCAAAAACAATGCCGGTCACGACTGAAACGACGATGGTGAACGCGAGTACGCGATAATCCAGGCCGAACTCGAGCGCGGCGAGAGGTGTCGACTCGAGACGCGAAGCCAGGAGCTGATTGGCCCACACCGCAAGTATCAACCCGATAGCACCACCAGCGATGCCGAGCAACACGCTCTCGGTCAGCCACTGGCGAATGAGTCGACGGCGACTGGCGCCGAGTGCCTGCCTGATTGCTGTTTCGCGCCGTCGAATTGCGGCTCGCGCCAGCAGCAGGCTTGCGATATTCGCACACGCGATCAGCAGCACGAGCGCGACTACGCCCATCGCGATTCCAGCGACGGGCATCACCTCTTCCTGATCTCGCGGATCCATGCCACCACTCATCCGCAGCAGTTGCACGCTTCTGAGCGTCTCCGCATCAACCCTACCGCTATAGTTCTCCGCGACACGCCGCGCGACTTCTGTTAACTCACTTCCGGCACTCTCACGCGAGATATCAGGTTTGAGTAGTGCGAACACGGCGAGCCAGTGGCTATCGCGGTTCTCGAATTTACTGGCTCTTGGATCCGCTACTCGCGCAGTCGCAGGCGGGTTCAGCAGCCGGTATGTTGAAAGCGGCAGCCATAGCTCGCGATTGAGTCCGACTTCAGTCCCGGTAAAGTTCTTCGGCATCACACCCACGACAGTGAAGCCGAATCCGTTTAATGAGATCTGCCGGCCGACGATGTTTGTGTCCGACGCAAAACGCGTTCGCCAGAGATGCTCGCTCAAAATGACGACGGGCGTTTGCGTCTTGCCATCTTCCTCGACAAAAACGCGGCCCATGGAAGCGCCAACGCCAAGCATGTCGAAATAGTTTTCCGTGACGTACTCGCCCTTGACCAGCTCCGGTTCACTTCCCGAAGTAACACTAAAGTCCTGCGTGCCGGTGATCGCCGCCATGCCTTCGAAACTGTGCGACTGGTTTCGATAATCGAGGTAGTCGGGATATGAGATCGGCGCGCGCAGCCAGACCAGGCGGTTCTGCTGCTTCACGACCGGCAGAGGACGAATGAGAACAGCGTTGACGATACTGAAGATCGCCGTGTTTAGACCAATACCGAGCGCGAGTGAGATTACAGCAACGAGTGAAAACGCAGGCGTCTTAAACAGCACCCGCAGTCCATAGCGTACGTCCTGAAATAGTGTTCTCATCCGCTCCTTCTCCGCGTTACTCGTAGCGCAGCGCGACCAGTGGATCGACCTTCGTCGCTCGTCGCGCAGGGATGTAGCAAGCAATCAACGCCACAATCGTCAGCAACACCGTAATCAGCGCGAGCGTCAAAGGATCCGTCGCGCTGACTTCAAACAAAAGCGTGGACATCAATCTCGTCAGACCAACTGCCGCAGCCAGTCCTGCGCCGACACCGATCAGCACCGGCGCCATTCCCTGTCTGATCACGAGCCACAACACATCGCTTCGTTGCGCACCGAGAGCCATTCGCAAACCGATTTCGTGTCTGCGTTGCATCACAGCCGTCACCATCACGCCGTAGATCCCAATCGCCGCCAGCACCAGGCCGAGCACCGCAAACAATCCGAGCAGCCACAAACTAAACTTCGCGCTCGACAGCGCACGACTCAGCAGTTCGTCCAACGTGCGCACATTCGTGATTGGCTGATCGGCATCTATCAAACGAACCTGCTCTCGAATTGCGGAGACCACGGTTGCGGGTGGCGTGGTTGTCTGCACTGCGAGCATCAAGGTGTTGGTCCAACCCTCACGGCGGTATTGATTCAACGGCGAATACACGAGGGCGGGCGGTTCTTGGTTCAGGCTTCTGCCTTTGACGTCCGAAACGATGCCGACAATTGTGCGCCGAATGAAACGGTTCTCAGGTGTTTGCGCATCTGGCGGCAGCAGGTGTTCAGGTGGTCCCATCCAGATCGTCTTGCCGATCGGATCCTGGGTCGCGAAGAAACGTTTTGCGAGTGTCTCGTTGATTATGGCGACCGGCTGAGAATTGCCTTTATCGTTGCTGTTAAAGCTACGGCCTTTCTGAACTGCGATACCGAACGTGCGGAAGTAATCGTTGCTGACTAACGCAAAGCGCACGAGCGGCACTTGATCGATCGACGCCGGAGCAGGTTGTCCGTCGATGCTCAGGAACTTACCCCAGTCACTTCCTGCACCTAACGGAAGAACCGTTGCCGTTGTCGCAGACTGCACACCCGGCAAAGTCGAAACACGCGTCAGCAGCTCATCTGAAAATGCCAACCCTGCCGGCTCGCGCGGATCGGTAGCACTTAGCGGAACGGGATATTTCGAATCCGGCAACGGCACACGCATCGTGACCACGTTGTGCGCATCAAAGCCGACGTCGACCTGGCGCAGCTTGATGAACGTGCGCAACATCAGACCCGATCCGACCAGCAGCACGAGAGCGAGGGCCACTTCAGCAACGATCAGCACTCGACGCACACGACCTTGTTTGCGGGTGCCGAAGCCTGGACCACCACCTTCGTTCATCGCATCGCGCAAGTCAGTGCGCGCGGCCTGGAGCGCGGGCAACAATCCAAACAGCACGATGGTCAGAAGCCCGAGTCCGAACGTGAAACCGAGCACTCTGCCGTTCACTCCGATCTCGTTTCCGCGCGGTAATGAATCGGGTAACAACGACGAGATCAGATCGATACCCCACGTCGCCAACAGCACCCCACACAAACCACCAACCAGTGCGAGCGGCATACATTCGACGATGATTTGCCGCACGATGCGCGCGCGACTTGCTCCTAAACTAGATCTAATCGCCAATTCCTTACTGCGCGCTGACGCACGCGCGAGCAGCAAATTCGCGACGTTCACACACGCCACCAGCAATACAAATCCGACCGCCGCGAGCAGGACCAGCAAAGCACTTCGTGAGTCACCGGCGAGTTGTTTCTGAAGTGGAACGATCAATGCACCGAGTCCCTTGTTGCTGGGCTCAATCTCGGCCATCGCGTTTGCAATAGCGCTCACATCTGTTTGCGCCTGGGGCACGGTGACACCGGGCTTGAGTCGCCCGACGAGATTGATGAAGTGGTTGTTGCGCGTCGCCATGTTGTCTTCTTTGGCAAACGCCATCGGTGTCCAAAGATCGACTTCCGGAAGATTGTCGAAGAACGGCATGCCGCGCGGCATCACACCGGCAACGGTGTAACTCTCACCGCCGAGTCGAATCTCACGGTTAAGAACACTGGGGTTGCTGCCAAAACGTCGTTGCCACAACTTGTCGCTCAGCAATACGACGCGATGTCTGCCAAACTGTTCTTCTTCCGGCGCAAACAAACGGCCGAACGCCGGTGAGACCTGCAATACCTGAAACAGGTTCGCAGTGATGTATGCACCCTGAATTCGTTCCGGCGCTTCATTCGCTGTCGAAAGGTTGAAGTCGCCGTAATAGAACGCGCCGAGCCCGTCGAAGACTTTGCTTTGATCGCGCCAGCCCTGATAGTCAGGCAGCGCACTGCCTGCCTGCGGAACTCCCTGCGAGTTCATCGTGGACCAGAGGAACACGAGTCGATCCGCCTGCGGGTAAGGCAGCGGTCGCAGCAACACCGCATCCACCACACTAAAGATCGCGGTGTTCGCCCCAATCCCCAGTGCCAGCGTTAGCACAGCAATCGCAGAAAAGACCGGATTGCGGATCATCATCCGCAGACCAAAGCGGAGATCGTGAAATAGAGAGCTCATATTCTTAATAGGTCATATAGGTCCTATAGGACCTATTACTCGTAACGAAGCGCTTCCAGTGGCTCGACACGGCTCGCACGCAACGCCGGAAACAAACACGCCATCAGCGCCGCAACGAGCAACAAAACCGAAACCGCACCGAACGCGCGCACATCCAACGCATCGACCCCAAACAACGTCGACTGCATCGCGCGGCCGACGAGATATGCGCCACCCAATCCGATCGCGGCGCCGCAGATCGCGAGCAGCGCTCCTTCTTTCAGCACCATATTGATCACTCGTGTCCGCTGCGCGCCTAGCGCCATGCGCACACCAAACTCATGCGTGCGCTGTGCGACCGCGAACGCCATCACGCCGTAGATTCCTACCGCCGCGAGCAAGAGCCCGAGCGCACCAAAACTCGCAAACAACACGACACTGAAACGATCGATCGCCAGCGACTCACTCACGATCTCATCAACGGTTTGCAACCCTGCGAGTGGCAAATCAGGATCGACTGAACTAACCGCCGCAGTGATGCCTTTGATCGTGGATTTCGGATCGCCGAGAGTCTTAACGACGATCCAACTCTGTGGCCACGGATGCTGCGCGAAAGGCACTGTGATTTGTGGATTGTCTTCACGGAATCCCGCCGGACGCACGTTGTGATACACGCCAACAATCTGCCATTCGATCGGTTTCCCTCTCGGCGCTCCCGGAACAAACTCATCGACGGATATTCGTTGGCCCACCGGATCAACTCCCGGCAAATAGCGCGTCGCAAAGAATTCGTTGACCATCGCCACGCGCATGCTCGTTTCTGTGTCCTGCTCGTTAAGTCGCCGGCCATTGACGACACGGATTCCGAGCGCGTCGAAATACTTCGGCGTCACCATTAGAAAACTCGAGCCGCGACGTTCAGTTGGATTTGGCGGAGGTTGGCCGATGATCGTGAAGCGTGTGCCGAGTATCGTCCAGCGCCCGGGCATGCCGGTCATCGCCGCCGCGTCTTTCACACCCGGCACAGCCTGAATTCTTTCGAGCATCTGGCTGTAATAGGAGCGAGTTTGATCCGAACTGCTGAAACGTTGCGCAGGAACAGGCAAACGAAATGTGAGCGCATTGTCTGTTTGAATTCCGAGATCGACACGCGTCAGATTCCAGAATCCCCGTAGCGCCAGACCGCCGCTCGCCAGGAGTGTTAACGCGAGTGCAAACTCTGCCACTACGAGTACACGGAGTGCTTTGCGTCGCGCTCCGCCGGAACCAGTGCGTCCACCGAGTTTCAAGACTTCATTGAGATCGAGTCGCGCCGCCTGCCACGCCGGAGCAGCGCCGAACAAGAGTCCCGCGAGAGATGAAACTGCAATCGTGAACAGTAAAACCGGAACGCTGATTCTGATTTCAGCTTCGGAGGGAATCATCGTGCCGACTGGCGGCATCACTGCCGTTATTGCATCGATGATCACTATCGCGAAGAACACTCCGAGCGCTCCCCCCAGCACCGCAAGGACCAGACTCTCAGTCAGAAACTGTGAGAACAGCCGCGCTCTCGATGCACCGAGTGCAGCCCGCAACGCGATCTCACGTTGACGAGAAGTGCCGCGTGCAAAAAGCAGATTCGCGACGTTGACGCAACCAATCAACAGCAGAAAGCCAACGGCACCGAGCAACAGCCAGAGATTGCGGCGCGTCGAGTCAGTCACGAAGTTTAGGTGCAACGGCTGCACACTCACACCACGATTTGCATTTGTTCTCGGGAACTCGGTCTGCAGTTGCGAGGAGATGTTCTCCATCTCGGCCTGTGCCTGCGCAATCGACACGTCGTCCTTCAACCGTGCCATGACGAGCACGTTATTGGAGTCGTGCGAGATCTGTTCGGGCCGGAACGAGAGTGGCACCCAGAACTGCGAGTTGAAGCGATCGTAAATACCCGGCGGCAACACACCGACAACTGTGTACGGTTCCCCATTCATGCGAATCGGTTTGCCGATCAGGTCGCGATTTGAGTTGAACGACTTGCTCCACAACCGATGACTCAGAATCACGACGTGATCTCTACCAGGCTCGGCTTCTTCCGGCAGGAAGTCGCGGCCCAAGAGGAACGGCAGTCCCTCAAAGCTGAAGAAACCTGGCGTGCGACGTGAACCATCCACCTCCTCAGGGCGCTCGTCGGTGGCAACGTTGAACGTCGCACCGGACCATGCGCCAATGCCCTGGAACGAAGTGCTGCGTCGTTGCCACTCGACAAAATCACCGGACGCGACAGAGTTGCGCGAGCCACGCGACCACGACCACACGATCACGAGTTGATCGGGCTTCGGATAAGGCATCGGCTCAAACACGGCGTACACGACACTGAAGATCGCGGTCGTCGCACCAATACCGAGCGCGAGCGTCAACACTGCCGTGATCGTGAACCCTTTGTTCTTAAAAAGTGTTCGCAGTGCAAATCTGACGTTCTGTTTAATCGCAGACATAATCTGTGTAATCTGTGGATAAGTTTTACTCGTCTCGAAGCGCCACGAGCGGATCAACTTTCGTCGCTCTTCGCGCGGGCGTGTAACACGCGACCAACGAAATCACGACCAGCAACGCCGGGATCGCAGTGAACACCAACGGGTCGGTCGTACTCACTTCAAACAACAGACTCTTGATCGTCCTTGTTAACGCGAATGCTCCCGCTACTCCAACTACGACGCCTGCCGCCGTCAGCAACAATCCCTGACGTAGCACCGTTCGTCGCAACACACTCGGTTGTGCGCCGAGTGCGAGCTTGATCCCAAACTCTTTTGTGCGACTGCCGACGTAAACCGACATCGTGCTGTAGATGCCGACCGCTGCGAGCAGCAACGCGATGATCGCGAACGCCGTCAGCAGGATGTTGGTCAAGCGCTGTGTGCTGAGTGTTGCTGAAATGATCTCCGTCATCGAGCGGACGAGATACAGCGGCATGTCCGGATCGACCTGTCTGATTGCCGCTCGAAACGTTCCTGTCGCCGCGTTTGGTGGACCATCGGTTCGCACCACAAACGACGCACGCGGATCCGGAGCCTGGGCGAGTGGAAAGTAAATGTGCGGCTCTTTTTCTTCGGAAAGGCTATTGTGCTTGATGCCACCGACGACGCCGACAATCGTCAGCCACACCTGGTTGCCGGTCGTCTCAATTCGTCTTCCTATCGCGTCGTTAGCAGGCCAATAACGACGTGATAACGTTTCGTCGATAATCGCAACGGGAGTTGAGTTGGCGTGATCGGAACTCTGAAAATCGCGTCCTTGTAAAAGCGGAATTCCCAATGCCTGAAACGTTCCCGGTGTCACGCTTTGCAGCTCAGCTTGTTCGAGTTGTGTGTTGTTCTCGCCCGGCCTTGGCTCCTGTCCCTCAACAATGAACCCATCAACTTCTCCGCCGTCGGCGAAAGGCAGATTGGTTATGAGTCCAGCCTGACGAATACCCGGCGAGTTACGCAATCGCTCGAGCGCGCCGTTGTAAAAGTTCAACACTTTCTCTTCGTTGTCGTACTTTGTGCGCGGCAAACTGGCGACCATCGTGAGTGTGTTTTCTGCGTTGAAGCCGAGATCCACTGACTCGAGTCGCTGAAAACTCTTCAACAACAAACCAGCGCCGATCAGCAGCACGAGTGAGAGTGCGAACTGCACTGCAACGAGGGCGCTGTTTAGTCGTCTGTGCGCGATTGTGCCGCGCGCGCCTTCGCGCATTCCGGTTGCGATTCCCATCGCGTACGCGCGCAGTGCGGGCATGAATCCGAACAGCAAGCCCGTGAACACACTCAATGCCGCGGTGAACGCCAGTACGGTCCAACTCAAGTTCACTTCTTCCATCCGCACTATGCCGCTGATCGGTAACTTATCGAGCATGGCAATGCCGAGCGCCGCGAGGCCAACTCCGACCACTGCGCCGACGAAAGACAGCAACACACTCTCAGTTAACAATTGTCGCGCGACTCGTCGCGGTGAAGCGCCCAGAGAGACCCGCACCGCGATCTCTCTCGTTCGTGAAGTCGCACGCGCGAGCAGAAGATTTGCGACGTTCGCACATGCGATCAGCAGCACGAAAGCGACAGCGGCGAGCAGGACGAGAAGCGGTTTCTCAGTCTTGCCGAGCAGCACTTCCTTGATCGGCTTAACAATCGTTCGTGGACCATTACCTTCCTGTAGTCCAGCGTGCTCAGACTTATCTGGGTGTTGCCAGCCAAAGTTCTGCAGAACGCTCGTCGTGTCTGACTGCACCTGAGCGACTTGAACGTCCGGCTTCATGCGGCCGATGACCTGGAAGAAGTATGGCGCGGTACGCTTCGTATCGAGTGGCATCGGAATCCAGAGATCGATCTCGAGCCGCGGAAATTTAAAATCAGCAGGCATCACACCGACAACCTGTGTCGGAATGTTATTGAGGCTCACCATCTTGCCAACGATGTTCGGATCACCTGCGAAACGACGTTGCCAGAACCGATGACTGATCACACAGACAAGATTCTTGCCTTCCGCGTCTTCGCCTTCAACAAACGTGCGTCCGAGCACAGGATTGACGCCGAGAACTTTGAAGAAGTCGGCAGTGACGCTGGTAAACGGCAGACGTTCCGGCTCGCCGCTACCAGTGAGATTGATCGCGCTGCTGTTGAAAAGCGCGATCGATTCGAGCGAGCGATTCTGTTCGCGATAAGCAGCGAAGTCCGCCTGCGAAACTCCCCACGTGTCGAGTCCGAGCTTCGGGCTCGCCTGGATCAGACGCACTACGCGATCGGGCTCACGAAACGGCAGTGGTCGCAGCAAAATGCTGTTGACGAGACTGAAGATCGCGGTGTTGGCGCCGATGCCGAGCGCGAGCGTGACGACGGCAACCAGAGTGAAAGCCGGTTGCTTTAAAAGGATTCGTGCACCGTAGCGAAGGTCTTGGAATAGTGTGCTCATAATATTAGCAACCTCATATAGGTCCTATTGGTCCTATTCATATCTCAGTGCCACGAGTGGATCGATTCGCGTGGCGCGTCGTGCCGGGATGTAGCAAGCCAGAAAAGCAACGACCAGCAGCAACAACGGCGCGCCGACAAACGTCAGCGGATCGCGCGTCCCGACGCCGTAAAGCATGTCCGACAAAACTCGCGTCACCACACTCCCGACTGCAACTCCAACGATCAATCCAATAATCGTTAATCCCATTCCCTGCCGAATGACGAGCCGGAGCACGTCAACAGGTTTCGCACCTAACGCCATCCGAACGCCGATCTCATGCGTTCGCTGAACAACTGCATACGAAATCACTCCGTAAAGCCCAACACAGGCGAGCAACAACGCGAGTGTGGCAAACAATCCAAGCAACAATGTTTGAAAACGCTCTTTAGAGATCGAAGCAGCAACCACCTGGTCCATAGTTTGCACATTCGAGATCGGCTGATCCTTGTCGACCGACCACACTGCCTGCCGCACCGCACCGACCACTGATGCAGCATCAGCCTTTGTACTCACGACGAGATCGCGAGGCGCCATGAAGACGCGTCGCTCCTGCGCGTAGGGCACGTAAATTTCGTGTTTCTGTTCGTAGAGCCCTGTCTGGCGAACGTTATTGACGATGCCAACAACGGTGAGCCATTGATTAGGTGAATCGACTGCCCCGATCTTGAGTCGTTTGCCGATTGGATCTTCGTTGGGCCAGTACTGTTCCGCGAGACGCTGGTTAATCAGAATTACAGGTTGTGTGTCAGGCGAGTCGTGCGCATCGAGCAACCGGCCGCGTTGAAGCGTGATGCCCATCGCGCGGAAGTATCCCGGACTGACTACGCGATAAAGCGCGAACGGTAGCTCCACATCACTGGGCGACGATCGTCCTTCAACCGAAAAGCTGAAGTTCATGCCACTAAACGAGAGCGGCAGCACGGTGATCACTCCCGCGGCTTCGACACCCGGTATCGCTTCGACTCGCTGTAACGTTTGATCGTAAAACGCGCGCCGAGCGTCAGCCTTCACATATTTCGGCATCGGCAGGACCATCTTCATCGTCAACCGGTTCTCGGTTGTGAATCCGATGTCCACCTGTCGCAAACGTTGGAAGCTGCGAATCAACAATCCCGCGCCGACGAGCAACAC
>DASYPN010000172.1:0-3549 GCA_036006625.1 Pyrinomonadaceae bacterium | reverse complement strand
GCTGCTTCTTTAAATCCAACAGCGTGTGCTTTGCGATGAAAGACGCCGAGGTCGAGTGCGAGGAGTAAAACCACCAGCCCGACAAAACTTAAATAGAACCACCAGTACTCAGAAAACGGAAAAAGCTCAACCATATCCATCCTTTCGCGCTGACAATGGTGTCCGGCTGCGCAAAAGAAAAAACCTTTTGCGCTTAGGACCTAAGCGACAAAAGGTCTTGGTCGTTGAGCTTTATGCTTTTCCCGACGGGCCGGGTACCTTCGTGATACCGTGTTGACGACCGCGTCAGACCCTGAACCGGGTGACCTACTCCCCTTTTTGACGTCAGCCACAATACACGAAGCCACGAGAAAGCAAAAGAGTTAGCCGCAAAAAGGCACAAAAGGCACAGAAAAGAGTTGGAATGAACATGAACGGAGTTAAATGACTCTTCCAGACAAGAAGTCTTTCCTGATGTGCTTTTGTGCCTTTTGGTGGCTACCCTTCTTTTTGTGACTTTTGTGCTTTTTTGTGGCTTAATTTGTCTTCGATGCGATCCCTACTGCTGGCGGTCTTAGCGGCTTATCTTGTCGCCGCGATCCACTCGATTCTGGCGTTCGTTAACAAACGCCGCTCTCTGCAACGCGTCGCGGAGTGGTCGACCGCCGCGGGCTTCATCCTGCACACAGGGGCACTCATCGCCGACTGGGTAATCGACGGTCACTATCCACTATTCTCTTTGCGCGAAGCACTCTCGTTCCTGGCCTGGGCACTCGTGGCGCTTTACTCAGTCGTTCTCTTTCGCTACCGGACCCACGCGGTGGGCGCTTTCACGATGCCACTGGTATCCGTGCTCACACTCGTGGCATTATTATTCGGCACGAGTTCAACCAATGCGCCGGCCGCCTTCTCGGCAACCTGGCTTTTCCCGATACACACTACCCTCCTGATCTTTGCTTACGCGGCCTTTTTCATAGTCTTTATGGCGAGCGTGATGTATTTACTCCAGGAACGGGAACTGAAACTGAAGACGTTCGGCGCGACCTTCCACCGTCTGCCTTCATTAACGACGGTGAACGAAATCGCGACCAGCTCGGCCGCCCTCGGCCTGACGCTGTTGACTCTCGGCATCGCAACCGGCGTTATTTGGTCTTCCAGCCGTTTCGGACGCCTCTGGCGAAACGATCCGAAGGAAATTTTCGCGTTACTAACGTGGGCGCTGTATTTTTATCTCACCATCTACCGTTTGACGGCCAACTGGCGCGGACGCAGCGCCGCGTGGCTGGGGGTGGTGGGCTTTGCCCTCGTGCTTTTGACGTTTTTAGGCACCCGATTTCTCGGTAGTTATCACGTTTTCGGGTGAATTGAGTAACCAAATGTCCATTCTTCTCGTCGGAGTCAATCACAAAACCGCTCCGGTCGAGGTCCGTGAACGACTCGCTTTCAACGACGAGGCGTGCGCCGTGGGTCTGCGCCAACTCGTCGACGGCGAAATCGTGCGTGAAGGACTGATCGTTTCCACCTGCAATCGTGTTGAGATTCTCGGCGCGACAGCGACCGATAAACTCGAATTCGGCGCTGGACGTATCGCTCAGTTTCTCGACACGTCGGGAAGTTTACCGCCTGGTTTTCTCGAGGCACATCTCTATAGCCACACGGATGAAGAGGCTGTGCGGCACCTGTTTCGGGTAGCGTCTTCGCTCGATTCGATGGTTGTCGGCGAGCCTCAAGTGCTGGGCCAGGTCCGTCATGCGTACGCTGTTGGAGTTGAAGCCGGTACTGTTGGACGAGTCCTGAATCGTCTGGTCCATCATACGTTTCGTGTCGCGAAGCGAGTGCGCAACGAAACAGGAATAGCCGCAAACGCTGTTTCGATCAGTTACATGGCGGTAGAGCTCGGCAAGAAGATTTTTGACTCGTCACTCAAAGGTTGCAGCGTGTTGCTTGTCGGTGCCGGTGAGATGGCGGAATTATCGGCGCGACACCTGGTAAACGCAGGGGCAGCGCGTGTCACAATCGCCAATCGCACGGAAGAAACTGCGCGGCAAATTGCGGCTGAGTTAGGAGCCACCACTGTTCAACTGGATCGGCTAGACGAAGTGCTATTCGAAGCTGACGTCATAATTTGTTCGACCGGCGCGCCTGATTACGTCGTCACTGAAACCCAAACACGCAAAGCTCTCGCGCGCCGTCGTAATCGTCCGACTTGTTTCATCGACATTAGCGTTCCAAGAAATATCGATCCGGCTATCAGCAACATTCCGAACGTCTTTCTTTTCGACATCGATGACCTCGAATCTGTGATCAGTTCGAACATTCGCGAGCGTGAGCGTGAAGCCGAGCGTGCGGAACTGATCGTGCAATCGGAAGTGATGCAGTTTCAGCAGAAGCTTCGTTTGATGGATATTGGACCAAGCATCGGCGCCATGAAACAGAATATGCAGGACGTTGCGCGTGCTGAGTTAGCGCGGCAACGCAAACGACTCGGAGTCCTCACTAAAGATCAGGAAGAAGCAATCGAGTCGTTGCTGATGTCGACAGTCAATAAGATCTCACATCCAATCATCAGCCAGATGCGTCGTTTTTATGAGTCGAATGAATCTGATGAGGACTGATTCGATGTCGCGCGCGCTCGTAATCGGTTCCCGCGGTTCCAAACTCGCACTCTGGCAGGCGGAAACTGCGCGCCAACGCTTGCTCGATCTGAATCCTCAGATCGACGTTCGCATTGAGATCATTAAGACGACCGGCGACGTGAAAAACGATCCGCTCTCGGTGATCGGTGGGAAGGGTGTGTTTACGAAAGAGCTCGAGGATGCGTTGCTCGATGGTCGCATCGATCTTGCGGTTCACTCGCTTAAGGATTTACCTACTGTGCTACCCGAGCGGCTTTCGATCAGCGCGATCTGCGAGCGTGAAGATGCGCGTGATGCTTTGGTGTTGCGATCTGGCTTTGAGGTTGAGCGTGAGTCGCTCGCAGGATTGCCAATTGGGGCGGTTGTGGGAACGTCGAGCCAGCGTCGTTTGTCGCAACTCAAAGGGCAGCGCGGCGATGTGGTAGTTAAGGATTTGCGGGGGAATGTTGATACGCGAATTCGGAAGCTGGATGAAGGGCAATACGATGCGGTGATACTTGCGACGGCGGGGTTAGTGAGGCTCGGGCTACAGGACCGGATTAGCGCGAGGATCTCAGTGGCTGAGATGTTACCGGCGGTTGGTCAGGGTGCGGTGGCGATCGAGACCCGGAGTGACAATGAGTTTGCAGTCGAGGCGACGCGGAAGTTGGATCATCGCGAGACGCGCCTCGCGTGTCTTGCCGAGCGCTCGTTTCTTCGAAGCCTCGGCGGCGGTTGCCAATTCCCCATCGCAGCTCACGCGACGATCGATGGAGATGCATTGACGCTCGACGGCCTCGTCGCCAAACCCGACGGCTCCAAAATCCTCCGCGGCTCTTTATCCGGCCTTTCGGCTGATGCTGAACCCCTCGGCACACAACTCGCGGAGCACTTACTCGAACAGGGCGCAAGATCCCTATTGAACGAACTGTAGGGGCGGCCCTCCGTGGCCGCC
>DASYPN010000171.1:0-10340 GCA_036006625.1 Pyrinomonadaceae bacterium | reverse complement strand
GTCAAAATTGTCCTTGACCCTTTCCAAGGGCTCCTGCATACTTTTGCTTACCAGTTACCTGCTCTCGCGCATCAATGGTGATTGCGCCTGTCCGTGATCGTAACGCGACGTGGTTCGGCTGAATAGAGAGTGAGGCAGTTGTCAACCAGTTAGAAGCCGCTCTCGAGTTTTTTAGAGCACCGGGTTCGTCGCAGCTCGCCGAAAGTATCGGTCGTCCCCCCCGAACTGGATCAGCGAATTCCAAGCAAGCCCGCGCTTCCCTTCAGTTAAGTTAAGGATAGTTAGAATGGCTACAAAACTCTATGTAGGAAATCTCTCGTTCCGCACTACGAGCGAGGAACTGCGCGATGCTTTCGCGTCAGTAGGAACAGTCGAATCAGCTTCAGTGATTGAAGATCGTGAAACAGGCAGATCACGCGGCTTTGCATTTGTGGAAATGGCGACCCCCGAGGAAGCAGCAGCAGCGATCGAGGCTTTCAACGGCAAGGACTTTGGCGGACGCAACCTGACCGTCAATGAAGCCAAGCCGAGAACCGATCGTGGCGGCGGTGGTGGTCGTGGTGGTTATGGCGGCGGCCGTGGTGGTGGTGGCGGTCGTGGTGGTTACGGCGGCGGTGGTGGCCGTGATCGCGACAACGATCGTTACGAGCGCGAACCACGCTGGTAATACTTATCCACAGATTACGCAGGTAGTTTTCTGTATCTGTGTAATCTGTGGATGGATTTATTTTCTCGCCTCAGGTGTAATCTTTAAAGTTAACTTCTCAGTTCCCCGCATTAGTTCAACTGTGTATTCCTGACCGGCTTTCATTTCTCCAAGCGCATACGTGTAGTCGTAAACGTTTTTCACTTCACGCGTCCCGATCTTCACGATGCGATCGCCGGCTTTGAGTCCGGCTTTTGCGGCCGGTGAATCATCGCGCACGCCGTCGAGCAGTAGTCCGTTGTTGCTGTCGGCGTAATTCGGAATCGTGCCGAGATAGACGCGGAATCCGCCGGTGCGCGGTGTCGAATCACTTTTTGCCGTTGTAAAAGTTGGCCGCTTGGGTGCGCCATCAATGTCTCGGACGATGCGCGCAACCAGACTCAGTATGCGTGCTTCGTCGTTGTAGTTGATCTTGTCGAAGGTGTCAGACGGTTTGTGGTAATCGTTGTGAGTACCGGTAAAGAAGAAGAGTACGGGAATCTGTTTACTGTAGAACGACGAGTGATCGCTTGGACCATAGCCGTCTTCGTTGAGAGTCAATTCGAAACTTCCGTTCGGATCGACAGTCATGATCGGTCTTCCGTTCGCTGAAACGACAATCGGTACACCTTTCGGCGCCGCCGAACCTGAATTGGCCGCGACAGTCATCGACTGAGCAGTATTTGCCTGCCTCACGATCTCGCGCCACTCTTGTGCTGTTCCGATGCCACCGATCGAGAGTTTGCGATCACGCATGCGACCAATCATGTCCATATTGATCATGGCGACTGTGTTGGCGAGTGGGACAAGCGGATGATTCACGTAATAGTTCGAACCGAGGAGCCCTTCTTCTTCGCCGCCAAAGCCGATGAAGATGAGAGTGCGTTTCAACTTTGGTTTTTGCGTACTGAAGATACGAGCAAGTTCGATCATTCCCGCCGTTCCGGAAGCATTATCATCCGCCCCGTGATGGATTTCGCCCGATCGCGGTGCGAGACTACCTTCGCCCCCACGACCGAGATGATCGTAGTGAGCGCCGATGACGATGTACTCCTTCTTGAGAACCGGATCTGAGCCTTCGAGAATACCGACGACGTTGTAGGCGGGAACTTCTCTACGCACGACATCGATGTTAATTCTGAACTGACCGTCAATTGTCTGTTTTTTGGATTGCGACTTTTCTTTTGCGATTTCTTCCCAGGAAGGCAAGGTCGCAGTTCCAAAGAGCCGGTCGACTCCTGGGCGAGAGATGACCATGACGGGGAGTCCGGCATCGCCACTGTTGTCATAAGTCAGCCTTGCCAGCTTCTCCATTTGAAAATCGTTTTCCCGCGCGACGACTATGAGGGCCTTTGCCCCCGCGTTGCGTGCCGCGATTGCTTTCCAGCGGATTCCCTCATACCGTGCAAATTGTCCGTGAGGATTGTCGCCATCTGGAGTCCCTTGCAACACCACGGCGACACTATCTTTCATGTCCAGGCCTGCGTAATCATCATAGTTTTGCTCCGCTGCTGTAATGCCATAACCCGCAAACCGAAGCTGCCCACTGGCTTTTCCAATCGCTGAAAATCCGAGCGGCATCCACTCATCAGTAACAATGAGTGGGCCCTTCGAAAGACCTGATTGCGTGAACACGAGTTCGTTATCCTGACCAAGATCCACTCGCGCCACGTACGGAAAAGGCCGCAGGTACTGCGCCATTACCTCTCTGCGCCTCTTTGCGACCCCCGCCTCGTTTCCCGGACGCAACCCGAGCCGCGAGAATTCGCCTGCGATATATCGCGCAGCGTCATTCGCGCCGTCGGTTCCCGTCCGGCGTCCATTGAGGGCATCGGACGCCAGATAACTGACGTGTTGCTGCAGCTTCGCAGCCGAAGGATCTTGTTCCGCTTGCTGTGCGACGGCAACACAGGTCGTGAATAGTAAAGTGGCAGCGACGAGTGTAAATTTTCTGAGTTTCATAAGACTTCCTTTGTTTCACGCAAAGACGCAAAGTTTACGCAAAGAGGCAAAGACAATCTTCGCGGCTTTGCGTGACCTTGGCGTCGTTGCGTGAAACTTTCTTTCGAGAATCACTCTACCCAATCGGCGATGAACACGTTCGTCTCACCTTGCACTTTCGCGTTACGGTTCGACGCAAACACCAGCTTCTTTCCATCACGTGAGAACATCGGAAATCCGTCAAACGTGTCATTGAACGTAATCCGTTCCAACCCGGTCCCATCCGTGTTGATCTTGTACAAGTCGAAATTCCTTCCGCGTGGATCATCCATGTTCGAAGCGAAGATCACGCGTTTGCCGTCCGGAAAGAAGTAAGGGCCAAAGTTCGCTTTGCCATTGCTCGTCACCTGGCGCTTGTGTGATCCGTCAGCGTTCATGACCCAGATCTCGAGTGTCGTCGGGCGGATCAGATTCTGTTTCAGCAGCTCCAGGTAATCAGCCTTCTCTTTATCTGTTTTGGGATGATTGGCGCGATAGACGATCTGCTTGCCGTCGTATGACCAGAATGGACCACCATCGTAGCCGAGCTCGGAAGTCAGGCGACGCACGTTCATGCCGTTAGCGTCCATCGAGTAGATATCGAGATCGCCACTACGCATCGAGGTGAAAACGAGTTTCTTACCGTCTAACGTGATTGTTGTTTCGGCGTCGTAGCCGCGTGTGTTTGTGAGTTGTTTCAGATCCGAACCGTCAGGATTCGCGGTGAAAATGTCGAACGAAGGATAGACCGCCCACACGTAACCTTTCGAGAAGTCAGGTCTCGGCGGACACTGCTTATCGGTGAGATATGTTGACGAGTAGAGCACACGTTTTCCGCCGGGAAAGAAATAAGAACACGTTGTGCGCCCATCGCCGTTCGAGATCATCTTCACGTTCGAGCCATCTATGTTCATCGAATAGATCTGATCGCAGCCATGTCCGTCGCGTGTCGACTGGAAGATGAGTTGTTTGCCGTCGGACGAAAAGTACGCTTCTGCGTTCTCGCCGCCAAAGGTCAATTGCTTGATGTTGCGGAGGTGCCTTTCGGCGGGCAAAGCGAGCTGATTGTCTTGTGTAGTCGCCGGCGAGATGCTGAAGAGAATGGCGGCAACTAATAAGAGAGCTAGTCTTAGTGGGGTCATACGGCTGTTTTAGACAGGATTACAGGATTTTCAAGATTTACAGAATTAGCCCGACGCCGCCGCAGGATCAGCATAATCAATGCTGAGACTCCGATGACAAGACTAATCAACTGCGAGGTTGAGAGACCGGTCAGCGACGTCAGGCCAAATACGTCGCCACGCGGATCGTCGCGCACGAATTCGATCGCAAAACGAATTGCCGAATAGAGTAAAGCGTAAGCCAGAATCACCTGACCGCTGAAGCGTTTGCGTTTGTGCAGCCAGAGTAAAAAGAGGAAGACGAGCAACATCGCGAACGATTCGTAGAGCTGTGTCGGATGAAGGTAAACGTCTGTCGGTACACCCGTGATCTGGTGGCCCTGCTCCGTAAACTTCACACCCCACGGTAGCGAGGTTGGCTTACCCCAGCAACAGCCCGCCGCAAAACATCCCTGGCGCCCGAAGAAATTGCCGATGGCGATGCCCGGTGCACATGCGTCAGCAGTTTTCCACCACGGCAATCCATAGTGCTTCATCAGGAAGTAGCCCGCGAATACGGCGCCGAGCAGCCCCCCGTACCAGACGCCGCCGGAACGAAGAAAATCGAGAGACAGAAACTGCGCCGGGTTCTCGCGGTATTCAGGCTCGGTCAAGAACATCAGGATCTTCGAACCGACGAGTCCAGCAAGCAGCATCCACAAACTGAGGTCGTAGATCTTTTCGTATGGCAACCCATCGCGCTTTGCGAGCTTAACTGCGATCAGGATCGCGCAGAGAAACGCGACAGCGAGAAAGACGCCATAGGTGTTGATGGGGAAACTGCCGATATGAAAAATCTCAGGATACATCTGTCTTCATCCGTGACGATCTGTGGCTAAAAATCAGATCGTAGGCCAACAAAAGCGCACCAACCGTGATGCTCGCGTCGGCGATGTTGAATGTGGGCCAATGATAATCGCCGGCGTGCAAAACTATGAAGTCGATCACATAACCGAGGCGGGCCCGGTCAGTTAGGTTGCCTGATATGCCGGCAAGCAGCAGCGCGCACGCGCCGAGCACGCGGTCGTCGTTTCGCGGCGTGCGCAGGAAGTAAAAAAGAACCGCGATGGCGGCGAGCACGGCGAGCACGACGAAGAACCAGCGGCCAAACGAGCCGCCTTCCTGTAACTGACCAAACGCGATGCCCGGGTTCTCGGTGTAAATAAACTGGAAAAAGCCGGGAATCACCACGCGCTCTTCGCCGAACCGCAGCATTTTGACCGCCCAGGCTTTCGACGCCTGGTCGGCCATGTAGATGCCGAACGCGGCCAGCAGATACCCGGCGCGCCACGCGAAACGCGCGCGAATATCGGTTGGTTTGGTAATGCTCGTGTCCACGGAAGCTGATCACTCATATAGGACCTATTTGACTATAGGACCTATAGAAGGCTTCATGCCTCTTGCTCGATTTCCTCAAGTGCCGCCACGCAGCGTTCGCAAACCGTCGGATAAACCTCCGACTCACCAACGCGCGTCGAATAATTCCAGCAGCGCTCGCACTTCTCACCGGCTGCATTCGAGATCGTTATCGAAACGCCTTCGCCACCTGTTGAGTTCCCAAGCGCTACGTGGGAGACGATGAACAAGTAGCGCAAATCGTTTTGATGCTTCTGCAGCAACTCCAGCGCACTTCCCGAAGCCTGAAGCGTCACTTTTGCTTGCAGCGAGCTCCCGATCTGCTTCGCAACTCGCGCTTCCTCAAGCGCTCGTAAAACATCGTCGCGAATCGCAAACAGACGTTCCCACTCCGCTAAAAGCGCGTCATGACTCTGCGCATCAGCCTTCGGCAACAACGTGAGATGGATCGACGGCTCCTCACGGTTCGGCAGATTTTCCCAGATCTCATCGGCGGTAAACACGAGTATCGGCGCCAGCATTCGCGCGAGCGCATCGCCAATCTGCAGCAATGCAGTCTGTGCCGAGCGCCGTGCTTTATTGCGCGGCGCAAACGTGTAAAGCCGATCCTTGATGATGTCGAAATAACGCGCGGACAGCGTCACCGTCGAGAAGTTAAATAGGGCGCGATAGACGTTGTGAAACTCGTAAGCTTCATACGCTGTGAGGACTTCAGTCGTGACACGATTGAGTTCCGCAAGCGCCCAGCGATCGATTTCTTCCATCTCCTCAAATGGCACACTGTCACGCGCCGGATCGAAGCCTGCGAGATTTCCGAGTGCAAAGCGCGCAGTGTTGCGCAGTTTTCGATACCCATCAGTGACGCGCTGCAGGATCTCGTCCGACCCTCGCATGTCGTCGAAATAATTGGACGACGCACACCACAAACGAATCGTTTCGGCGCCCGATTGCTTGATCACCTTCTCAGGCTCGATGGCATTACCGGCCGACTTGTGCATCGCGCGCCCCTGCGCGTCGAGCGTCCAGCCGTGCGTGATCACCGTGTTGTACGGCGCGCGATTGTGAGCCGCGATGCCGATCATCAATGACGAGTTGAACCAACCGCGAAACTGATCGCCGCCCTCGATGTAAACGTCCGCGGGCCAGCGTAGTTCTTCGCGATTCTCCAGCACGGCGATCGACGACGTACCGCTGTCAAACCAAACGTCGAGAATGTCAGACTCTTTCGTAAACTCTCGCGTCCCGCACTTACATGCATAACCTTCAGGCAACAACTCTTCAGCGCTGCGCGTGTACCACGCATCGCCTGACTCACGCTCGAAGATGTCAGCAACGTGATTGATCACGGCCGGATCAGAAACCGCTTCATTGCATCGCGCGCAGTAGAACACCGGAATGTTTACGCCCCAAACGCGCTGGCGCGAGACACACCAATCGGGTCTGCCTTTGAGCATGTTCCGCATGCGATCGACGCCCCAGCCCGGAATCCACTTAACGCGCTCGATCTCGGCGAGTGCGCCTCCGCGCAGAGATTTTTCAGGTGTTTCCGGGAGGTTGTCAGTAAAGTTGGACCGGTCACGGCCATCTTCATCTTTCTCCACAAGATCCGAATGCACCTGGTCCATCGCGATGAACCACTGCGGCGTCGCGCGAAAGATCACCGGATTCTTGCAGCGCCAGCAATGCGGATAGCGATGGTCGTACTTTTCACTAAACAGCAACACGCCCCGCTCGCGCATGAATTCGACGATCGGATCGTTTGCATCAAACACGCGTTGACCCGCAAAGTGTTCGACTTCAGGCGTGAATCGTCCCGCATTGTCGACCGGACAGTAGATCTCCAAACCATATTTCTTACCGATCACGAAGTCGTCGTGACCATGCCCCGGCGCCGTGTGTACGCAACCGGTTCCGGCTTTGCTGTCTGATTTCTTCTGCGCTTCGCTGACGTCCAGCTCGGTTTCAGCATCTGCTTCACCACCCAGCGTAACGTGCTCGCCAACCATCAAGAGCGACAGGCGATCGAGCCATGCGTGACCAGCTTCGAGCCGATCGAGTTTCGAACCCAGAAAACGCGCAATGACTTTTGGCGACGCACCGAGGTCACATTTTGCCGCAACTGATTCCACGAGGTCGCTGGCAACGATATAAACCTCGTCGCCGTATTCGAACGCCGAGTACTCGTAATCAGGATGCACGGCGATACCGAGGTTCGCAGGCAGCGTCCATGGCGTCGTGGTCCAGATCACGACAAAGACTTTTCGTCCCGCGAGCGCCGGATCGATCAACGACGGATCGCTCCGGAGCGGAAACTTCACGTAGACCGACGGGCTCGTGTGCTGATGATATTCCACCTCAGCTTCCGCCAGCGCAGTCTGGTCCTTGAGACACCAGTAAACAGGCCGTGCGCCTTTGTAAACCCAACCACGCTCGACAAAGCGCGCGAACATACGCGCCGTTTCGGCTTCGTAATGGTTCGACATCGTGAGGTATGGATGATCCCATTCGCCAAGGATGCCGAGTCGTTTGAAGTCGCGCGTTTGACTCTTCAGAGCATTCTCTGCGTGGTCACGACAGATCCGGCGAAACGTCTCGACGCTCAGATCGGCTTTCTTCTTGCCCTTTTTCTCGAGCCCTTTTTCGACGTGTGTTTCGATAGGCAGACCGTGACAGTCGTAGCCCGGAACGTAAGGCGCGTCGTAGCCCATCATCGTGCGCGATTTGACGATGAAGTCTTTGAGAATCTTGTTCATCGCGGTGCCGAGATGGATGTCGGCGTTCGCGTATGGTGGACCATCGTGGAGAATAAACTTCTCACGGCCTTCGCCTGTCTGGCGGATCAGGCGGTAAAGGTCGAGTTCGGTCCATTTTTGAAGGCGTGCCGGTTCGCTTTGCGCAAGATTGGCTTTCTGCGCAAAGTCGGTCTTCGGCAAGTTGACGGTTTTCTTGAGATCTAAAGGGGTTTCTGTGGACATAAGCGTAAGTTCTAAATACTAGCAGAGCGTTAATCCGAGATCGAACTTGGACAGGATGAACAGGATTTTTTCAAGATGCGCAGGATTCAATCCTGTAAATCCTGAAACAAGTCCTGTCAATCCTGTCCAACAAAAACTAAGAACCCGAGCCCTTCAGGATGAGTGGCTCGGGTCCGGTAGAATCGGCTTGTGATTTGAATCACCCGATAAACATCTCATCCTCTGCGTAAGTTTGATTAATGGGCTTCGGCATCGGCGCCACGAGTACTTCGAGGCCACGGCGGAAGCCCGCCATAATCGCTGCAATCTCACGAGCCGGCTCTATCACCTTCGATTGGACGAAATCAGTTGTTGCAGCCACCTGCCTTTGCGTGCGATCGATCGTATGACTCACCAGCTCGACTTTATCACGAGCCTCGACCGCCGTTTCGCTTACCAGCGCTTTCAGTTCACTCACTTCACTCTTCACCATCGCCAGCGACTCCGAAACGTGCAGAGTTGCTGTGGCAATGTGACTCGAAACCGCTGTGAACTGTTCCGCGATCAGTTTTCCCTGCACGGCAATCAACTTGCCCTGGTCGCTGATCTCATTCACTCGCCCGATCAACGGGTCGAGCTTCTCTTCCAACCGGTTAACTGTCTTCACTGCCCGGCTGACAAAAACCGCGATCGCGATCATCGCGATCGCAATCAGGATAAACGAGGCAGCAATAATCACCATGATCCAGAACATCGGATCGCGGGTGCTCATTTGTAGCAGTGCTGGAAGAATCATCTCCGATTAGTTAGACGACTCGTTGCCATAGTTTGGAGCCGCTTCAATGCGTCCTGACATCTCCGTCTTGCGTTTCTCTTCCTGGTAAGCCTTCTTGCCGGCATCGATTGCTGCGGTCAGCGTTCCAGTCTGACGGGCAGCAGCGTCGCGCGCGGTTTGGGCAACTTCAGAGACTCTGTCAGAGGCTTGAGAATAGAGTTCAGACGCCCGGGTGCGGGTCGCTTCGTAATACTCACCGGCACGATCGCCCAATTGCTGCGCGGCCTCCCGAGAACGATCGATACCTTTGCGGGTCGCATCAGCGATGTCGCCGCGCAGTTCCTGGCCCGATTTCGGCGCAAAAAGCAGCGCGAGCACGGCGCCAATGCCGCCGCCGATGAGCAGGTACGTCAATTTATTCGAAATACTTTCGTCTCCCATTGTCTGGGGTCCTTTCTTTTAAGACTTTCCGGATTTTTACAGGCTGGGACTATAGCATACATCCGTGTTTAATTCTTGCCGTTGTACTGGTCCAGCTTGCGGTACAGCGTCTTGCGGCCGATGCCAAGCGCGCGGGCGGCGTGAGATTTGTCGCCTTCGGTGTAATCGAGGGTGGCTTCGATGGCCTGGCGTTCAATCTCTTCCATTGACGAGGGAACGGTGATCTCGAAAGTGGTCGTGCGACCTTCGCTGGCGGCCTTTGCCCGTTCAACTTTGATCCGGTCGCGGTCTTCGAGGGCAATCTTGCTGATGGCTTCGGGCAGGTCTTCGAGTTCGATACCTCTTCCCGAAGCAATAATGACTGCACGCTCGATCGCATTCTCGAGCTCACGAACATTGCCCGGCCAGTCGTACGTGATCAAAGCCTGAAGCGCGTCTTTCGAGATTCCCGAGATGAAGCGGCCGGTCTTTTGTTTGTAGTGCTCGAGGAAGTGGATGACGAGAGGATGAATGTCCTCGGGCCGCTCGCGGAGTGGCGGCAGTTTAATCGGAAACACTGAAAGCCTGTAGAAGAGGTCTTGCCGGAAACTTCCAAGCTCAACCGCGCGTTTCAGATCGACATTCGACGCCGCAACAACACGCACGTCCGTCTTGATCACTTCATTGCCACCGACGCGCGTCAGCTCTCCATCCTGCAACACGCGTAACAGTTTGACTTGCGCAGACGGACTCATCTCGCCGACTTCGTCAAGAAACAACGTGCCGCCATCCGCTTCTTCGAACCGCCCGCGACGCAACGCACGCGCATCCGTAAACGCGCCTTTCTCGTGACCGAACAGTTCAGACTCGAGGAGCGTCTCCGGAATCGCCCCGCAGTTCAACTTGACGTAAGGCTGGTCTTCGCGACCGGAGTTGAAGTGAATCAGGTTCGCAAGCAACTCC
This sequence comes from Pyrinomonadaceae bacterium, assembly GCA_036006625.1. Lineage (GTDB taxonomy): Bacteria > Acidobacteriota > Blastocatellia > Pyrinomonadales > Pyrinomonadaceae > PSRF01. Next base: position 47 of record DASYPN010000171.1, on the reverse strand, counting down.
TTACCTGTGCCCGACTCGCCCTCGATCAAGACAGTCGTTTGCGTATC
>DASYPN010000170.1:0-7369 GCA_036006625.1 Pyrinomonadaceae bacterium | reverse complement strand
CGACCATTTTGGAGTAAAAGAAGGATTGGGCTTGTACTTATTTACCGACTGAATTGCGTTGAAAAGGCCTCCCGCGATGAAGGTCAATCCTCTCTCCGCATGCTTAATAGGGCGCATCGTCTCTCCGTCCGTTTCAAGTTTAATGGCGTGCCTTGGCAGATCAAGACAGTCCAAGGCCGCGGACGATAGAGCAATGCCCATGCCGCCATCCGAAAATCAGGGTTAACGTTTGCTATTTCTCTAACTGAGGTCGAATTTTGGCGACGATGGACCTGAGCCTGGTTTGTGTCTTCATGCTACAAGGGCCGAGAACCACGCAGGCGTGTAACATTTTGGCCAGATGATTTCACGGAAAGACGTAAAGTAAGCAAAGGCCGCCAAGAAGACTCTTAGCGACCTTTGCTTACTCTGCGTCTTTGCGTGAAACCTCTACTTTCCACCCATCGCCGTCCGCATGGCGGCGATGATGGCATCTGACACTCGCTTCTTGAAAAGTTCGTCGAGCTTTGCGGGCGAGAGATCAAAATCGACTGGCGACTCTTCGATCCGTTTGATGATTGTGCCTTCGGAAAATCCGGCTTCGACGAGACGGATAACGCCTTCGTTAGTCAGCGTCGGTGTCTTCTCGAGCTTTAGCGACGCACCTTGACCACCTTCTGCCGGCGGTTTGATGATGCGAACTGTCGCCGATCCATTGAGATTGCTGTCGTTCTGATCTCCTCCACTCAACCCACCCCGCCTTTGGCTCGATTGCGAGTTGGAACCAGATCCAAAGATATCACTCTCACCGCCTTGCGACTTCGCATCACCACCGCTCTGCTTTTTCGAATCTCTGAAGAACGGATCACCTGACCATTCATCGTCGGTTAGGAAAACTGTTCCCATCTGCGCCGACAGCATCGCGAGAATGATCTTTTCATTAACACCATTCTTCTTCAGCTCGATGAGGTCCTCAGTATCGAGTTTGAATTTGGCAGAACGGCTGTTGATGATCGTGATGATTGTCTTGTCTTTAAATCCGGCTTTGACCAGCTTCACGACGGCGACATTCGTCAACGGTCCATCCTGCTGTTGGGCGTTAGCTCCAACCGTCAACAGCAGACATAAACAAGTGAGCAGAATTCCCTTCATGACTGATTTATCTTTCGCCTGAATCTTTGGCGGCTGTTGTGGTCGCGGGTTTCTTCGTTCGCGCGATGTTTCGCTTGTAACGATATGCGATCTTCTTGACGTAGTTGCGAGTCTCTTTATACGGCGGCACCTTGTTTCCAAACTTCGCGACCGCGCCTTCACCGGCGTTGTAACTCGCCAGCACAAGATCGACGCGATTGTTGAAACGATTCAGCAACTCGCGCAAGTATCTCGTACCGCCCGAAATGTTTTGCGCGGCGTCGTGTGCTCTTCGCACACCAAAACGCGCTGCAGTTCCAGGCATCAGTTGCATCAGACCACGCGCGCCTTTCGGTGAAACGGCGTGCGTGTTGAAATGCGACTCCTGCTCCATCACAAGAAAGATCAGGTACGGATCAACTCCATACTTGTTACCGTTCTGACGGATCAGACTGTCGAGTCCGGCTCGACCGGTGCTCCATCCACTCGCTTTCTTTCCTGCCTGCGCCACGGTTCCCGGATCTTCTACTTCAATTCGATCGACACGAGCGGCGTCTAAAAAGATGGACATCGATCCACGCTTGTACCAAACGCCGGCTGGTGATTGACTGGCGCTGTCGGCTTCGACACGCGCTCCGCCTTTCAGATAGATCCACGCCGGTTGGTCATACACACCATTGTTTGATGGTGTTTTCGCGATGACCTCCGAGGCTTCGAAATGATCGTCGTCGTTGGTGCTTTCCGCGGGTGAAGGTGTTGGTGACGCAGTGGTTCGCTCGATCTTCTTAACCTTTTCTTTCGCGAGCAGATGGCTGAGTCCGCCCTGGCGATACCAAACTCCCTGGGGTGATTCCCAGGCATCGTCGACCGTCATGTATGAACCGTCTGCGAGCTTCAGCTTGACCTGCGTTGTTTGTGCAACAGCAGTGCTTGAACTCACAAGCAAGAGCAGTAGCCATAGATAAAACGGATTTTTGACTGATTTGTGCATTAGAGCTCGAGTGGATCGGCAAGCGTACGCTCGATCATTGTTTCGTGTGTCTGCACGGGTGCGAACGAGTGCGATGTTCCGAAGTAGTTGCGCCACGCGATGTCCACAATCTGCGGTGTAAGCTGCGTGTTCTTGCCTTCGAAACGACAGATGTCTGTGGCTCGATCGAGAATGTCGCGCGGTTCGCAACCTTTCATTTGCCTGTGCTCGACACGATACTTCATCAGAATGTGGTCCAGGACGGGTTGGTCGACTACGACTCCGCGCCGGTCGGCCTGCTGTTTGAAAATTGCAGTGTACGCTGCCGGTGTCGGCGGCTCGACGCGCGCGCGGTAACCCATGCGTCGCAGAAACGCCTGGTCAGCGAGATCTTTCTCGTCGAGGTTCGTCGAGAAGACGACGAGCTGTTCGAACGGAACTTCGATCTTCTTGCCGGTGTGCAACGCGAGATAGTCCACGCGTCGTTCGAGTGGCACGATCCAACGATTCAAAAGATCCTGCGGCGCGACTCGCTGACGACCAAAGTCGTCAATAACAAGCGTGCCGCCATTTGATTTCATCTGGAACGGCGCTTCGTAAAACTTCGCCGCTTCACTCCACGTCAGGTCCGCGTTCTCGAGAGTCAACTCACCGCCGACTACGACGAGCGGACGATGAATGAACACCCACCGATGGTCGTAGTCAATCGGTGTATCTTCCTTCGGCATCGGTTCATGACAATGCCCGTCGAAAACGCGAATGATCTGACCGTCAATCTCGACCGCGTACGGAATCCAAATGCCCCCCGCTAATGCTCCGTTGATGCGTTCCGCGACAGCGGTCTTGCCAGTACCCGGCAATCCGGTAAGAAACAGTGAACGACGCGAATTGATAACACAACCAAGTGTTTGCAGCAGCGAGTCCGGAAGCACGAGATCATGAAATGCCTGGCGCACCGTATCCATGTCCGCTGTGTTCGACGGAATCGACTGCAGTTTCATCATGTGCGAGTAATCGCGCAGTGACACCGGCGCTGGTCCGACGTAACCACTTATGGACAACAACCGCGCCAGCCTATCCCAACCGTGGTCCAACATCGCGTAGCGCGTGGAACCAATCGCCGACTGCATCTTCACTTCGATCAGCTTTTCGCGGTACAGCTTCTGGAGTAAATCCTCAGTTAAGGTCCGCGGCAGGTTGATGCGGTCGGAGACCGCCATGGTGGTCGGCTCGGGCAGCATGGCGACATGCTTCAATGCGAGGTCGCAGAGGAACTGCTCGGCGATACCGGTGTCGCGGATCTCTTCAGGGAGCGGAGGTCCCATGCTCTCGATTTCCGCGCGCGTCAGAATTGCGGTGTGCGACATTGTTGTTTCCTTTGATAGGGCAATATTGGACCTATAGGGCCTATTTACCTGTGTTGTTCCCGCCGTTATTCATCGCCAAAGCGAGTGCTGATCGAGCGGCTTCGGATTCCATGGCTCGGCCTGTGCGCTGGTAGAGATCGGCCAGGCGTCGCAGAGCGAGGGTGTTGTTCGGATCAATGGTTCGCGCCGCTTCGTAGTAACGAATCGCATCGTCTTCACGACCAAAACGCTCGAGCATCTTCGCGGTGTTGAGATTGCCGTTCAATGGACCAGTGGCACGTGTGAAAGCTTTGTAGGCTTCATCAATTTTGCCGAGACGGCAGTAAGCCAGGCCCAAATTGTTCAGGATGCGTTCGTCGGTCGGCGCGAGTTTCGCAGCGCGCTTCAAACGATCGATTGCGGCGCGATAGTTACCGTTTTGATAGAGCGAGAAGCCGAGGTTGTTGAGCGTGTCGGCATCTTCGTCAATCTTCACTGCGCGTTCAAACGATTCTTTCGCGCGATCGGCAAAGCCCTTTTTGTCGTAAGCCACTCCAAGAAGATTGTGGGCTTCGGTCAGTTTCGAATCGATCGAGGTAGCCATCGAGAGCTCGCTGATGGCTTCGTTATAACGTCCTTCCAAAAGATACTGACGGCCGACTTCGAGGTGCTCTCGCGCTGATGCGTCTGACGTGTCGCGCCTGGTGCCCTGGTGGCGCGCATCTTCGATCTTCTCGATGCCGGCACTCTCGAACCGTTGGGCGTCTTTCTCGGTCATGCGATAGACCTTGTTCTGCTCGTTACCGCCTCCAAACATTTTTCCGAACAACTTGAACGGCGCTGCCAGAACTTTGACTACTCTGTTTCCGCCCTTTTTCTTTGGCTGTTCGACACCCGCTTCAGAACCTGAATCTTCCAAAGCGATCGCGTCGGGATCTCCCTCACGCTGAATCGTGGAAGCACTCCACATCGCTGTCGCAGCGATCGTCAAAACTAAAGCTATTAGAACAGCAAGTATTCTTCGTTTGTTCATTGGTCCACTCCTCTACATTTTGCCGAGCGTGTCCATGAGGTTAAGGGCGGCTGGGCCAAGGATGGCGATAAAAAGAGTCGGGAACAGGAAACACGCAAGTGGTAACAGCAGTTTGACTGCAGCTTTCTGAGCCTCCTGTTCAGCTCGCTGGCGCCGTTTCGTGCGCAGCGAATCTGAAAACACTCGCAGTCCCTTGGCGATCGAAGTACCGAATTTGTCGGTCTGGATCAGCATTGCTACGAGGCTGTGCAGATCGTCGACGCCGGTGCGTTCTGCAAGATTGCGTAACGCTTCGTCACGTTCGCGTCCGACTCTGATTTCGAGGTTGGCGAGTTCGAATTCGGTCGCGACCGGCGGATGCACTTCCCTCAATTCGCTCGAGACTTTCATCATCGCCGCATTCAAACCGAGACCTGCTTCAACTGAAACAACCATCAGGTCAAGCGCGTCCGCAAGGCCCCAACGAACCAGCCGTTGGCGCTTCTTGATCATGCGACCCAGGAAGTAGCGTGGCAGGAAGAAGCCGGCGACAAAAGCGATGATGATGAAGATGATTGCTCTGTTAAGCGGTCGCGCAGTCAAAGCACAGATGCCGGCAACGAACAACGGAAAACCGGCCATGCACGCGATATGGATCGCGCGAAAAATGATCGGAGACTCAGCCGAACGATAACCCGCATGCATCAACTGCTTTTGCAGCTTCTTGGCCTCGGTCGCCGACGGCGGCAGAAGCTTGTTCAATGGTTGGGCCAAGCGCTGTGCGATTTCCGTAGCCCCGGACGCTTCATCCGGTACGACGGCCGCCGCTGGAGCGTTGGGAGCGCTGACATCAGTGCCACCGAGGCGACGCAGTCTTTCAGTTGCCGCACTCTGGGGCTTGTAAAGCAACCAGTAGACACCCAGCATTCCGAGTGAGATACAGACAAAGGTTGAGATTGCGATTATGGCTATCATGGTTTTGTTCTTCGTTCTTTGTGCTTTGTTCTAAATCTGTATCTTCAGAATCTTTCTAACAATCAACATTCCCGAGATCTGCATGAATAGAGCCAGCGCGATGAGATAGTGACCGCGCGGATCCGTCCACAACACGCTCATGTAATCGGGGTTCAGGAATGTGACTGCGAGTGCGACTATGATCGGCAAACCGCAGAGCAGCCACGCAGACATTCGTGAACTGGTGGTCAGTGTTTTCAGATCGCCGAGGATTCGGAATCTCTCGCGAATCGTGTACGCAACCTTCTCAAGGATCTCGGCGAGATTACCGCCGGTCTCGCGCTGAATCAGAATCGCCGTCACACACATCTTGAGATCAAGAAGTGGCATTCTCTGCGTCAGGTTTTCGAGTGCGAGTTTTATCGATAGACCGAGATTCTGTTCTTCGTAAGTCTTGCGAAACTCAGTAGCGATTGGTTCCGGCATTTCCGTCGAAACCATGTGAAGGGCTTCCGCAAACGCATGTCCCGCGCTCAGCGCTCTGCTAACGAGATCGAGCGCCTCGGGAAGCTGTTCGAGAAACTTATCGAACCGTTTTTTGCGCTTGTACCAGACATGAATAAACGGTATCGAAGCACACACAAGACCGGCGAAGACCATGAGCGGAATGAACACCGTCAAAACTGACGCGGCCAAACCGCCGAGCATGCCCGCCATGAACGAAAACATCAGCAGCCGCGAGGGCGTGATGTGCAGATCGGCCTGGTCCAACATCCGCTTCACGTGGAATGTTGCCTGCATGTTGACCAGCATCTGGTTCATCCAGGGGATCTCGCTCATCAGCTCGTTGCGAGCGAGCACGACCTCGACGTCTTCTGTGTGCGCCGAATGCATCAGCGCCTCAGACAGTCGTTTTTGCAGGCGTACACGCTTCTGCTCGGTGCCGTGAGTAGCCAGCAGATAGGCGCCCAGGACCAGGAACAGTGCGAAGACAAATACGAAGAACGATATGACCATTGCTTACATCTCCTCGAAGAAGACGCGTGGCAGTTGCAGACCGCAAGCCTTCAACCGTTCGGCGAACCTTGGACGAATACCTGTTGGACGGAAGCGACCCAATACAGTTCCTTCTTTGTCGACGCCGGTTCTCTCGTACTGGAAGATTTCCTGCATCGTGATCGTCTCGCCTTCCATGCCGGTGATTTCCGAAATCGACGTCACGCGACGCGAGCCATCCGACATACGCGCAACCTGTACGACCAGATTCAGCGCCGAAGCGATCTGTTGGCGCATCGCACGATCAGAGAGACGCATACCCGTCATCTGAATCATCGTCTCGAGACGAGCCAGAGCGTCGCGCGGTGTGTTGGCGTGAACCGTGGTCAAACTGCCGTCGTGACCAGTGTTCATAGCCTGAAGCATGTCGATAGCTTCGCCGCCGCGAACCTCACCGATCACGATGCGATCGGGACGCATACGCAGCGCGTTCTTGACGAGGTCTCTTTGCGTAACTTCACCGCGACCTTCAATGTTGGGCGGTCTGGTTTCGAGCCGGACCACGTGTGGCTGCTGGAGCTGAAGTTCCGCCGAGTCTTCGATGGTGACGATACGTTCGTTTTCAGGAATGTATGCGGAGAGCGCGTTGAGCAGCGTGGTTTTGCCGGCGCCGGTACCGCCCGAGATCAGGATGTTCAGACGCGCAGTGACAACCATCTGCAGCATGTCTGCAATGTCTTTGGTAAGAGCGTTGTAGTCGATCAACATCGACATTTTCAGCGGATCGGAGCCAAAGCGGCGAATCGATACGACTGGTCCATCGATCGAGAGCGGCGGGATGATGGCGTTAACACGCGAACCGTCCTGCAAACGGGCGTCGACCATCGGCGACGACTCGTCGATGCGACGTCCAACAGACGACACGATTCGTTCGATCACGCGCATCAAATGCTCGTCGTCTTTGAACTGTACGTTCGTGCG
>DASYPN010000169.1:0-6070 GCA_036006625.1 Pyrinomonadaceae bacterium | reverse complement strand
TGCACGGTGGGAAAGCCGAGCCGAAAGCCGGGGCTGGGAAAACCATTGTCCTCGTCGAAGTAGAAATATGGCTTGGAATACGTCCAGACCATCGAGGAATAGGAAAGCGCGAGGCCGAGATCGAGTCCATTGCGTCCCGGCAAACTGAGCAACGACACACTCCAGTTCGCATCACGCGAGAGCATTTCGTTGCCGGGCTGATTGCGCGGATCCACACGGGCCGTTATCAACGAGGATGGGTTCGTGCCGGCCGAGCCACTGAATGAGATAGTCGCCAGCAGGGTCGCAAACTCACCTGACTCCTCAAAGCCACGACGCACGTACTCACGTCCATTACTCGAGACGAGTGGTTCCCAGTAAGCCAGGCCTCCAGCATCCGGCTCACGCATCAGATAAGTCCTGTAAAGATCATAGACATAATCGTGCGCACTGCGAGTGCGCGCCAGGTATGACGCCGATTCAAAGAGCGTCCTGCCTAATTCGATCGCCGCCAGCTTCAGTGACGTTTGACTCTGGTTGTACCCGGCTCGCAAGAGGTAGTTCCAGTAGAGTGGTTCCTCTCCCGTGGGACCGTGCAATAACGCTACACTGAAGAAATTCTGGATGAACTGATCCTCGGAGAGCAGCGGAGCGGCTCGCCTTCGCGCATGTGCACGTCGGGTTTGCCGCTCAACTTCAGGCTGGTCCACTGGACCTTGCTGTGTTCCCGGATCACCCACACGCCGCCCATCCCACGGCTTGCCTTCATTCCGTCTCGCACGCACAGTTGACGGAATCGGCGGCGGCGCTTCACGCACCACCTTCGATTCGTTCTTCACATCTTCCAGGTCGGGCAGGACGCCCTCAGGCTTCTTGGGTCCCGGACGCGCATTGCCCGCAGCTCCCTGACCTTGCGACGCTTCGCTCAGCAGCGAAACACCCGGCAGCAACAACAACGATGCGCAAATAGTGAAAGACAGAATAAGTCGAAGCGTGAAGTTCTGGGCGATCTGGTACATGAGGACCTCTCCAATAACATCTTGGCAGAATCAGGCCGCTTAATTGACTAATGAATCGTTATGCCAGGAGGGGGATGCGAGGACTTAACGAATCAACTACAAGTATCAGACTTCGTCGGTTGCGGGGAGTCGTTGGGCCAACGAGAACCAATCAAGATGCGCCGCACTCTACGCCCGCTTTGGTCCTATGTCAACCAGATTTTGTGCAATCTTGTCACCCGCGGCCCGAGACCTTCACGCGCGGGCGAGCGTGTTGGGAGTTGATGTTGTGGCGCTTGATCATGCGATCGAGGGTTTTGCGATCGACGGCGAGGAGGCGTGCGGCGGCCTGCTTGTTTCCACCCGTATGTTCGAGGACGCGCGCGACGTAGCGGCCCTCGATTTCCGAAAGCGTGACCCAATCATCAAGGGCGGGTTCAGGCGCCGGCGTAATGTCAGACCTGGTCGCATCTCCCGGCGCGAGTGAGTAATTGCGCACACGTTGCGGCAAATCCTTAACTCTGATCGTGCCGTCGCACATAGCGACCGCTCGCACAACCGCATTCTCCAGTTCGCGAATGTTTCCTGGCCAGTTGTATCGTTCGAGTAGCCCAAGCCCTTCACTCGAAAACTTCACTGACGGACTCAGCGAATAAACCCGATCCGCAAACGTCTGCGCCAACGGCGGAATATCCTCACGACGATCACGCAGCGGCGGCAAGACGATCGACACTGCATTCAGTCGATAAAAAAGATCGTTGCGAAATCGTCCTGCTGAAACTTCCAGTTCGACGTCGCGATTGCTCGCCGCAATCACACGCACGTTTACTTTCTGTGTCTGGTTTGATCCAACGCGACGAATCTCACCCATCTGCAGCGCGCGTAACAGTTTCACCTGAAACGACGAATTCGTTTCCGTGATCTCGTCGAGAAAGACAGTGCCGCCGTCAGCTTCTTCCCACAAGCCGCGTCGATCTCGATCGGCGCCCGTGAACGATCCCCGCACGTGTCCAAACAGTTCCGCCTCGATCAAGTCGGCTGGAATCGCACCACAGTTCACCGCCACAAACGGTTGATCGCTGCGACCACTGCGATGATGAATCGCCGACGCCACGAGTTCCTTCCCTGTACCCGATTCACCGGTGAGCAAAACAGGCAGATTAGTATTCGCAACGCGGCCCACCTGTTTCATCACCTCGATGAACGCCTGGCTGCGCCCCACCAGCTCGATGTCTGAATGGTACGCAGCCGCGCGTCGCAGGGGTGAGGACCGCTGAGGGCGTTCTGCCAGTTGCTCGCGCAACGCTCTTGAAAGTGATTGCAATTCTTCCGGACCAAAGGGCTTCAACAAGTAGTCGTAAGCGCCAAAGGCAGTCGCATCGAGTGCGCCCGCGGCAGTGCCGTGTCCAGTCATGAGCACAACCTTCGCTTCCGGCATTTTTTCTTTGAAGTGACGGAGCACGCTGAAACCGTTTGCGCCGCCCAACACGACGTCGCAGAAGACTACAGACCAGGGGTTCTCATCGAAACGCGCGAAGGCGTCTTCGGCAGAAGGTGATTGGGTTACATCCCAGCCTTCGCCTCGCAATACGTCAGACACAAACTCGCGCACCTGGTATTCGTCGTCGATAACGAGCGCTTGGTAGGTTCCCTCATTTGGAATCATCTTGCAGTCCTCCACGGCTTAACTTCTTAATTTGCTAACCACAATTCGCGAGCTCTCGACCGACATCTTCGTCTTCCACGGGCAGGATAGTTTCCGATCCACGTGGTGCTGCAGTTTCGACGCTCGGGCGTTCTGCGAGCTGCTCATCGCCGTCGAAGTGCGGCAAGTAGACTTTGACGGTCGTGCCACGGTTCGGCTCGCTATAAACGCAAATGTTGCCGCCGCTCTGCTTCACGATCCCATAAACAGTCGATAGCCCGAGACCGGTTCCGCGGCCTTTGTCTTTAGTCGTAAAGAACGGTTCAAAAATTCGCGCTTTGGTCTCGCTGCTCATTCCGCAACCGGTATTGCTTACTGCGAGCATGACGTAGCTGCCGGCCGGCAGTGCAAGAATTTTGCTGGTGTATTCCCGGTCCACAACGAAGTTTGCGGTTTCGATGGTGAGAGTTCCGCCATGAGGCATCGCATCACGACCGTTCGCGACGAGGTTGACGAGGACCTGTTCGATCTGTCCGGGGTCCGCTTTGATCTTTTTCAACTCGGGATCGAGTTTCGTGTCGAACTTGATCTCTTCGCCGATCAAACGACAAAGCATCTTGTTCATGTCGAAAACCAAATCGTTCAGATTCAACGCCACCGGTTTGAGCATTTGCTTGCGACCGAAGGCCAGTAATTGTCGCGTCAGATTCGCGGCTCGCTCTCCAGCTTTCCTGATCTCTTCGAGGTAAGTCTTTGTGCGACTGTCGGGATTCGCGCGCTGGAGCGCCAGACTGCTATAACCATTGATAGCGGTAAGCAGGTTGTTGAAGTCGTGGGCGACGCCGCGTGCGAGTTGTCCGATTGCATCCATCTTTTGCGAGTGGCGCAATTGTTCGTCGAATCTGAGCGTCAGCTCGTAAATCGCGAGAGTCTCACGGAGTTGCAGATTCTCGAGACGCATTTGACGGACATTCATTGCGCGCGTGATGAGTGGCAGCAGAGTTTGCAAGCGAAAGGGCTTGAGCATGTAATCGAAAGCGCCGACGTTCATTGAGTCGACTGCGTTTTTAATCGTTGCCTGTCCGGTCATAACGATACAGACGAGGTTCGGATCGACCTGCAAGGCTTCCCGTACGAGCGTGATGCCGTCCATGCCGGGCATCATCATGTCAGCCAGAACAATGTCAAACACCTCGGTGCGCAGTGCCGCGAGCGCCCTTTCGCCCGAAGTTAGACCACTGGTTTCGTAACCCTGAGAAGTCAACGATTCGACGAGGCTGTTTTGGAGCTCGACCTCATCGTCTACGACCAGGATTTTTCCGATTTGCGTTGTCATCCGTGTTTTATGAATTTGCGCGCTACTGCATTACAGGCAAACGGTCGTTACCGACGTTCCCAGATCTGCTTCGAGCTTTCTTCGTTTCTGAAATGAGGGCGGCGGGAGTTACCAACTCGTCAAGAGACTGGCCCAACGCTTCATGTTTTGAATAGCCGAACATTTCCGGCGGAAGAGCTCCTCCCTTGTAGGAGAGGGACGACGACCTCGCCCTGGCCGTCGTCCCCCTTTCCACGCGCGAGGATTTCACCCTGTTTACAACGCGCGCGTCTCGTAGAATTCAATTCACGGCCGCTCGTGTTTGAAAAACACGCCCTCGAATCAGATTGAGAACCTCACTCGCGAGGAACGGCTTGTACAACACCGGCACGTCGGCCGTTTCACAGATCAGCAAACCCTCTTCGTTCAATCCGCCTCCGGTCATCATGATGATTTGGGCTGTCGGTCGAGAGAAGACTTACAAGATCCTGGCCCGAACTTGAGGGGGCCAGCACATGACTGTTTGTTGAGGTCAGTTCGACTGTTTCGCTCATTTCGGGCGACCTCTTGTTTTGAGTGGTTCAGAACTCCCCACCCCATTAGCTGTAAAGCTGATAGACAGGAAAGACTTGTTCGGCGTTAGTGCTGCCAAACTCGCACGAAATCGATTCCTCTCTCCAACATAGCCGGCTCTCCTTAAGCGAGAGGTGCCTTGAACGGCATTAGAATGCTCAATCGAGCCCCGAGGGCTATGCGTCAAACCCACGTGGATAGGCTAAGCGTTAACGGAGACCCGCGCAATTAGGGAGTTTCCTGAAGTAACCTCAGTGAATTCCTGATTGAAATTCAGTTATTCGACTTCTATCAGGCCAACGATGATCGCATAACGCACCAGGCCGGCGACGTCGTGAATACCAAGTCGCTCCATCAACTGAGCGCGGTGAGTCTCGACAGTTTTGACGCTGATCTCGAGCAGTTGTGCGATCTTTTTTGTGGTCTTACCTTCGGCGATGAGGCGAAGCACCTCACGTTGGCGCGGACTCAACGTGGCAAGCAGATCTCGCTTCGTCGCACCTTTGCCATACTCGAGCAGAGTCTTTCGTGAGGTCTCGGGCGAGATATAGACTTCGCCACGGATGACGGACTGAATTGCCTGTTCGAGCTCAGTGCTGGCCGCACTCTTCGGCAGAAAGCCCGCTGCTCCTTCGCGCAGTGCACGGATGGCGTACTCACCCGCCTCGTGGACCGTCAACACGATGATCTTTATCTCGGGGTACTTCTTCGTGACTTGCTCGAGGACCTCGAAGCCACCGCCGTCAGGCATGGTGATATCGAGGAGCATGAGATCTGGTCTAAGCTCGCGAACCAGGTCCAGCGCTTCGGTTCCCTTGCCGGCTTCGCCGACAACCACTATTCCTTCGATTTTTTCGACGAGAGCCCGAATACCAGCGCGCACGAGCGCGTGGTCATCGGCGATTAGCACACGAATAGGGTTCATGAGGTTTTGAATACAAACCCTCCCACTGGTTTCAGTGCATCATTGCAGGAACTCCCTGATTCAACAATCAGGAATAACCTGAGCCGCGGATGAACACGGATCAAAGCACGGATTTTGTACGTACGGCTATAAATCCGTAATAAAATCCGTGTTTATCCGTGGCTCAACTTATCGGGGGTAACACGAACTGGCCGAGGTGGGGGCCGGAGTAGTTTTGTGCGGTGCGGAGCGCGAGTTCCAGTGCTGGCCTCGTTGACTCGGGAGTGATTACCGCGTCAACGAATCCGCGCGCGGCCGCGTACTTCGCATCGAGCTCCATGTCGTAAGTCTCGCGCACCTTGTCCATCTCCGCAGCCAGCGCTTCATCAGGCGATTCGCCGTTCTTCTTCAGCCTCTCGAGCTGACTGCCAAACACAGCCTGCACGGCCGAGTCGCCTTCCATCACACCCATCCGGCCGGTGGGCCAACTATAAATAAAATCCGGATCAAATCCCTGTCCCGCCATCGCATAATACCCGGCGCCCGAAGCATGATTGACGGTCAAGACAATCTTCGGCACGGTTGCCGTCGCCATCGCCTCAACGAACTGCGCTCCCGCACGAATGATCCCGGAGTGCTCCGCATCTGGTCCAACC
>DASYPN010000168.1:0-4816 GCA_036006625.1 Pyrinomonadaceae bacterium | reverse complement strand
GCGCCTTTGAATACAGTGATGATTAAACCGAGGGCGGCCACGGAGGGCCGCCCCTACAGTACGTCCTTCAGCCGCTCTAATCCTTCGAGGGTGTTGTCGCCGAGGTCGAGGCCGATGACGCGGCGGCCGCGTTTGACGAGGGCGCGAAAGTCACCGAGGGCCTGGGCTTGTTTCAGAATGGTGAAGGTGTAAGGCTCACCGGGAATGGCGAAGTCGACTTTGTCGTTGGCAATGAATTGAAAGAACACACCCGTATCAGGCCCACCCTTGTGAAGCTGTCCGGTCGAGTGCAGGAATCGCGGCCCATAGCCAATCGTCACTGCGCAGTGGGTCTTATCACGAAGTTGCACACGAAGCTCCTGGAACTTTCGATCGACTTCAGGAGTCTCCTCGATGTAGTTCAGAAACGCGATGTAATCACCCGGTTTAATCGTGGCCAGACACCGATGCAGAACTTCAGAAACCGATTCCGCCGCCTCAGCATCGTCGCCACCATAGATCGTCATCAGATCATCCGCAGCAATCTTATTCCGCTCATCAAGCTGACCACGCCGCACAAACGAGCTTAGCAGTTCCTTCGTGGCGTCTTTTGCTTCCTGAACATTCGGTTGATCGAACGGATTGATGCCGAGTCGCCAGCCGGCCACCGCCGTCGCAAACTCCCACTCAAAAAACTCCGCTCCGAGATCATAAAGATCATCGAGCTTACGATTGATGACCGGATGCCCGGCCTTCGCCAGCGCCTCGAGCTTTTTCTGTGTCTCTTCAGAAGTTCCACCCAAAGAGATCGAGACAAACACACGGTCGTTGCCGTAAACGTCCGGAGTACCGAGCGGTTCACCATTCACAGGCAGAATTCCCTTGCCCTCCTTGCCGGTGCTCTCCGCAATCAGTTGTTCAATCCACAGACCGAGCGTCTCGAGTTTTTGATCGATCACGAGCGTGAGCTTGTCGCGGCCTTCATTCGCGTAATCGCCAATCGAAGTTCCCAACTCCACAGCAGGATTAAGTGCCTTTTCGGCGAGACGTGCTGCGTCGAGAAGGTCGCGAACGTCGAGTCCCATCAATGCCGCGGGAACCATGCCGAAGTATGAGAGCGCTGAATAGCGTCCGCCAATGTCAGGTTGATTGAGAAACGTCTGAAGAAATTTAAGCTCTTTCGCCGTCTCAACTAACGGCGAACCCGGATCAGTGATCGCGACGAAGTTGCCGCCCGGATTATCTCGACGTTTGCTGACTTCCTCGTACCAGAACTTGTAGAAGACGTTTGGTTCCGTCGTGCTGCCGGATTTTGAGGAAATGACAAAAAGACAACGCTCGACGTCGATCCTTTCCATGAACCCAGCGATTACGTCCGGATCGGTCGAATCAAGCACGAGCAGCTCCGGGAAATCGGGTTGCCGGCCAAACGTTCTCGCGAGCACTTCCGGACACAGCGATGAGCCACCCATGCCACAAACCATCACGTGTTGAAAACCGCGATCGCGAACCGATTTGGCAAAGGCTGTGAGATCGTCAACAACGCCGATCATCTCGTCGGCAACAGTCAACCAACCCAGCGAGTTTTTGATGATTTTGACGCTAGCTTCGTCAGACTTCCACAGCGACGCATCTTTCTGCCAGATGCGCTTGGCGAGATCATTAGGATTCATGATTGAGGCAGTGTAACATTTTACAGGATGACAGGATTTTCAAGATTTGCGTGATTGTATCCTGCAAATCTTGCTAATCTTGTTAATCCTGTAAAGCAATGACCACACCGAAGCGAGCTCTAATCGTTGTTGACGTCCAAAACGACTTCTGTCCGGGCGGCACACTCGCTGTGCCTCACGGCGATGAAGTTGTTGAGCCTTTGAACCAGGTCATCGGCCAGTTTCTCGAACGCGGCGAGCCCGTCTACAAGAGTCGCGACTGGCATCCACCAACGACAAAACACTTCGCGGACTACGGCGGTGTCTGGCCCGTTCACTGCGTGCAGAACACAAAAGGCGCAGAGTTTCATCCGGCCCTGCGAGATGATCCACGCATCACCGTCATTTCAAAAGGCCTGGGCGACACAGACTGCTATTCGGCATTCGACGAAACGGATCTCCTGGACCAACTTCATCAGCAAAACGTCGAAGAGGTTGTCGTCGGCGGCCTTGCGACTGATTACTGCGTCAAGTCCACGGTGCTCGACGCGCTGAAGCATGGATTCAAAGTTAAAGCGTTAAAGAACGCGATGCGAGCAGTCGATGTTCAGCCAGGCGACGGCGAACGCGCGATTGAAGAGATGCGCGACGCCGGTGCCGAGATCTATCCACAGATTACACAGATAAATTTGTGAAATCTGCGCAATCTGCGTAATCACTCTTAAAAATGGGCACTCTCAACATCGATCGCTACCACGCCGCGATGGGCGATGCGTCGTACAAGGATTGCACACGCCTGCACGACGGGCGACTCAGCGACGCCGAAGCGACATTCTACGTAACTCAACGCAAGATCCCATTCGCTCCATGCCTGGGCCATGAACGACTGGTCCGTCTGCTCGTCGACAGCCAGATCGATCGCCCGCGTCTTCGTTTTCTCGAACAGGATCGCGGCGGTCTGCAACTCTTCGCCCAAGCAATCGAAGACATTCAGTTTGTCGGCAAGATCAGAGCTGTGCGACCGGGCACGATCGTTTTTGCACAGGAACCATTTGCCGACATCACCGGGGCTTTCGGTCTGACGCAGGCGCAGGAAATCAAGTTCGAGCACGCGTTCGATCTCCCGATGACGACGGCGAGCACGGCGATGCAGTTTCGCATGGCCGCGGGCGAGAATCGCTGGCTCTCCGATTTCTCTTTGCGTCGCAACGGTGATATCGAGCGCGCTGTCGATATCGCTGTTTACGCGTTTATCGGCGGCTTCAACGACACTTCGAATCTCGAAGCCGCACACCGTCTCGACATTCCCGCCGTCGGCACCGAAGCTCACTACTGGCAACAGGCGTACATCGAGTACATGGACCGGCCGGAGATCGAGCCACGCACGGGCAAGCCGAAACACTTCGAACAAGTCGCCTTCGAGCGCTGGCTCGACGCGAATCCTAACGGCACAACTTTGCTGCTCGATACGATCGACGTTTACACCGGCGCGGTCCATGCAGCGATGGCTGCGACTTCAACTGAGGCGAGACGCCGTGCGTTCAAAGGATTTCGCGTCGACTCCGGAAACCTGGCGGAACTCGGCGAGTGGTGTTTGCGATTCTTTGCTGCCAACGGATTGACAGGTTTGCGCGCGAATCTCACCGGCGATCTCACGGTCGATAAAGTCAAAAAGATAGTGGCCGAGTTTCCTGAAGTCGCCGGCTTTGGTATCGGGACGAAATTGTCGAGCGAGATTCCTGCAGTTGCGGGTGTAATTTTCAAACAGTCTGTGATGAAAGGACAGCCGACACTCAAAGCGTCGAATTCAGAAGACAAGATCACGCTGCCCGGAATGTTGCAACTGTTTCGCGGCACGGATGATCGAGGAATGTACATCGCTGATGTGATCGGGCTCGATAGTGAGGAAGTGGAGATTCCAGGCGCGGTGCAAGTCGATCGACTCTTGGTTCCCTTCTGGGAGAACGGGCAACATTCTTCGATTCCATCGATCGAGAAGCAGAAGGTATTTGTCGAGGAACAACGACGACGATTCGTTGACATCGAGAATTATCCGCGGCAACTGAGCACGAAGCTGCGAAAGCTTCGTGACGATCTGGTGCAACGCATGCGAATCGACGTGTCAGGTTGGGAAGAGGTTTTGAGCATGCCGGAACCGGCGGATCTTCAACAGGAGATGAAAGGATAACTATGAGCGCCCCTGAACAAGTAAAGGCTAACGTTCGCGACCTCGTTTCGCCGGAAGAGTGGCAGGTCCGTGTCGATCTTGCCGCTGCGTATCGTCTGGTTGCTGACTACGGCTGGGATGATCTCGTCTTCACGCACATCTCCGCGCGCGTGCCTGGTCCTGAGCATCACTTTCTGATTAATCCTTACGGGATGATGTTTGAAGAGATTACTGCGTCGAGCCTCGTGAAGGTGGACCTCGACGGAAAGATCGTGATGGATTCGGACTACAGCATCAATCCGGCCGGGTTCACGATCCACAGCGCTGTGCATGCAGCGCGTGAGGATGCGTTGTGTGTGGTGCACCTGCACACTGAACACGGCATCGCAGTGTCGGCGCAACGGGATGGTTTGCTGCCGATTTCACAACAGTCACTGTTTGTTCTGGCGTCGTTGGGTTATCACGATTACGAAGGTCTCGCGCTGAACGATGAAGAGAAGCCGCGGCTGGTCGCCGACCTTGGCAAGAAGACTTTTCTGATTTTAAGGAATCACGGATTGTTGACCGTTGGCCCAACGGTCGCAGACGCCTTTCTCTCGATGTTTCTATTACAGCGTGCCTGCCGGATTCAGATCCTCGCTCAGTCAGGCGGCGTGGAACTCGTGCCGATCGATCGGAAGATCTTTGCGCAGATTCCAGCGCAGGAAGCGGTGGTCACGCAGGGTGGTGGTGGAAGACTCGTGTGGCCCGGGCTCTTGCGAAAGCTGGACCGAATGGGCGCGAATTTTCGAGATTAATATAGGTCCTATAGGACCAATCGGACCTATTTGCTTAATCGCCACTAACTTCAGAAGTGGGTTCAGCGGGCGTGGTTTCTCGGGCTGGTTTGGGGCGTCGTTTCGGTTTTAAGCGGCTCATGATTCCGCCCGTAATGGCTCCAGTGCTTTCCGCGAAGCGGCGCCAACGATGTGTCGCCTTAAGATCGTCGAGTAACGAGTAGACCACCGGCGTCGCGATG
>DASYPN010000167.1:0-2453 GCA_036006625.1 Pyrinomonadaceae bacterium | reverse complement strand
GAATCCATACTCGCTCGAGCGTAATCCGTGTGGTTCAAGCTCCGGTTCAGGCGCTGCAGTCGCCGCCAATCTTTGTGCGGCGGCAATCGGCACCGAGACTGATGGGTCTATCGTCTGCCCGTCGTCGGCAAATTCGCTGGTTGGGATCAAACCGACGATCGGGATCGTCAGTCGCGCCGGGATAATTCCGATTGCACACAGTCAGGACACTGCTGGTCCGATGGCGCGCAGTGTGTCTGACGCAGCAATCCTACTCACGGCGATTGCCGGGACCGATCCGCGTGACGAAGCGACTAATGCGCGTCGCGGTCAAGTTGCCGTCGACTACACGAAGTTTCTCGACAAAGATGGTTTACGCGGTATGCGACTCGGCGTTGCGCGCAAACACTTCGGATTCAACGAGCGTGTCGACAAGTTGATGAGCGAACTGCTGGACGAAATAAAGAAGCTCGGTGCGGTGCTGGTCGATCCCGCCGACATTCCCACGACCGGGAAGTTTGACGACTCGGAGTTTGAAGTGCTCTTGTACGAGTTCAAAGCCGACTTGAATACTTACCTCGCCGGACTCGGACCACAGGCGCCTGTCCGTTCACTCAAAGATGTGATCGAGTTCAACGAAAAAAATCGCGCTCGCGAGATGCCGTACTTCGGTCAGGACATCATGATCAAAGCCGAAGCCAAGGGTCCGCTCACCACCAAGGCTTACCTTGCGGCACTGCGAAAGAACGACTTGCTCACTCGCACACAGGGCATCGACTTTGTGATGAAGAAGAACAAGCTCGATGCGTTGATTGCACCGACAGGCGGACCACCGTGGCCCACCGATTGGATCAACGGCGATCATTTCACTGGCGGTTATTCATCGGCCTCGGCCATCGCCGGATACCCGCACATCACTGTGCCTGCGGGTTATGTCTTCGGATTGCCGGTCGGTATTTCGTTTTTCGGTGAAGCCTTTAGCGAACCAAAGCTGATCAGGATTGCCTACGCCTTCGAGCAAGCGACGAAGGCGCGCCGCACGCCAAAGTTTCTCGAGAAGGCCGCCGTCTCAACATAGCAATTTTCAAGAAGCCCTCGCTCACGGCTTCCTGATAGCTTCTATTTAAAGGAGACCTTATGCCTCGCACAGCTACAGCCCAGCGCAAGAAGTCGATCTACAGCGTCCACCCAGGCGTATTGATGACGCAGAAATGGATCGGCGAGCTCAAACGGAAAACGGGTCGGTCGGTCGAAGAGTGGCTCGCACACATCAAAAAGGCGGGACCAAAAGGTGAACAGGAACGTCGTGCGTGGTTGAAGGAGAAGTATGACCTCGGCACCAACACCGCGGGGTGGCTTGCGGAAGCCGCTGAAGGAAAAGGTGAGGAATCCAGTGATCCAGATCTCTATCTCGCGAAAGCCGAGAGCGACGTGGAAAAGATGTACTCGGGTGGGAAAGCCAAACTGCGACCACTTTACGATGCGCTGTTAAAGCTCGGACTGAAAACCGGTAAAGAAGCAAAGGCGTGCCCGTGTCAGACGATAGTGCCGCTCTATCGCAATCATGTCTTCGCGCAGATCAAACCGACTACTCAGACACGCATCGACATGGGTTTCGCACTCGGCGACATGAAACCGACGGGACGTTTGATCGACACGGGCGGCTTCGCCAAAAAGGATCGCATCACGCACCGCATCGAGATTACTTCAAAAGATGATATCGACGACGAAGTGAAACACTGGCTCAAGGTCGCCTACGATCGCGATGCCTAATATCTTGTTAATCTTGTAAATCTTGTCTAACTATGACCTCCTCACCAGGCGCTCTCGGCGAATCATACGCCGCTGCATACCTCGAGCAGCTCGGCTATCGTCTCGTCGCTGCAAACTTCACTCTTCCCGTCGGCCGCAACCGTCGCGGCGCGATCATCAACGCCGAGATCGATCTCATCGCGTACGACGGCGACACCCTTTGCTTCATCGAAGTAAAATCGCGTACTTCCGATCGGTTCGCACCACCGCAAGTGAACGTCGATCTACGCAAGCGCCGCCAAATAACCCGCGCCGCTCGTGTTTACAGACAAATGCTCGGCATCAAAGATCAACCGTATCGCTACGACGTAGTCACAGTAATCCTCGCCGACAACTCAACCCCGCAAATTGAACTACTGCGCAATTACTGGACCGACGAATCACTCCGCAAACGTCGCTGGCACTTTGATCCTTACTACTTAACCTGAGCCGTGCTCGTGTCTTTACCCCTCGCCGGCGCGTTCTTCACGTACTTATCAAACCAACCGATCATTTCATACAACACGTGCTCGATGCTTTCCCGCCCGGCGTAACCATGCGCCTCGTGCGGCAACATCACGAGCCGCACCGTCGCACCGTTGCCCTTCATCGCCTGGTACATTCGCTCGGATTGAATCGGAAACGTCCCGGTGTTGTCGTCGGCCTCGCCATGGATCATCAAC
>DASYPN010000166.1:0-24145 GCA_036006625.1 Pyrinomonadaceae bacterium | reverse complement strand
TGACTTCATGCTGGTGGTTTCTTATAACCCCGGTTATCAGTCAATACTGAAAGACTTGAAACAGTCGACACGCCAGCGGTTTGTAGCGATCGAGTTTGACTATCCGCCACCGGAGATGGAGGCGGAGATTGTGGCGCGCGAAGGCGGCGTCGATGAAGGCACCGCGCGCGACCTCGTACTGATCGGTCAGAAGGTGCGCAATCTGCGTGGACACGGATTGGAAGAGGGTGTTTCAACACGACTCCTGATCTACGCCGCACAACTCATCGCACTCGGTATTCCTCCAGTCGACGCCGCGGACGTCGCCATGTGCTCCCCCATCACCGACGATCGCGAACTGCAACGCAGCATCCGCGAGATCGTCACAACAGTAATCTAGCCACAAAAGGCACATAAAACACAAAAAATGATTTTGACAACTCTTGGATTTCGCTTCTTTTCTCTTTTGTGTTTTTTGTGCCTTTTTGTGGCTTAAGAATTTTTGTGGCCGAAGATCAACATCAATCTGCTGAGCGGCAATCATTCCTCGAACTCACGCGCAGTCTGACGGGTCTGCCGTTGGACCAGGCGGCCGCGGTACTGGAGACGAGCGCTTCGATCGCTGCTATCTCACTTCGTTCAGGGATCGAGTTTCTACGCGCAGCGCCGAGTGCTGCACAAGTCTTACAGCCAGCAGAGCTGCGTTCCTGGGGAGAGATGGGGCGGCGGCTCGCAATGGCCGACTACGAGTCAGCGGCTGGCTTTTTTGGCGAGGGCGTCGAATCACTAAAATCAATCTCACCCGAGCTCTATCCGGACATCTTTGTGTTGTGTACGCGACAGATGGTTCTCTCGACTGCCATCGGCCGCGAAACTCTTCACACGCTACCCACCATCGCCACCTCGATCAATGATGACGAACTCCTTCGTTCGATACTCGAAGTCGCAACAGAGATCGCGCGGCGGTCAGCAAAACACAGCGCCGAGTTTCTCAACGCGAGCGGCACCGTCATAAACGAACTCCGAACTTTTAATGACTCGCATCTGACCGTCGCAGCAATCGCGCTCGCGGGTGCATTTGCATCTCGCGCCGGGGGCATTGCGGCTGATGCATGGGCCGTTATCCCCGAAAGCCTCGGTAAACTTTCAGTCTCCGATGCCAAACGCTTGCTAAAAAGCACGAACGACTTTCTCGAACGTGGTGGCGGCGCAGCGCTTCACATCCTGATTGCAGGCGGCGAGATCGCACGACGCGCTTCGGAAATCTTTGACGAATGGATCGCGTTGCTCTGGGTGGTTGCGGCCAACGGGAATGCGAGTCTCGTGGCTTTCGTTCGCAGCAGTCCCGGATTTATTCGACTGCTCAACGCCGATCCGAATCGCGCGTCTGCAATCGAACTCTCGCGTCGTGTGCTCTCACTTACAAAAGAGATTGCGGCAGTTGACGGCGAAGCAGCGCTCGCGTGTTTTCGTTCGGCCTCGCGCGCGTTGCGAACTGTGTCGATCGAACAATTCGAAGCGTGGGCGCGTCGCGGACTCACCACCGGGCGCTCAGACACGCGTGCTCGTCGCAGCTATTTCTCGCTCGAAACACGTGGCAGTTACGAAGCATTGCACAGCGGCAGCGCCGGTCTTGCTCTCGATACAGTCCAACACTTGCTCCATTTGTATGTCGAGGCGCTTACCGGCCGCGAAGTCGATGTTGCTCCACTCGCGGCTGTTCCTGACGAGGCGCGCATCGACGATGGACGCACGATTCATTTGCCTTCGCTCGTGAATGAATTCGGCGACGAAGATCTCGATTTCCGGCTCTACAAAGTGCTCGCCGCACATGCCGCAGGTCAGATTGAGTTTGGTACTTACGACCGAGGCGGAATGTTGCGCGTCGCCCACTCCGCGATCGCAGCGCGATACTCGGAAGAAAACGTCGAGGCTCTAGATGCCTTCTCGCTCGCCGATGAAATGGTCCAACTCCGTAAAGACGAAGACGGACCAAAAGAAACAAAGGAAGTAGGCGAAGTTGGCTACCGGGAAGTGCTGAAACTATTTCCGATGCCCCAGCTCGCGCGGCGCGTATTCGGAACTCTCGAAAACGGTCGCATCGATCGCCGCTTGCGACGCACCTATCGTGGTCTCAGTCGCGATCTCGATTTGATCCGCGAGCATCTGAGCGGCAACCGGCCGAGGATCATGGAGCTCCCCTACTCGCTCGTTCCCTACGAACTGCTCTTTCAGATCACGATGCTCGGTGGTGCGCTAGACGACGCGCGCGCGGCTTACACTCAGGTAGTTTCCGAACTGGAGACGGTCGTCAGTGACTATCTCGTGCGCGAACCGGCGACAGTCGCCGACACGTTGATGGCGACGAGTCGCGTCTACGATCTCTTTCAAACCGTCATACCCGTCGATGATTCTGTGCAGCAAATCGACGCACCGGAAGATCAAACTGAATCCGACGACGAGTCGGCCGGCGAGCGAATGCAACAACGACAGGCTGAGCGCATGCCTGAACGTCGCGATGCACGCGAATTGTTCAATGCCTGGAACGATCCGTCGATGGAAGGTGAACCTGACGAGATCATGGGCGCCGAAGCGTGGTCCGAAGGGGAAACGCCCGAGCAGGTGCTCACAGAAGGCGAAGTAGCATTCAACTACGACGAATGGGATCGCGAGCTGACGGATCATCGACTTGGCTGGTGTCGAGTCGTAGAAAAAAAGGTGAAGCATGGCGACCGCAATTTCGTCGAACACACAAAGGAGCGACACAAGGGGGTCATCTCGTCGATACGCCATCAATTTCAGTTGATGAAGCCTGAGAACCTCATACGCGTTGCGAATGAGGTCGACGGCGAAGAGTTTGATCTCAACGCCGTGATTGACTATGTGATTGATCGCCGTGCTGACGGGCAACAGTCGGAGCGTATCTACACGAAACGGCTGCGACGACGTCGCGACGTGGCGGTTTCATTCCTCCTGGACCAATCGTCTTCGACGGCGCGCACAATTGGCCGGCATCCGCTGCAGCCTTACACGCGTCCCGGACGCAGGATCATCGAGATCGAGAAAGAAGGTCTCGTGTTGATGAGCGAAGCGCTCGAAGCCGTCGGGGACGTTTACTCCATCAATGGATTCACTTCGGAGGGACGGCGGAATGTGAAGTTTTATGTCGTGAAGGATTTCGATGAGAAGTATAACGACGAAGTGAAACGACGCATCGGCGGCATTACTTATCAGAACAACACACGACTCGGAGCCGCGATTCGTCATGCGACGGCGCGGCTCGGGAAACAGGATGCGCGCACGCGTTTGTTGATCGTGCTTTCAGATGGGCGGCCGTACGATCATGATTACGGGGATGCGCGTTACGCGCGCGAAGACACGCGTGAGGCTTTGCGGCAGGCGAAGAATGAGGGGATTACGCCGTTCTGCATCACAATCGATCGTGAATCGGAGGCTGAGCTTCGCGATCTTTACGGCGAGATCGGTTACACGATCATTGACGACGTCTTGTCTCTGCCTGAGCGACTGCCGGGCATTTATCGCAGACTCACGACCTAATCCGTTTTCCCCAGCCGCCTCCACCTGGCGTTTCGATACGGATTCGATCACCCGCTTTCAGATCGTGCGAGCCTTTGGATGGGAGTTTCCCATTCTTTCCAACTGCTCCGTCCTGACCACCAAACAAACCATACGGTCCACGCTTGCGACGGTCGCATAACAACGACATGCGTGCGGGGACGAGTGTTTCAATCTCGCGGACGACGCCATCGCCGCCGCGATGCTTGCCTTCACCACCCGATCCTTTGCGCAATCGATACTCGCGGACGCGCAGGGGATATGCGTATTCGAGCGCTTCGGCGGGTGTGTTCAAGCTGTTCGTCATGTGCGTGTGAACGCCGCTCATGCCGTCGGCTGCGGGGCGGGCGCCCATGCCACCCGCGATGGTTTCGTAGTAGGAAAACTCCTGGCCGTTGCGAGTGTCGATGCCGCCGATGGTGAGATTGTTCATCGTCCCCTGGCTGGCAGCGGGAATGCGGTCTGGCAATGCCTGGGCCAACGCCTTGAACAGCACGTCGACGATACGCTGCGAAGTTTCGACGTTGCCGCCGGCTACAGATGCGGGTGGATCTGCATTGACCACTGTCCCACTCGGCGCGATCACGTCGATCGGTTCCATCAATCCCGCACTCGCAGGCACTTCCCCACCGACCAGACAACGAAAGACGTACGACACTGCCGACACTGTGATCGCCTCGACTGCGTTGATTGCGCCTCTAACCTGTGGCGCGCTCCCTGTGAAGTCGACGAGCGCGCGTTCGCCTTTGATCGAAACGCGCACTTTAATTGGAACTTCACGATCGTCAACTCCATCGTCGTCCAACGCATCTTCTGCTTCGTAAGAACCGTCAGGAATTGAAGCAATCGTATGTCGCATCAAACGCGCAGAGTAGTTGATCAGTTGTGACGCGTATTCAGTTGCTTCCTTTTCCCCACGACGCTCAACGATCTCCAGCAGACGCACAGCGCCGGTTTTCAACGAACCAATCTGTGCGTCGAAGTCGCCGCGACGCTCGACGTTTCCACGAACATTCGCGAGCAACAGTCGCATCGTGTCCGCGTCGAGTTTGCCGGCGCGCACCAGACGAATCGGTGGAATGCGAATGCCTTCGCCGTAAATGTCTGTTGCGAGGCCCATGGATCCGGGAGTCGCGCCGCCGATGTCAGCGTGATGCGCGCGGTTTGCGACGTAGAACAGCGTGCGCAGTTCGGTAGTGACCGGCATCACGAGCGTGACGTCGGGCAAGTGCGTTCCACCTGCGAATGGATCGTTCAGTGCGACGACATCTCCAGCGACGAGATCGATCTCCGCGAGTGCTGCAGCGACAGCCATCGGCATCGATCCGAGATGCACAGGCATGTGATCACCCTGTGCGATCACGCGTCCCGTGGCATCGAAGACAGCGCACGAGTAATCACGACGTTCTTTGATGTTTGGCGAGAACGCAGTACGTCGCAGTGCGACACCCATCTCTTCCGCGACGGAAGTGAAGAGCGCGCGATAAATCTCAAGCGTCGTGGGATCGAATCTCATTTGTAGACAGGATTTACAAGATTTGCGTCAAAAATTTACCTCTATCAACAAGTTCCCAAAGTCATCTACACGCGCCTTCGAACCAGCGGGTATCAGCGTCGTTGCCGAGTACTCAGTCACGATGCACGGCGTTTTTAGTCTGGCTCCCGGACCGAGATCCTCTCGTTTATACACATCGCCACGCGCTCTATTCCTGCCAGATGCGATCTTTCGTTGCGCGAGCTTTTCCACGATGCCCAGCGAACGTACGCGCGCGCTGACGATCTCGATCTCGCTCTGCTCCTGCGCGTAACCGTAACGCTCGCGATGCGCACGATGAAACGCCGTCGCGAGGTCGCCGGTCGTGTCTTTCACTTCGAGTTCGAACGACTGCCCGCGATAACGCATCGCCAGCCAACGCTCGTGTCGTTGCCTTGTCGCAGGAAATCCCTCGCCTCGCAACACCTTCGTTGCTTCCTTTTCCATCTCTGCAAAAACTCTGGCGAGCTTAGCCCTCTCCTTCGCGCTATGCGTAAACATCACTGTGCGACTCTGATCCTTGATCACATCCGCGACAAGCACGCCGACCGCCGACAGCGCACCGGGCGCAGTCGGCACGATCACAGTCGGTATTCGCAACGCGCGCGCAAGGTCAACGGCATGCAAACCTCCCGCGCCGCCAAACGGCAACAACGCAAACTGTCGCGGATCGTGCCCGCGCTCGACTGAGATGTGTCGCAGCGCGCGCTCCATGTTTGTGTTCGCGACTGACAAGACTCCTTCCGCTGCCTTGGTAACGCTGCATCGTTTTCCTGAAACTTTGCTCAAATCGTCCGCGAGTTTCGACATCGCCTCGTGGGCGCGTTTTTCGTTGAGCTTAAATTCGCCGCCCAACAAACCCAGGCCTCCAAAGTGGCCCAACACGACGTGGGCATCGGTGACCGTTGGCAATAATGATCGTCCGTAACAGGCTGGACCAGGATCGGCGCCGGCAGATTCTGGTCCAACTCGGAGCGAACCGCCTTCGTCTACGCGCGCGATGGATCCCCCGCCCGCGCCGACCGTGTGAATGTCCATCACTGAAACCGCGACCGGTAACCCCGCGACTGACGCTTCGTTCGTCGTGCGAATCGCACCGCTGTTACACAACGCGACATCAGTCGAGGTTCCGCCCATGTCAAAGGTGATCAGGTTCTTGATTCCCGCTGAAAGCGCTGCCCGCAACGCGCCAACGACACCACCCGAAGGACCGGAAAGAATCGTTCGCACAGGCTCGCTTGCCGCGACTTCGGCAGAGATGCTGCCGCCCGATGATTGCATCACACGCAGGTTGAGCTTCGCGCCTTGTGCGTCTGCGAGCCGCGACAGATAGCGGCCCATCAACGGCTGCAGGTAAGCGTTGATAACAACCGTCGAGGTGCGCTCGTATTCGCGATATTCCGGATGGATCCGGCTCGAAATCGACAACGGCACGTCTAGTTCCGCTAACGCCGCAGCGATGCGTTCCTCGTGTTCCGCATGCAGGAAAGAAAACAATAGCGAGATCGCAATCGCTTCAACCTTCGACCGCTTCAACTTCCTCACGAGCTTTCGCAGCTCCTGCTCATCGAGCGGTTCGATCACTTCACCCGAAGCGACAACACGCTCCTTAATACCCAGGCGCAGTTCGTCGGCAACGAGTGGCGGAGGTTTGATGGCGTTGAGATTGTAGAGCTCGGGTCGTGCCTGACGACCGATCACAAGCACGTCCTCGAATCCGTGCGTTGTGATTAATGCAGTACGCGCACCGCGACGTTGCAGGAGCGCATTAGTCCCGACTGTCGTGCCGTGCACGATCTCGATGTGATCGAGTCGCGAACCGGTTTCAGCACAGATACGCGTGAGTCCCTGCTGGATTGCAAGTGAAGGATCTGCGGGTGTCGAAGGAAGTTTGAAGAGGTTAAGACGACCGTCTTGTTCGAAGACGAAATCTGTAAACGTGCCGCCGGTATCGACGCCGACGCGGATGAGTCGTTTACTGGCCAACCGTTACCCAGCACCCACTTTCATTCGAAGCGCGGATCGCATCAAGCACGAGCTGAACTCGGTAACCATCTTCAAAAGTTGCTGCGTCTTTTACGGTCGTTCTGCTTGCGCGCAAGGCTTCGCAGATCGCAACTGAGAATGCGGTAAAGCCTCTCGACCAGCTTCCCTCGCGCATGCCCTGGGCCATGTGGTCCTGGTCCACCTGCACCGGACGCCATGTTCCAGAGCCAGTGGGCGAACGCCAGAGTTCGCCGGTCTCTTCAACCATCAGCGCGCCTTTAGTGCCATAAATCTCGAGGCGGTTCTCATACTTGCCGGATTCGACGACTGAGATTGACGCAGTGCCGGTAGCACCTTCTGTGTGTGGGCCATCATTGAATTTGAATAGGAGTTTGGCTTCGTCGTCGGTAGT
Organism: Pyrinomonadaceae bacterium; assembly: GCA_036006625.1. Classification (GTDB taxonomy): domain Bacteria; phylum Acidobacteriota; class Blastocatellia; order Pyrinomonadales; family Pyrinomonadaceae; genus PSRF01. The sequence continues at coordinate 16,658 of DASYPN010000166.1, read as the reverse complement.
AACATCACGCAGACCTCCGTTGCCTTTATCCGGGCGCTGCTTGATGTGAGTCGTGAGCAGGCCGAGCACTTGCGTGACTTCCGTGCTCAACATCCAGCGATACGAATCGACAACGTGCGATCCGATCGCGCCGAGTGCTCCACCGCCCATCGTCTCATCAGACCACCAGTCCCACGCGCGATCTGCAATACCACGATAGTCAGACCGAAACACGTAATTACAGTGACGCACCGAACCGATCGCGCCCGATTCCAACATGCCGCGCATGACGCGTCTGCTGTTCAGAAAGCGCAACTCGTGATCGATCAGTGCGAGCACACCGGCCGAGTTCGCCTTCTCGACCATTCGTGCAGCCTCGGCGGCATTCAGGGCCATCGGTTTTTCACAAAGCACGGCTTTGCCGTGTTCGAGTGCGGCGAGCGTGATCTCCATGTGCGTGGATGGAGGCGTGACGACGCTGACGAGATCAACGTCCGCGTGAGCTACCAGTTCGTGCCAGTCGTCGAAGATGTGGTCGATACCGAATTCTTTCGCGATTGCTTCCCCACGCTCGTGGCTGCGGCTCGCGATGGCCACGACCTTCGCTCCCATGCAATCTCGAAACCCCGGGATCTGCGTCGTGCGGGCAAACCCCGTCCCAACGATTCCAATTCCTACAGGCGCCTTCTTCATAACCGCATTATTTAGCCACAGATTACACAGATTGCAAACAGATTAATATTTAAGAATCTGCGTAATCTGTGGACCGTCCGGCGAGGCGGGCGATCATGGTCACGAGTTGGCTGGCGCCGATGGGTTTCGCGATGTGCATCTGGTAGCCGGCGTCGAGCGCCTGACGCCGGTCGACGTCACGCGCGTATGCAGTTAAAGCTGCCGCGGGTGTATCGCCGCCTTTGTCGCTCGGTAACGATCGAACACGTCCGATAAAGCTGTAGCCATCTTCATCAGGCATCGCGATATCACTCAGGATCACGTCCGGCTTCCACTCCATCAACTTCGCGAGCGCCTCGTGTGCTGACGTGCAAGCCTTCACTTCTGCTCCAGTGCGCGTGATCACGGTGCTTATGACTTCGCGCGCTTCTGGTTCGTCGTCAACCAGCAGCACTCTCAAACCGTCAAGCGAATGACTATCCGTCGACGGTTGTTCATATTGAGCGACTGCCACGGGCTCAGTCCGATCGCTCAACAATGGAAACGTGGCAGTGAACGTTGCGCCTTTCTTGACGCCATCACTGTGCGCTGAAACTGTTCCACCGTGAAGCTCCACGAGATGCCGAACAATTGCGAGACCCAGACCCAACCCGCCAAAACTTCGCGTCGTGGAACTGTCTGCCTGACGAAATCGATCGAACACGCGCGGCAGGAATTCCGCCTCGATTCCCTGACCCGTATCGCGCACGCTCACACGCGCGTCGGTTCCGTCGCGATCCACGCGCACAGAGATCCGGCCACCGTGTGGAGTGAACTTCACCGCATTTGATAACAGGTTCCAGATGATCTGGTGCAAGCGTGCCGAATCGGCGGAAATGGCTCCGAGTCCGGGCTCGTCGGAATAGTCCAACGTGATGTTCTTGGCATCTGCGGCCGGTCGCACGACGTTGATCGCGGCTCGTGCGACTGACGCGAGGTCCAATGGTCTGACGTCGAGATTGAGTTTTCCGGAAACGATACGCGACACGTCGAGCAAGTCGTCAATAAGTTGTGCCTGGACCTTTGCGTTACGATCGATCGCTTCGAGTCCCTGATGCATTATCTTTTCATCACGCTTTGCCTCACGGAGAACACTGGACCAACCAAGCAGCGAAGTCAGGGGTGTTCTCAACTCGTGTGACAAGGTCGCCAGAAACTCATCTTTAATTCTGTTGGCAGCCTCCGCCTCAGCACGCGCACGTTCCGCACGCAGCAGCAACTGTTCGCGTGCTTCTTCGGAGCGTTGCAGCTCACCGACGTATCGCGATAACTCCTGCACGTGCAGTCGGGCGGCTTCTGTTTGTTCCAGCGACTTCTCGATGTTCTTGAGATAGGTCTGGTACGTGAAACAGATGATGAGAATGATCGGAACCGTCGCTATTACTGCATAGAAGTTGTAGGTCTTGATCAGAATCGTAATGATGCCCGCGGAAGACGCTCCCGCGAAGTAAGTCACAGAGGTCCAGAGATAATAAGTTCGCCACGTATTCCACGTCGATTCCTTGATTTTGCTGGCTTTTTCAATCGCGATCAGCGTGGTGTTGGCGATGTATTGCACGAGCGCCATCAAGCAAATGGCGCCAAAGAATTCGCCTGTGAACCTACCCGAACCGGCAATCTCCGCCGGTGGACCAAAAACGAGATTCAGGACAATGGACGTAAAGAAGGTCGACGTTGCGAGTATCGCCGAGTTGAAGAGAATCGTACGCGGTCGTTTGCTGATGATCAGAGTCGCGGCAACACCTTCGAGCGCCGACATAAGGATCGCCGCCGAGCCGCCGTATAGCAGCATCGTCAGAAAAACAAACGTGTCCGCGACGGTTATGCGACCACTAACGCGAGGAATCGGAATGGCAATCAGCGCGCTCGCTATCACCATCAAGCAGAGAAAAACGAAGGGAGCGTCGAGCTTATGAAAAGGAAAGAGAACGAGTGAGCCTAGCGAGATCGCTGCTCCGGCAATTACCAGCGACCACATGTAGACCTGTCCGAACGGAGGCCGATCGACCTTGACTTGCGCCGCACTCATTTTTGTCTGTGTGTAAGCTGTAAGACTAATAATTCAGGCAGTCGTTGCCATCGTCTGATGGTGCCGTCATCATCGAACTGCCATCGCCATTGAGCATTGCCGACTGAGCGCTTGTTACGAGGTCCCCTGTGATTACGCCGTCGCCAGTAATGACTCCATCCCCCGTGATCACCCCATCGCTCAAGTAACTTCCCTCAGGCAAGCGATCCTGAAACAGAAGACTGACCGCCAGGAAAGCTGAGCCGTCACCTGTGATAACGCCGTTACTCGTAAGGACGTAATCGCCCGTGATTACGCCGTCAGAAAAGTAATCGCCGGTGATTACGCCGTCGCCTGTTATTACACCGTCTCCCGTAATCACACCATCGCCCGTGATTACGCCGCTACTCAGCAGATTTCCCAGAGCGTAAACCCGCTGATACTTCATGATCAAATTGATCCCGGTGACGTAGGTGTAATTGATAATGATGCCGCGTGACCAGTTGAAGCTGTAATTCGCAATCGTGGTTTCCTGCGCCGGTGGCACGTCGACTATGAGCAACGGCTCTCCCACGGTTGTCGAGGAACTCAGATCACTTCTCACTGCCTGCGCCAGTTGCACTGCGCCCGCGATATTCAATTGGCCCGCGCCCTGCTCGAACATGTTGTAGCCCGAAAGCGGTTGGGCCGTGTACATCAACAACGCCTTTATGAGGTTCGGTGTCAGACTCGGATTCGCCTGCAGCATGAGCGCCGCTGTTCCTGCTGCCACTGGCGTGGCCATCGAAGTACCGCTCAGGTACATCATCTTGCGATTTTCCGCGCCGCTGACTCCCGCATCCAACGACGGATTCTGCGTCACGAGGTGATTGCCGTCAGCTTCTGCATCGATCAGCTTATTGCCGGGCGCAATGATGTCGGGTTTGACGAGGTTGTCGTAGTGTCTGACGCCGTCGTCGTCGGTCGTAAAGCTGCGTGTGGGCCCACGCGAGCTGAACGATGCAACTGCATCGTCGCTACGCTCGTCAGTGCCAAATGTGTTTGAGGCTCCAACCGTGATCACTGAAGGCTCGTTACCGGGCGAATGAATATGACCGTAAAGCTTGTTTCCTTCACTGTCTTTGCCGTTATTGCCCGCTGCTGCGAAGACTACCACGCCCGCATCAACCAGTCTGCGCGCTGCCCGACAAACCGGATCGTTCCGGTAAGAATCCACGGCAGGCATTCCGAGACTCATGTTGACGACGCGAATGTTGTAGGCCGCTCGATTCGAGGCGACCCAGTCGAGCGCTCGCAACACCCACGCAGTAGTGCCAACGCCATCCGCGTTCAACACGCGCAGGTTGATCAGGTTTGCATTCGGCGCGATACCGACGTATGCGCCGTTGGAAATTCGGCCATTGCCCGCGGCGAGCGAAGCGACGTGAGTTCCGTGACCGTAAGGATCGTCGGTGCGACCCTCACCAGTGAAGTCTTCGTTATAGACCACGCGAGCGCCGTTTGATTTGTTTAGAAAGGAAGTGTGGTCAACGTCGATTCCGGAGTCGATGATCGCGATTCCGATTCCCGTTCCATCCAGAGTGCTACCGCTAGCTCCGCCCTGCCGGATCTGATCAGCTCCAGTAGTTTGCGAAAGATGGCCCATGGGCCTGACTTCACGGTTGAGAGACACGTACGCAACGTCGCTGCGATTCGCGAGATTGACTGCAGCGCTGGCCGGCAAAGTGGCCACTCGCACTGCGAAGTTGTTGAACTTGCGGATGTTGCTGCCGCCGGATCCCTCAATGGTCGAGTCAATCGAAAGATCTTGCGAGCTGGCGGGCTGAATAATCACCCGGACGAAATCGCCGCCTTTGCCCGCGTCCACCTTTTGCAGGATGTCTTTTGAGACCTTGCGTTTGAGCTGCCCTTCGGCATGCGTCCTTTGTTCAAAGACAAAGAACGGCGAGAGGAGTAGCGAGACGAGACCGCCCCACAGTATCGGGAAAACAAAACGCTTCATTTAGTACTCCGGGAAACTGTGAAGAAGTTTCACTCTCGGCTCAAAAGTCGATCCGTGAACGAAGGAGGAGGTTCTGGGGCAGTCCTACTCACCCTCAGGACATAAGTCGGGGGCAGGCAGTCTAACAGGTTTCAACGATCGTAAATGTTGAGATTTCGTGTCGGAAAATCCGGGGGGCGGGAAATCAGTCAAAAAATCCGCGTTTTCGTGGCTAATTGGCCTTTATTCGCATCGTTCCGGCGTTGCTGGTTCGCGTCTGGAACTTGATCCGAACGGTGGCTGTGCCAACGGCGAGATTATCGGGCAGGCGGAATGTGACCTGAACAAAATCCGTGTTCGCGATAGAGCGCACATCCTCTGCAGCGATGTCGTAACTCTGACTGTTGCTGCCGACGAGGTTAACCGTGACTGCAGCAGCCGTGTCGCCTTCGACCAACGTCACATTCCTCGCAAAGACAACGATACGCGAATTCGGATCCGGGAGATTAAACAAGTAGGTGAGATTAACAACCGGAAACGGATCGCGCAGAAACGCCACTGAGTCAAACGCTGCGAGTTGATCTGCTGCCGGGCCGGACGACTCCAACAGCAATTCGATAGGTGGCGGTGGCACCACGGTGTAAACGGTCGTCTTTACCGCACTGTTCGCAAAACTCGTTCTGAATGCACGCGCTTTCAGAGTTAACGAATGGTCCACCAGCACCGACGATCCCGATGCAACTACCGGATCGCTTTCTGTCGGATCCAAACCGTTCGTCGTGTAATGAATGACAGCTTCCGGAGTGCCGCACACAATCCGAACCTGCGTCGGGAAGGTAGTTCCTTCAGGAACGCTGAAGATCGGTTTCGCAACTTTGAGATCCTCGGGAACTTGTAAGGGATTCAGACTTGGGAATGTGGAACCGATACCGAGTACACCAAAATCATTATTCCCCCATGACTTGATCGTTCCACCTGTGTTTGGATCACCGACCAGTACAAAACTCGAATTGAGCCCAGCCGCGATGGCAAAGACTCCGGAAATTCCGGGCACTAAAACCGGAGAGTGATGTTCAAAGAGATCACCGGGGCCTAATCCGAGTTGTCCCCAGAAATTGCCGCCAAACCCTCTAATAGTCCCATCGGGTAGCAACATCAGAGAGTGGAAGCTTGCTGATGCCGCTGCCTTTGCGGACAGATCCGGTATCTGACCGGGCACTGGATAATTGCCGATATCGATGATTCCGCGGCCAAGGCGACCAAACCCATTGCTTCCAAAAGACCACGCAGTTCCATCTTGCTTTACCCCCACTGTCCATCCGGGACCAGAACCCGCTGCAACCATATTCTTCAAAGCCGGCAATTCAATGGGCGACGTGAAAGTGCTGCCCGTTGTTCCGTCTCCCAGTTGTCCGATAACCGCGAGCCCCCACCCAAAAACGGTTCCGTCAGCTTTCCTTGCGTACGAGATACCGTTACCGGCGATGACCTGGACCACGTTCGTTAAGCCCGGAACCTGAGCCGGCGTTGGATGCGGAGCGAAGTCACTAAAACCGAGACCCAGTTCACCACTGGGATTCCAGCCCCAGGCCCAAACAGTTCCGTCGGATTTGAGGGCCAGCACCTGCGTGGTGCCGGCGGAGATAGATGTAATGCTCGACAGTGTTGGTACCTTTAGAGGGCGGTTGCTGGAAGTTGGCGTAGCAGTACCGATTCCCAGTTGACCATTCTCATTCGTTCCCCAGGTCCAGACAGTTCCATCAGTTTTGAGAGCAACAGAAACGTGTCCTCCCGCACTAATATCTTTAACAAACATCAGGTCATCGATTTGAGCGGGGACACTTCGATTATCGTTCGTGCCGTCTCCTAACTGTCCGTATAAGTTGTGTCCCCATGACCACACAGTACCAGCACGTAGAATGAGCACGTGGGCTCCCTCGGAATTCACCGAAATTCTTGTCACACCGCTGAAAGGAATAAGCTCGGCGACTTTAGCCGTGGCGATTGCAGAATTGTTTCCGGGATTCGTGTCCGGATTGCTTCCCGATATCGTCGCTGTTGACGAAAGAGTGGTCCCGCTTGGCGCATTAACCCTCGCGGTTACGACCATTGCTCTCAGACCATTCTGAGGAAGGTCGGCAACGAAACTGTTCACCGTGCCGCCGTTCGGAGTACCGGGTGAAATACATCCTCCTGAACAAGAAGAAAAACTGACTTCGGGAGGTAGAACTATGGAGACCGTCGCGTTGAGCGCCGGACCATTCAACGCTCGCGCCGTGACAGCAAAATTTACAAATTGTGTGGTGTAGACCGGATCCGGGCTGGCCACGAACGACTCGATCGCAAAGTCGACTGATGGTGTCGGCGTTGGCGTGGGCGTTGGTGTTGGTGTCGGGGTCGGAGTCGGCGTCGGAGTTGGCGTGGGAACGACGCCACTCGACGTCCAATTCAAAGTGACGTTCCCGAATTCTCCGTTCCAACCATCGACAGCGATTCTGTAAGTCGTACCGGCGGTAGTATTGAACTGAACACGACTAACGCGGTCGATGCCCGATGTGATGTCGTCGTTCCCGGCGATAGTGTTCAGCTGATTGACTGAAGTTCCAGTGTAGATTGCGAGAACGGTATCGAAGTTACTGCCGATAGTGTCGAATGTCGCTTGACCATTCAGCGTCGCTTGCCACGTGTACCAGATTGATTTGTCACTGAGGAAACTTACGTGAAGTGGTTCACCTGCCTCTCGGGTTCCATTAACACTGGTGCCGTTAATTGTTCCACTACTGCCGCTAAGATTTATCGCATCAGCAAAATTGTCGTTAGGCGGTCGCACCAAAGGTGGGCCACCAATGGAGTAGCCAAACAAATCGATCGTCGTTAGATCGTTCTCGCTGATTGTTCGTCTCAGACCGTCGCTAAGCGTCGGATCCATAATGCCGATATATTGTCGCCCGGTATTTAGCAGATCGTCGCGCCAATGGCTTGATTGGCGACCATCGCCGGTTCCCGGCTGCGGATCTTGACCACCGGTCGAGAGCCCGAGTTCGAACGTGGCGAAAGTGCTCGAGTGATTACTGAAAAACGACTGGCTGCCGCCAATCGACATCACGCGAGGCGTAGTGGCGAACGTCGCCAGCGTTACGGAAGACGGCCGGAAGCGAAACAAATCCCAAACAGTGACGGTAGAACTACCAGCCGCGGCGCCTGAGTTTGAAGTGAAACCGAGTGCGTGACCAATTTCGTGTGTTGCTACTGAGTCGAAGTCAGTTTGATCCGCGCTGATGCCGTCGTCGGGATTGAAATCGAATGGATGTGCCGAATTGAAGCCGATGCCCGCATCACCCTGGCCTATGACCAGTGAATCGGGATTAACAATGTCTCCCACAATGCCGAGCGCGCGACCGTTGGCCCTTGTGACACGCGCATTGGTTACGCTGCTGGTTACTCCATTCAATTCAATCGGTAGTGACGAAGCGGGTAAGGCGTTGTAAAGCTCCGTTTCACTGTTTGTCGAAGCGCCATTTATTAATCGCTGACGAAGGTCTGAATAGGGACCGGTGGCGGATGAACTGGCGGTTGCACCGAGGATGTCCGGGTCGTCATACGGCTGTCCAAAAAAGGTTGGTCCGAAGTCCACGTCGATTACAACTGTGATCGGAGTTGCGATCACCGCTTCCCAACGATTGGCCGCGACGATGAAGGCGTTTTTGGCTTGCTGATTTGAATTCAACTGGTTGGTGCCATGCAGCACAATGCGGAGTCCTGCCGATGTTTGCAGTGCCGGCATCGGGGTTGAGTCCGATGGCAATCTCAGCGCCTTGGCTTTTTCACGAGAGGCTCCGTTGTAGATGAACTGCGTCGGACCGCCGCCGGAACGTCGATTGATTCGATCGCGTTCAGCTTTGTTCGCTGCGCGACATGCATACCGGCCGTTGGCATCGCGATAGACGATGAATACTTCGTCATCGGCAACGGTTGAGAAGCTCGCGTTCTCTGGAGCTTGAGGCGCTGAGCGTTGAGCATCTGATCCGCTCGGCCCGAAGATCGCCCAGGATAGCGCAACGATCAGGCAGAGATATCCGAACCGGACGACTCGGGACGCAGAGCGCACGTAAAGGGATAACAAAAGCATCGACAATAGGGGAGATCCGCCAGGACGTGAAGACTCAACCAAACTTGGGCCCCGTCAGTCTCTCATAAACACGATTGTCAGGGAAGAACTTCTTTGGAGGGGCCAAACTCAATACGCGTTCGTCCAGCCGAGTGGGGTGTACTCTTTTTTTGCCGGATCGAAGGTGACGATGTGGGCGCCCGCGGCGCCCACGCGGCGATTGGGACCAAATGTTACGCGTGGTGTGACGCCGGTTTCGTAGTCGTAAAGAGTGTCGAGCGCGTTGATGAACTTCTCGCGGTTCAGATCCCGACCCGCTCGCGTCAATCCTTCCACAAAAACCTTCGCTGCTGCGAACGCTGAAAGCTGTGCGGCGGCGTGGCGAGTCGCAATTTTGTATTTCTCAGTCAGCGCATGAAACTCTATCCTTCCGTCGCTGCTCACGTCCGACGGCACGGTCGGAAAAGCGAGGAAGACTTTGTTTTTAGAGTCAGGCGGCACAGGAACATCTCTGCCACTGAGTGTACCGAGTAAAAAGAGATTCGGTGACCAACTTGCCGCGGCGGCTTCGTTCAACAGCAAAGACTGCTCTTTCGCGTCTCCAAAGAAAAACAGAGACTCAACATTACTGCTCTTCAAGTCGTTCACGATTGCTCGCGCGTCAAAGGCATCTGACTTAAAAACAGATTTCTTCGTGATCGTCAGACCAGCCTTCTTCGCCTGTTCTGCCGCGGCGGCGCCCGCGGCACTGCTCAACATCGCATCACTGTAAACCAAAGCGGCACTTGCGCGTTTGAGTTCCGGTTGAGCCGCGGCGTAGTTCACGAGTGACATCGCCTGCTCAGCAACGCCTGGCAACAAGTAGAAGAGATATTTGTTCGCAGGATTTTCCAGATATGGCAACAGCGTCGACGGTCCGATGATCGGAATCTCTTCCGTGCGAGCGAGGGCGGCGAGCTGTGGATCATTGCCGGCACTCAAGCCACTGACAAACGCGAAGACCTGTTCCTTGTGAGCAAAGTTTTGTGCCGCCGTTGAGGTGTTGGCCCCACCTGCGCCGGCATCTGCAACCTTGAGCTCGATCTTGCGATTAAAAATTCCGCCGCGATTGTTGACGCTGTCGAAGTATGCAGCGACGACGTCCTTCATCGCGGCGCCAACTTCTGCGAGCGCACCACTCGAAGGCAGCACGACGCCAACCGTGATGTTCGTCTCCGTCACACCCGGATCGAGGTCCGTGTCGATACGCTTCAGGTACGCAAGCAGATCAGCCATCTCCTCCGGCGACACCTTGTACCGCGGCATCGCCACGAGCAGATCGTTGCCGGCCGGGTCAACACCATTCACGACTGCGCGGATGACAGAAGACTCAGTGAATGGTCCATGCTTGCGACCGGTCGGATGAGTGTGACCGTAAGGCTTTATCAGGTTGGACCAGGTAATATCGCCGGCGGTGACGCCGCCCTCGCTCTTGCCTTCGCCTCTGATTCCGTGACAGCCGCTACAAGGAAATGCCGAGGCGGGCACGTCGAGATCGTTGAGACGTGCCATGATCTCGCGCCCCGAGGGGGTAGTGCCTCGTAGATAGAATTCTTTGCCGCGGCGCTCACTGTCAGTGAGCGCAGGCTTCTGGCTCCGCGTGGTTTGTAGTGGTGAAAAAGCCGCCACGCACAGCGGCACCAAAAACAACAACAGTCTTTTGCTCATCTCCACGAAGAGCAAATATACCGCGGATAACACAGATTAAAAATCGGATTTCTTATCCGTGTTATCCGCGTTCCCTAATCACGATCGAACTTTGATGTCCGAGGCTTGACGGGAACTTTTTAATGACGGCACGAGCATTGGCACGTTGCGTCGATAGTCTTCATACGTGTCGCCGAACTCACGGACCAGGTCGCGTTCTTCGAATTGGATTGCCAACAGGATGTACGCAGTCGTCGCAACCGAGAACAGCAAATGCGCGAACGTCATCACCGGCGTCATCCAAAACGCGAACAGCCACCCAACGTAAAGCGGATGTCGCACCAGCCGGTACGGACCCGGCGTCGTAAACCGCAACGCACTCTCCGGCTGACCCCGCAACGCGCGCCAAACCTGACGTAGTCCAAACAAGTCGAAGTGATTGATCAGAAACGTCGAGTAAAGGATCAGTCCCCACCCAAACGCAAACAACCCGCGCAGCAAGATCCGCCCAATCGGATCTTCAACCGACCAAACCACGCCACCCAACGGCCGCCACAACGCAAACAACAAAATCAGCGCGACACTCGAGAACAAAACATACGTCGCGCGTTCGATCGGCTTCGGCACAATCCTCGTCCACCATGTCTTGAACCACTTCCGCGCCATCACACTATGCTGCACCGCAAAAAGTGTCAGCAGCCCAACATCGATCGCGAGGCTCACACCGAGCGGCCCTGATGCCGGCCCGTCGAGCGTCGTCGGCACGCCGAAGTTGCCGATAAATGCGATCGCGTATAAAAACGTCCCGAGGAAAATCAGATAACAGAAAACTCCGTAGCCAAAGAAAAGGATTCGCTTAGTCATGATTGCCTCCTGCTTTGTATAAGCGCAGAGGATCACCCTTTTGGCGCGGTAAGGCTATGGGAGTTTAGTCCCGGTTTGGATATACTCCGACACTTCCGCATGGGACTTTTGTCTCGGTAGTGATCGATGAAGAAAGCTACACAGCGAATTCGGTATTTACGCACTGCCGACGGCGTTCAACTCGCATGGGCAGAAGCAGGCACGGGTCCAACACTCATCAAAGCCGCCAACTGGATGACTCACCTCGAATACGAATGGGAGAGTCCGGTTTGGCGTCACTGGATGCGTTTCTTCAGCGATCATTTCCGCTTCATTCGTCACGATGAACGCGGCTGCGGAATGACTGACTGGAATGTCGGCGACCTCTCGTTCGCACGTTGGATCGAGGATCTGGAAGCGCTCGTCAGTGTAGTCGATCCGCTTGAACCGTTTGCGCTCCTCGGCATTTCTCAGGGCGCAGCGACTTGTATCGCGTATGCAGTGAAGCATCCCGAACGCGTCTCGCGCCTCGTGCTTTACGGCGCTTACGCGCGCGGAACGTATGAGCGTGGTGACCCGGACAAAGATCGCTTCTATCGCGCGCTGATCGACATGACCCGTCTCGGTTGGGGCAAGGACAATCCCGCCTTCCGCCAGATATTCACTTCGCGCTTTATCCCGGGCGCCACGGACGAACAGATCGGCTGGTTCAATGAGCTCTGCCGGAAAACAACGTCTCCGGAAATCGCCGCGCGACTTCTGGAAACACGCGCCACTATCAACGTCCTCGATCTTCTCGGTAAAGTAGAAGCGCCCACGTTGATACTGCACTCACGCGACGACGACGTGATCCCGATTGAAGAAGGACACATTCTCGCGGCCGGAATTCGTGGCTCTCAATTTGTCGAACTTGATTCCAAAAACCACATCCTGCTGGAAAGCGAACCGGCATGGGAACGCTTCTGCGACGAAGTGTTGGAGTTCATGGAGATCAAGGACCCGGTTAGCGGCGAGGATCCGGCATTCAACTCACTAACCGCGCGCGAGCGAGAAGTGCTGGCACTGATCACTGAAGGGTTGGGTAACGCAGAGATTGCTGCGCGCCTTTCGATCAGTGAAAAGACAGTGCGCAATCATGTGTCTAATGTCTTCGACAAACTCGGCGTGTGGTCGCGCGCGCAGGCGATGGTATTTGCTCACGATCACGGTTTCCATCCTTAGATTACACAGAAAGAAAAACACTTCTATGAAACGGGTCTTGCTGCTAATCGGAATTGTTCTTCTCTCGATCGCGTCGATCTACGCGCAAAAGCGTGTTGAGCCGTTGCCGAAACTCCTCAGCGTGCGTGAACAACAAGCGTTACGTGAGACCTGGCTCAAGAAACGTCTCGACACGATGTTGCTCCCGCTCATGCGGCAACAGAAGATCGACATGTGGATCGTCACGAATGAAGAGTTTCATGCAGATCCGGTGACGGAATACATCGCGCCACCACTTCCCTATGTCGGCAGGCGCGAATTCTTTATTTTTGCGGATCGCGGGGGCGACAAACTCGACCGCATCGCCATCGTCCGTTATGGTGAGGAACATCTGAAATACTTTTACGAGCTCCTCCAGCCTCCCGGCGGTCAAATCGCAGCCACGTTGAAGCGCATCGTTGAAGAACGGAAACCAAAAACAATCGCGCTGAACATGGGCGGAACTCGCGGCGCGACAAACGGCATCACTCACGAGGCCTACAAGTTTTTGACTGAGAGTCTCGGACCGGATTACTCCTCGCGCTTCGTGTCTGCAGCGCCGCTGATCGTGGAATACATGGACACACGTTTGCCGGAAGAGCTTGAAACATATCGCACGGCAGTCGCGGTTACAGACATACTCACGCAGCGTGCGTTTTCAAACGAAGTAATCACGCCGGGTAAGACCACTGTGGGCGATGTCCGGTATTGGTTTCTCCAACAGATAAACAATCTGGGATTGGACACCTGGTTCCAGGCCGATCTACGCGTGCAGCGACAGGCTCAACAGACTGGCAAGACAATGCAGTTCCTCGACGTTGCCGAAGAGTCCATCGTGCTCCAAAGAGGCGACGTGATTCACATCGATTGCGGATTGAACTACATGGGTCTGAGCACTGACTGGCAGAAGATGGGATACATCCTACGTCCAGGTGAAAAGGACGCGCCTGAAGGACTAAAGAAAGCGCTCACCAACACGAATCGTCTTCAGGATGCTTTGTTCACTCACATCAAACCCGGCGCGAAAGGCTTTGAGGTTTACGAAGCGACGATGGCTGACATGAAAACTGCCGGCATCGAAGCGATGATCTATTCGCACTCGGTCGGCAATCAGGGACATGCACTCGGAGCCAGCATTGATTTCCGTCGCCCGGCTGTAGGCGCTCCATCCGAACCACCGTTTCGCGAAGGCTCGTATACATCGATCGAACTAAACACCAGCACACCAGTTCCGGAATGGGGCGGTCAAAAAGTCACGATCATGATGGAAGACGATGCTTACCTGACAAAGGAAGGAATGAAGTGGTTCCGTCCGCGGCAGACTGCGTTCTATTTGATCCGTTGATCGGGCCTGGATGAGGTCATCCAACAACAGTTCGCTACTCAGTAATACGTGATGGTTCGATAATGCGCATACGCCGGCTCAAACGACAGTTTGTTATCCTTCGTTACAGACTTTGACGTAATTCGTTTGGTCCAATTTCCTTTCGCGTCAAACTCGTACGTATATGAATACTTGTATCGAACCGATCCGTCACGCGTTTCAAAGCTCGTTTGCTCAATCTCGTTTCCCTTGTCGTCGAAAACGACAATGTACCGTTGATTGAGCGAACCGTCATGAGCGTAAACTAACTCCTCACGTTGGTTTCCTGAATACTTGTAGACGTATCTTATTTGGACCTCGCCATTACTGTGAAACCACGTCTTTTCAAGCAGCCGCTTCTGAGAGTCGTAACAAAACGCAAATTTGTTGGAATACCGCGGATCAGATTTAGGTTTCGGTGCGCCTGAAGGCGAGGCCATCACGATCGGGGGTGGATTGTACGGCCGCTCAATCCCTTTGCTATTAGAAACTCTCGCTCCATCAAGATAACCAAAGACTGTAATTTCCGATAGGTTTCCTTTGTAATCGTACCTCTCTTGTTTGGTGAGATTCCCGTCCTGGTTGTAATACTTCATCGAAGATGGTTTCCGGTCATTTCCAGCCGCCGGACCCGAGAGACTTTCACTCTCCTGAAGAACCGTCTTAACCGCGCCACGCAGACGATCGTCCGCCGCATCAGATCCATCGCGAGCAGCCACCGGTTCCTGAGGCAAAGGACTCGGCTCGGCAGCAGACTCTTTCGCTTTCACCGCCGCAGCAACCTCCGCCTCTGAAAGAACTTTGAAAGAATCGAGCACCTTTACAGCCTCAGCTTCGTAAGGACGCTGATCGGTGCTCACAACGAGTACGATCTGAAAGAGCCTGCTCGACACGACATAGAAACGCTGCCAAAGAATTGCCTCGGGGAATTCGAGCTTTACTTCCAACCCTGGATGCTTATCGAGTTCCACCGATCTTTCGCCGATGAGCTTGCCGTTCTTTGAAGTGGCCCACGCCGTCATGCCCTGACGAATGTTGCCAAAAATCGTTGCAGTCGCCTCAGCATTCTCCATTGACTGCGTTCCGTTGACGAATCCGGCGGTGTAACGGCCCTCCTTCATGGTCCAATTGTAGGCATCACCGGTCAGTCTCCCTGCCGGCGTGTCGAGACTCAATGGTCTGAATCCATGGATTCCTGGTGGAAGTGCAATCGAGAAGCGTCCTTCAAGTGAAACGAAAGGTCCGGCGCCAACAACCGACGGCGGCGATTTACTCTCGACACTAAGACCCTGTGCAAAAACGGGTGAGACAAAAACTACGGTGGCAAGAACAGTCAGACCTAACGCTCGTAAAGAAAACCTCAAAGTAAACTCCTGCGGACCCAAGTTCAAACACGGGAGAATAACCTAACATCTACTAAGGATACCAACTTCGCTTCGATGTAGAGCGGTTGAACGACTCATTCGCACGGCCTTGTTTGTCGAGAATGATTTTGATCGTTACAGTTTCCCGAGCATGATCTTCAGAGACGCCCACGTCTTTTTGTTTATCTAAAGAAAAGCCGAGTTTGTTTAATTCGACGATGCTGTCGTCAAGCTGCTTCTCGGAAAAGATGTCTCCTTCGCGAAGTAACATCGCACGACTCAATTCACTCTTCGGAATACTCGTCTTGCCTTGAAATTCGATCGTGTCGATTCTGTATTGAGGTCGCTCGTCAATCCTAACGTTGATGTCGACGACCTCTGCACTGCCGCGCTGAGATTCGACTCTGAACTGATGCTCTTGCTCGGCGTAGTAATTGAGGTAACCCTGATCGTGATAGAGCTTTCGCAGATCTTCATTTAACCATTCGTCGATTGCTTCGCCGTCAGCGATATCTCCTGTTCGAAGTTTCAACATGGCTCTAATGCGTTCCGGGGAGAATAGCCTTGCACCACTGATCCTGATCGTGCCCAGCCGATAAGACTTACCCTCGTCGATGTGAACGGAGATCACCTCTCCACGTTCCGTAGTTTTCTTGTCAGATCTGAACTCTACGTTCAAATAACCGTGGCTCGTATAGAACTTGATCAGCCGATCCAGTCCATAATCAACGGGGCCACCGATTACATCTCCTATCCATTCCTTCTCCAACGTGTCATAAGCGGCAACATATTCAGCGAGCTTCTCTGTGAGTAGTGAGCTGGAAAAGGCTTTATTGCCGCTGAACAAGATCTCATACTTCGGCATAACAAGAGATTTTCTGTTTGCGCCAGACTCACGCAGGACTTCGTCGCATGCGTCGCCGATCTGATCGAAGCCCAACTGAGGAACTGAGCGTGAAAGGTTGTTTAAGTCAATCAGTACTCGCTCAGCCGGTGCGTACCTAATCGCGCCGACTGCGTAAACAAGGTCAAGTAGGACACCGTAACGCGTGCGCAGTGGGTCAACTGCCTCGATTGCGTTCATTTGATCAGATCCGAATCCCTTCCCATTCCACCAACCATTTTGAAGCGTTGGTCCGGTTCGTTTCCAGAACTCGACTTCTTTTTCGAGCCTCATTGTCAGCTCTGGTCCCACAGCCTTTCCACCTGCTTTGGCAAACGCCTCAACCGCATACTCGTGTAGTTCTCCGAGTGATTCGTTTTCCAGTATTCTTCTCAGGACCGGCAAAGCGGCTTCACCACATTCAGTCAATCCGGCAAAAGCTCGATCACTCGCGTAGGATATTGAGTCCTTCGCAAAGAGCTCCAGAGACTCC
>DASYPN010000165.1:0-10735 GCA_036006625.1 Pyrinomonadaceae bacterium | reverse complement strand
TTAGTCGACTCCTGAAACGCCTCGAGCGCCTCCTCGTACCAGAACGAATGCAGAGCCGCGAGCCCGCGCAAAAAATGCGCCTGCGCCTTCGCGGATCCTGACGTCGGAAACTCAACACGCCCGAGCTGCGACTCCTGTGCTCGCACGTTTAAGGCAAAAACTGCAACCAGCACGAGAATTGATGCACGCTTCATATGAGACCTCTCAATGTGCTTTTGTGGCTAGTTCTTCCCGATGGCATAGAGATGCTGGGCGGTGCGAATGTAAATCCTGCCATCAGAGATCGCCGGCGAACTGAGCACATAGTCATTCAAAGGATTCTCAGCCAACACTTCAAACTTTGGACCAGCAGCAACCACCGTCGTCAACCCATCTTCATTCGTGATGTAGATCTTGCCATCCGCAAGCACCGGAGAGCCACTGTAAGTGCCCGGTTTGATGCGTTGTTGCGCGTAAAGCTCGGCGCCCGTTTTGGCGTCGAGACACCACATGATGCCGCGATCGTTGATCATGTAGAAATATTTTCCGTCGGTAACTGGCGTCGGGACGTCGGGGCCGTTCGGCGTGGACCACAGCACATGCGAATTCGTGATATCGCCGCGGCCGCCGGCTTTAAGCGCAAGCAAAGGTTTGACGCGTGTTGGAGCGTAGATGATTTCGTCAAAGACAATCGGCGACGCGACGATGCGATAAGACGGATTGTTGTCGGGATTGAGACCGTTCGCGCGCCAGAGTTCCTTGCCGTTTGCCGGATCGTGACCCGTGACGCAATCTCCTCCGGTTATCACGATCTCTGTGTTCTTGCCGTAACGAAGCAGAGCGGGCGTCGTGTAGGAATCAGGCGACTCGCGAATCGCATTCGTCGGACGATCCACTTTCCACAACGTCTTACCTGTTTTCTTGTCGATCCGCATAACGTACGACGGCGCGTCAGTCTTCATTCCGTGAAGCACCTGGACGTAGAGCGAATCTTCAAACAAGAGGGGAGACGACGCGTAACCCCAATTCAAACCAAACTCGCCGTACTCTTTCTGAATATCTCTCGTCCAGAGCTCTTTGCCGTTGAAGTCGAAACCCTTGAGGATGCCGGTTCCGGTCATCACATAGACATTGCGTCCATCCGTAACAGGCGAGGGCGACGACATGTTTTGTTTACGCATCTTTACGTTGCCGCCGCCGAGTGGTTGCTTCCAGAGGACGTCACCTTTGTTCTTGTCGAGACACCAGAGAAACAGATTGTCGCCATCGGCCACGTTCAGAAAGATCCGATCGCGCCAGATGATCGGTGTCGAGCCACTCCAGCCCGGCATTGCCGTTTTCCAGACAACGTTCTCTTCGGTGGTCCACTTAACAGGCAAATTCTTTTCAGTGCTCACACCGTTAAGCGCAGGCCCACGCCACTGCGGCCAGTTCTGCGCATGGGCTACAAACGAACACATGAAAAAGGCCACAAAAGGCACAAAATGCACAAAAGGCACATAATGATTTTTGCCTTCCTTTTTGTGCTTTATGTGCATTTTGTGCCTTTTGTGGCCCTTTTTGTGGCTAACTAAGATCGAGCGCCATGATCGTGTGACGGTCGCGTAAGTAGAGCTTTGTTCCCACGAGTGTCGGGACGGTCCAGGCGAGGTTTCTCATAACACTCACCTTTGAGATCACTTTTAATTCTGTTGGTGTTGCGGTTGCGAGAGCTAGATTGCCGTCTTCGTCCAAAATAATCAACTTTCCTTCGGCGAGTAACAAGTTGCTCTTTGGAAAACTTCGGTCCTGATACGCAATCTCACCAGTTTTCACGTTCACTGCGGCCAGAAACGCCGGACCAAAATCGCCGCTGGATCCATAAATGTAATCGCCGATGCGAATCGCCGTGCTGTGATGCAGGCGCATGCGACGGTGAAACCAAAGTTCTTCCACGGTCGTCTTGCCGTCCTTTTGCGTCAACTTCAACACACGGCTACCACCGCTGTACGCAGACGAGATGAACAGCAGGTTGTCGTTACCCCAAATTGGTGTGCTGATGTTTAGTCCCCATTCGGTGACGTGCGGATGGCTCCAGAGCAAGTTGCCATTGTTGGGATCGATTCCAGCGACGACTTTGCCGAGGAACGCGATTAACTGATCCTGCCCATCGACGTTAACGATGATCGGTGACGACGGCGACATGTCGAGCGTTTGATTCTTCCAGGCAACTGTCCCGTCTTTCTGATTGAAAGCAATCAGCGCTTGTCCGGGGCCGCCGAGTGTGAGGATGACCGTGTTCTTGTAGGCAATCGGACTGCACGAGTAACCACGCCCCCTCTTAGTGCCGCCATATTCTGTCCAGAGATCATGGGCCCAGGCGACTTTGCCGGTTATCTTGTCGAGCGCAAATAATTTGCCGGTTGCGCCCACGGTGTAGAGCAGGCCTCCAACCAGCAGCGGTGTTGAGTGTGGTCCAACTCCGAATTCGTAATCCATACCGGCCGGGGACGGCGCGTCGTACTTGTATTCCCAAATTGTTTTGCCAGTGTCGGCGGCAAGTGCGATGACGACCTCCTGCTCGCCCTGGTTGTACATCGTGTAGAGCGTGTTACCGGAGACGAGTATGGCGGAATGACCCGCGCCAAGCGGGCGCGACCATAATCGTTTTGGACCAGTGGACGGCCACGCGGCTGCGAGACCTTTAGAATTAGTAGTGAAGTTGCGACTTGGTCCACCCCACTGTAACCAGTCAGACTGTGCTCGGATGTCGACAACAAATCCGCACAAGATAAGCGAAGCGATCAGGAGTTTCATGTTGGCACCGCCTTATCCACAGATTACGCAGATCACTCTGCTCGGAGAGCCGGCAGCAGTGGCGAGCGTAATGCCGCCAACGTGGCCACCAGGGATGCGAAAGCGCCCGAGAGCAGAACGGCCAGCAACAAGAGACCAAGCGAGATGTTTGGAAGCCGTCCTCCACGCTCGAAGAGCACTGGCGCGATAGCGAGCAGAGCGCAGACAAACCCGACTGCCAGGCCGCAGCAAAGCATCAGAACGTTTTCAGTGATCACCATTGCCGCGAAATGTGAAGAGTTATACCCCACCGCACGAAGTAGAGCCAGTTCTCGCCGTCGTTCGAAGACATTTCGTAGCAGGACAGCGGCCATGCCGAGCGTGCCGAGAGCGAGTCCGAGACCGCCGAGCATCTGGAATGTCGAGAGATAAGTGTTCTCAACCCGATGAAAGTTTGCGAGGCGGTCGTCGGTTGCGACGACGTCAAAACCGAAATCTGATAAGCGATCTTCGAGAGTAGTCGAGACCGCTTGTGGGTTTGGCGCATCAATCAGAAACATCCGATAGCCTTCCTCGGTTGGAAACAACCGGAGAAAGTTTTTTTCAGACATCAACAATTCGCTTTGAAAAATACTGTCTGACAATGCGGCGACGACGCGTAGTTTGAGTGGACCATTCGCCCCGTCAACAACAAGTTCGTCGCCGACTGTCAGGTGCAGCACGTACGTCAGAGAGTTTGCATCGCCGATGACTGGAACGGCGCCGTTTTCAAACTGGCGGTCCAACAGCAGCCACGGGTTGTTTTGTTCTTCGGTAGTGCTGGCGAGTGAGTTCTGAAACGTAAAGCGGTTATCGTTGATGAAAGATTCCGGCGCTGCAACGATCTTCGGGTTGCGAGGTTGGTAGAGATTGAGACAACTCGTGTCGTCGCCGGGTCGCACGCGGAGGTTTACGAAGTGTACATCTTTCAAAGCTGAGTCGTTGTTGCCGAGATTCAGTGAGTCCCGGCCTTCCGGAGTATTTGCATCGTGGACCACAGGCAAGAGTGATTCGGCGAGCAAAGGAAAGCCGCCAGTGCCTGATTTGCGATCCGTGGCCGAGCTGCTCGAGCGACGGAAGGCGTCGACAGCGACAATGATGAATGCGGCGGATGCGATGAGAGTGATGCAAAGGACGGTTCGCCCGGGCCGATAGGTTGCGTTGCGAAAGCCGAGACGAGCGATGGTCCACCAACCTGAGCCTTGAATGACCGGCCGGTTGCTGCGTTTGAGCCAACTCGAGAGGAATAAAACTCCCGCGACCAACAGGATCACACCGCCGCCGAAGAAAGCTGCGACACGTGGGATTAACTGGAGTGCCCCAGCAACCAATAGCGCAATTCCAAGTATCGTGAAAACAAAACCAACGAATTTCTCCCGCAAAGGCGCAACGGCGCTACGAAGGGACTTACGTTGCGCCGTTGCGCCGTGGCGGGAGACCTCTTCTATCGATCCCATCAACAAACTACGGGTAGATGAACGCCCGAGTCTCCACAACGTAAAGTAGATACAAATCACTGCGGCCACGACACCACCAACCGCTCCAACAACCAACGACACCCACGAAACGTGAAGCGTCAGTGCTGTGGTGCCGACTGCTCCTACCCACCACGTTCGCAGCCCGAACATCAAAAACGCCGCGTAAGCGACTGCTCCAACAAGCCCGAGCAAACTCCCAACTCCCGCCAGCAGCGTCCCTTCAACAAGGAAGAGCCGCCGGATCGTGCCATCAGAAAACCCGATCGCCTGCAGCGTCCCAATCTCACGCGCGCGTTGCTCGATGCCGAGTTTGAAGAACAAGGTCGTCAGCATCAGCGCTGCGACTACGAGAAAGAAACTGAAGTACAAAAAATATTCGCCAAAATCCGTCGCACCGCGCGAAGCCGCTTGTCCCTGATCTCGAACCGGCACGACCTGAAACCCGGTCAACGCAGGATCGAGCGACTTGCGAAGACTCTCGCTGTAATTGTTGACCGTCTCCGGCGCCAGTTGACCACTCGGAGACTCGATGCGAATCGAAGTCAGTTTTCCAAAACGCGTTTGCCAGAGACTCTGGGCCGTCGAGAGTGGAATGAATGCTTTTGGTGTTGCACGATACTGGTGCCAGTAGTCTTCATCCTGTTTACGCACTCGATCGAGATGGATCGGAAATGGCGGATCCCAGGCAGACATGTCTTCCGACTCTGTAATTCCCGGGTACTCCGGAACAAGATTGCGGTCGGCAGCCCGACCGGCAATTGGAACGATCGCGGCTAATTCGAAATCGGCTTTCTTCGTTTCGAGTCGACCGTTTTCATGCCAGAGATAGTATTCGAGCGAGATGGTGTCGCCGGGTTTCACGTTCAGATCGCGCGCGGTCCAGTCGTTGAGAATGATGGGCGGATGCGACGAAGTTTGCGTCGCGGGTTTCGCCAGCTTCGCGAGAGTTTCGTCGTCTAGTGCGGTTACAAGTGAATAAGGTGTCGAACGTTCACCGGAACTGATGCTGTTCGCGAGATAAGAGAGCACGGGTACTGTTCGCAACGAAAGCGCTTTGGCGGCTTCGTTTGCACCTGAGATCACATGTTCATTGAGGATCTTGCTGTCACTCTCGAGTGAGATGATTTGATCGTTGATTGTTCTCAGCTTCAGTCCCAGATCGTCGAGCGTCGCTTTACTCTTCAGCAAGGTTGCGATCGACTGCTGTTGTTGCTCGGCTTGAGTACCGGCAAACCTCGCAACGAGGATCGTGTTGACACGACCGTTCTGTTCAAGTTCCTGCTGTAGAAATCGCAGCGACACAAAGACCGCACGCACTGCGCCCTGCTGCGGTTGGAGGGAAAACGCGCCGAGACTCTCATCTTTCAGCACGTCCCGCATATTCAGTCTGATTGTCTTCCCGGGATCTTCCTTTCGTCCGTGTAACGACTCAACCGGAATCTCCGAAGGTTTCTCGATTCGCAACAACAGCGTTCCACCTGCACTGCTGCCCATCTCATTAGCAATGCTCTGACTGACGAGCACGTCGTGGTTCGCAGGTATTGCGACACCACTGACGCCATTAAACTTCCAGAACCTCTCATCAACTCCGTAGACTTTGATTCCACCAAACCGGTGCTTACTGGACTCATGAACCGCGACCCCCTCGAGCACAATCATCGGACAAGTCGTGCCTATTCCGTTCGCCGCAAACTGGCCTTGTTGCTCGAGATCGGCGGCGAGTTGTTCGCGGAAGAAATTTGCGGAAGTGATCAGATCGTCTGTCTTGCCGAGTCGTTGTGAGTAAAGATCGCGCAAACTCCCACGAACTGACTCACCGATCAGCAGCGCCCCCGCCAGTACTGAAACAGCGATCGCAACTCCCAGCACGACAACCAGGTTGGTTTGCCAGTAATACGCGAGACTGCGTTTGATGAGTTGAGTGGTTTGCATTACAGCGATTCGAGATGCTGATTCCGTAATTCGAAGCGTTGGGTAAAGCGAGCCCCGAGTTCTTTGCTGTGCGTGACGACGATGAGAATCGTTTCTGCGCCGCGCTGAGTTTCGAGCAGCAGATCGGCGACGATGCCCGCGGATCGTTCGTCAAGATTTCCTGTCGGTTCGTCACACAAGAGCAGTTGCGGTTTCATGATCAGTGCACGCGCGAGTGCTACTCGTTGCTTCTCGCCGCCGGAGAGTTGAGCCGGCCGGTGGTCGAGACGTTCTCCGAGTCCGACTTGTTTGAGCAGTTCAGTGGCTCGTTGAGTCGGTTCTCCATTTGTCGTGGAGACCATTGTTGGCGTCAGCACATTCTCGATTACCGAGCACTGGGGTAACAGGCAGTGGTCCTGAAACACAAAACCAATCTCGCGGTTGCGAAAGGCTGCGAGTTGTTTTGCGTTTAGCAGGAAAGGATTTTGATCTTTTATGGTGACAGTGCCGCTCGACGGCGGTTCAAGCGCGCCCAGCATGTAGAGGAGAGTGCTTTTGCCGCTGCCCGACGCTCCCATAATCGACACCGCTGATCCGGGCGGCAGGGTTAACGAAACGTCAGAAACTATGCGGAGTGGTCCGGCGGGAGTGGGGTACTCCTTCGAAAGATTCTCAACCTTCAGCATCAATTTAAGTCCGTATTCTTTTCTATCCACAGATTACGCAGATTTTAGTTTAAAGAATCTGTGTAATCTGTGGATTGCCAAACGAAATCCGCGCCTCTAGAATCAGGCAATTCGCGATGAGCCAGTTTGATTCGAACAAAGACTACTACGGCGTTTTGGGCGTCGACAAGCAGGCCTCTCAGGCCGAGATCGAGCGCCAGTTCAAACGCCAGGCAGCAAAGCACCATCCGGATCGCGGCGGCAGCGAAGAGCGGATGAAGACTTTGAACGAAGCGTACGGTGTGCTCAAAGACCACACGTTGCGCAGTTCTTATGATGCCGGAAGGCGTAAAACTTATCCGGCTCAGAGCTTCACTCCAGTCACGACGCCGACCGCCCGCGACGTTGGTGTTATGGGTCACTGTCTGAGCGCGCTGCTTTGTTTGATCGCGGGTGTATTTCTGTTGTTGCTGGTGCGATTTCAGTGGATTTGGTTTCTCTGGCCGCTCGCGATACTGGCTCTGTTTGTGCTTGGATTTGGAATCTTACTGGCGCGCAGCGCGATGGTAGCGGTGGATGCGTCGCTTCCGAAGACGAATCGCATTAAAGGCCACAACAGGATTCAGGAAGTCGCCTTTTGGACGGTGATAGTCAGCGGCGGCTACGGTCTCTACGTCGTGATGACTCTTTGAGGATGAGATGATCAGTGGTTTAGACCTTCTCTTTCTCGAGGTCAACAGTCTTGAGGAATCGCTTGCGTTTTACGAGCAGGTGCTCGGTATGGAGGTCGAGTCAGTTAACATGAAGTCGGAGCCGCCGATGGCTAGGCTTCGCGGCGGCGAGTTAAGGATCACGTTGGCTCAGAATCTCGAGACGATGTTGCGTCGCGGTCGAGGAGTTCACTTTTTTGTTGGCGTGGAGGACGTCGATCAGTTTTATGAAGATTTGATCTCGAGAGGCGCGTATGTTCAGCCGCCTCTGGATGAAGGTTGGGGCGGTCGCTTTGTAACGCTGGAAGACCCTGATAAGTATCGCTACTTCTTTGTAAGGTGGCTAGATGAGAGAAGGGGAATGACGAATGCCGGGACAACATATTGAGAATCTCTTTCGCCGCTTCAAAGGGGAAGTAGTTGACGTGAAAACGATTTCGGGCGGAATCTATTCAGGCCGCATCTCAGAGGTTACGAACGACTACGTTTGTCTGACAGAAACACGACCGGAACCAGGGCAGCAGGTGTTTTTGGCTTTTAATGCGATCGAGTCGATCGTCGTCGGCACGACGGATGCAACCGAATGAATCCCGAAGTGTCTACGTCGTAGACGCGCTTTGAGTAAGTTTTATGCAGTACGTAGAGAACCCTCCGAATCCGTGGCTGACTCACTCAGTTGAATGGATCGGGGAACCACCAGAAGCGAAACTCGAAGTCTTCGAAGAGACAGCGACGCGGCACATCATCACCCACAACAACAGTCCTGACGTCGGGTTCGACTACACGGTCAACTGTTATCGCGGCTGTATACACGGCTGCACTTATTGCTTCAGCCGGCCCACGCATGAATATCTCGGCTACGGCGCGGGAACCGATTTCGATCGCAAGATCATCGCGAAGGTGAATGCTCCTGAACTGTTGCGCCAGGACTTGATGAGACCTTCTTGGAAGGGAGCCGAGATCGTTTTCTCTTTCACGTCCGATCCATACATTCCGCTCGAAGCGAACTACAAGTTGACACGTCGCTGTTTGGAGGTCTGCGCTGAGTTTAGAAATCCTGTCGGTGTTATCACGAAGTCGGCGCTGATCCGCAGAGACATCGACGTGCTTCAGGATCTCGCGCGTAATGCGAAGCTCGGGGTATTCTTTACGATTCCGTTCACGGATGTGGAAACGGCGCGCGCGGTTGAGCCATTTGCGCCACTTCCGGAAGCGAGATTTCACGCGATGGAAGCACTCGCTGCGGCTGGCATCAAAGTCGGCATCGGAATCGCACCCGTCATTCCTGGTCTATCGACTGATATTCCGGTGTTGTTGAAACGTGCGAAAGAAGCGGGTGCGGAGTATGCGTTCATCAACATGCTGCGTTTGCCCGGCAACGTGGCGCCTTATTTCGAAGAGCGTTTGCGGGAGAAGTTGCCGACGAAAGCCGACCGCGTGCTCAACAGAATTCGCGAAGCACGAGACGGCAAACTCAATTCAAGCGTCTTTGGCGAACGCATGCGTGG
This sequence comes from Pyrinomonadaceae bacterium, assembly GCA_036006625.1. Taxonomy (GTDB): domain Bacteria; phylum Acidobacteriota; class Blastocatellia; order Pyrinomonadales; family Pyrinomonadaceae; genus PSRF01. The sequence continues at coordinate 1,670 of DASYPN010000165.1, read as the reverse complement.
CAAGGGACAATACTGGGAAGCCACCGAGCGTCTATTCAAAATCCACTGCGCGCGCCTGGGCTTCAACAAGAAACGCACACACCAAACACCCGCCGGCAGCACGTTTCGACGACCCACGGCCCAGGCTTCATTGTTTTAAATGTCTTTTAGCCACACCTAAACGCGGCTATAATACTCACCACCCCGCGACAAATCAGGAGGCGAAAGCGATGCTGATACGCGACGTGATTCGCAACCGCGAGCCTTATTCGACCAGAGACTCAGCCACCGTGCAGGAAGCGGCGGAGTTTATGGCCGCGCGAAACATTGGCGCAGTTTGTGTGCTTGATGACGGCGGCAGATTGCTGGGCGTATTTTCCGAACGCGACGTCCTGAATCGCGTTGTTGTCCCCAGACGCGATCCCCACACTGTCAGAGTTGGCGACGTGACGAGCGAGTTGCGCGCTGTGATTCAGTGTGACGAAACACCCCACCAGGCCCTCGAGCGAATGGAGCAAATCGGTAGTCGACATCTTCCGGTCGTCGACGGCGATCGCTGGGTAGGAATGCTCTCGATGCGCGATCTGCTCCGCGTCGAAGTGGGCGAGCAAGGTGACGAGCTCAAGCTACTTCACGAATACATCCAACACTAGGGTAACTACTGTAAACATGAAAGTGTATGGTGTGATCGCGCTCTTAATAGCGCTTGGGGTAGCTTGTAATCAGCCGCCTGCCGGACGTGGTGCGGGTGAAGCTGAAACTTCCGCGCAATCGGGCGTGCGCTTCAAAATCGAGAAAGTTGTTGGTGGGCTAGAGGTGCCGTGGTCCATTGTTTGGGCGCCAGACGGTCGCATGATCTTCACGGAGCGTCCAGGTCGAGTACGAGTGTTGGAGAAAGGCGCTTTGAATCCGAAGCCGCTGTTCGTCGTGCCTGATGTTGAGCAGTCCGGCGAAAGCGGTTTGATGAGTGTCGCACTTCATCCGCAGTTCAGCAGCAATCATTTTCTGTATCTGTCTTATGCGTATACGAGCGGCGGTGTGCGTGTTCGTGTTGTGCGTTATCGTGAAGCGCCTGAAGGTCTTGTCGATCGCAAAGTGATAATTGAAGATTTGCCGGCGGCACAGTTTCACGCCGGCTGTCGGGTTCGTTTCGGACCAGATGGAAAACTATACGTAACGACCGGCGACGCCACGAATCGTGAGCTCGCACAGAAACTCGATTCGCTTGCGGGCAAGACGCTGCGACTGAACGACGACGGCTCCGTCCCGCAAGACAATCCCTTCGTGGGCCAGCAGAATGTGCGACCAGAGATCTGGACGCTCGGTCATCGCAATGCGCAGGGAATGGACTGGCAGCCTGGATCGAATCTGATGTTTCAGACTGAACACGGTCCGAGCGGCTTTGATGGCCCAGGCGGCGGTGATGAAGTCAACATCGTCGAGAAGGGCAAGAACTACGGCTGGCCCATCATTCATCACACGCAAACGAAGGAAGGCTTGGAGTCTCCACTGCTGGAGTACACGCCGGCGTGCGCGCCTGCGAGCGGGACGTTTTATCGCGGCTCGGCTTTTCCACAGTTCAAGGGAAATTTCTTTTTTGGGTGCCTGCGTGGCGAGCGACTGATTCGCGTTGCGCTCGATGGAAGAAAGGTTTTGAGCCAGGAAGACCTCGTGAAGAACTACGGCCGCAT
>DASYPN010000164.1:0-3700 GCA_036006625.1 Pyrinomonadaceae bacterium | reverse complement strand
TCGCGCCGCAGACGATTTTCGCGGCACTCTCGCCGTCGGTTCAGTCGTGTTCAGCCGCGGCGACTATAAATTTGTTGCCGATAATGCATGCGAGACGTTGTTGTGGTTAATGGGCGTCGATGGTCTAAGCCGTTTTGATTCCCTTCCCGCCGCGCGACCGACTGAAACATCGAAGGCGTTTTTTGCTGGCGGCTATTTCGTCATGCGCGATGGTTGGACGCGCGACTCGAATTACCTGCTCTTTGATTGTGGACCACACGGCTCACTCAACTGTGGCCACGCTCATGCCGATGCATTGTCCTTCGATCTCGCGGCGAACGGTCAAACAGTGCTGGTCGATCCCGGCACGTACACCTACACTGGATCAAAAGAACTCAGGGACTGGTTCCGCAGCTCACACGCGCACAACGCAGTTACCGTCGATGGCGAGTCTTCTTCGCTTCCGAACGGAGCTTTCTCATGGAGGACGAAAACGCGCTGTTCGCTTCGGAAATGGATCAGCGAGGAGCGCTTTGATTTTGTGTCCGGCGAGCACGATGGTTTCATGCGGCTTCCGGCTCCCGTAATGTTGACTCGCGAGATTCTGTTTCTAAAACGGAATTACTGGATCATTCGCGACGTGTTCGAGTCGTCAAACCCCCACCAGCTCGATATTAGGTTCCACTTTGACTCTCAACCCGATGCTCAGTCGACTCTTGATATTCATTGTTTTGGGGCCGAATCCGTTGAGGAAGAAGCCTTTGTTTCGCACTGTTATGGTTACAAGGAGCCGGGGAAAGTGATTAGGTTTTCGGCGAGTTTGGCGGCGCGCCGGGACGTAATCACTTTTTTGTTGCCGCGCAGTACGACCATGGCATGGAAGGTGGCCGAATTGGACTCAGAACCCGGCCGGGCTTTTGAGGTTTCTGGGGGAAAAACTCGGGATCTTGTTATGATTCAGGCCGGTGAATGGGTTTGGAAGAGATTCGTAGGGGACCAGTTGCAGGAGATCGTCTGGCCCGCAGGTAAAACGGATGTGCGGTATTAATGGAATAGCCTTATCGAGCCGATCGGGACGAATGATCTCGCGCGAGGCCCTCAAGGCGATGCGCGACGTCATCTCACATCGCGGGCCTGACGACGAAGGAATCTTTGTTGATGGAAATGTTGGCCTCGGCCATCGTCGTTTGAGTATCGTCGACGTGGCGTCCGGTCACCAGCCAATGACGAATGAAGACTCGTCGTTGTACATCACTTATAACGGCGAGATCTACAATCACGCCGATTACCGCGAGTGGCTCGAAAGCAAGGGTCACGTTTACAAGAGCCACTGTGACACCGAAACCATTCTCCACCTGTATGAGGAACACGGTTCGGGTTGTGTCGATTACCTGCGCGGAATGTTCGCGTTTGCGATCTGGGACCAACACAAACGGGAGTTGTTCATTGCGCGTGATCGACTCGGCGTGAAGCCGCTCTATTACGTTCACACAGACGACGGCTCGCTGTACTTTGCTTCAGAGATCAAAGCCCTGCTCGAAGCGCGGGCCATAAAAGCAGAACTCAACTTCGCCGCTTTCTCCGACTATCTCGCGAATCACGCAACCTCAGGCGCACAGACGCTCTTTGTGGGCGTCCAGCGTCTAATGCCGGGCCACACGCTGACTTGGCGCGATGGCGAAGTGACCATTAGAAAGTATTGGGACGTAAGTTTTGAAAAGCGCGCACCCGAAGGCCGGACCGACAAAGACTATATTGCCGAATGGGGTGAGCTGTTCAGAAAATCAGTGCAGCTGCGTTTGATGTCAGATGTTCCGCTTGGAATGTTCTTGTCCGGAGGAATCGATTCGTCCGCCATCGCGGCGGTGATGAGCACACTCGTCGATGAACCCATCAAGACTTTCTCCGTCGCTTTCGCTGAACGTGAGGCAAACGAACTTGAATATGCGCGACTGGTCGCGCGTACATTCAAAACCGACCATCACGAAGTCGTCATTAGTCCCGAACGGTTCTTTAACGCTTTGCCGAATTTGATCTGGCACGAAGACGAACCGCTCGCCCATCCGTCAAGCGTTGCACTCTACTTCGTCTCGCAGCTCGCCTCGCAGCACGTGAAGGTCGTCTTAACGGGAGAAGGAAGTGACGAGCTGATGGCCGGCTACGCTCGCTATCGCAAAACGATAATGAACCTGGCTCTGGGTGGGTATTATCAACGGATGGTTCCGAGTAGCTTGCGAAATGTCGTGCGTAATCGGCTTGCCGGCACGACGGGATCGAGACTCCGTTTGAAGCTGAGGCGGACGTTCTTAAATCTGCCCGCCGATATTGAAAGCATTTACTTCGACAACTTCGCGGTATTCCCGCGCTGGTCGCAACGCGATTTGCTCACGCCGGAGACAATCGAGCAGATGGGCGGCATCAATCCTTATGCCGAGGTGCAAGCGGTACTGAAACAGACTGATGCGCGCTCGCTACTTGATCGATTGCTCTATGCGGACATCAAGACATACCTGCACGAGTTGCTGATGAAGCAGGATCAGATGAGCATGGCTGCATCAGTGGAGAGTCGGGTGCCATTTCTCGATCACAAGCTCGTCGAATTCACGTCAAGTCTACCGGAGCGACTCAAGCTCCGAGGTTGGACAACGAAATATGTTTTGCGCCAGAGCATGAAAGACATATTGCCGTCAGCAATTCTCGATCGGGCGAAGATGGGATTTCCGGTGCCGGTCGGGTCATGGTTTCGCGGCGCCTACCGTTCGTTGCTCGATGAATACGTGCTCAGTAATCGGGCGACTGAGCGTGACATCTTTAATAGAAAGTTTGTGCAGGGGCTCGTTGAGCAACATCAGCGCGGTGAAGCCGACCATTCGGAGAGACTCTGGTCGCTGGTCAATCTCGAAATGTGGTTGCGCTGCTTCATCGACGGTGAAAGCAAATCCGATCATTGGCAGGGCACAGACGAGGCAATGCTTGCTGCCGCGAGATCCTAAGGATTATGGGAATTATCGGTGGATCAATTGCATACAACTTCCTTCGCCGCATCAGCGCGGACGGCGAGACTGGTTATTGCGACGGGAGCGCTTACGAAGGCCTCAGCAAGATTGAGACATTGCTCGGACAGCGGATTTGGGGAGATACAAAAGACAAGGTCGTGATCGATTTTGGCTGTGGAGATGGCGAAGATGCGGTTGAAGTCGCGGCGCGTGGCGCTAAGAAGGCCATTGGTATTGACATTCGCGAGCATGCCCTCGCAAATGCGCGGAACACGGCCGCGGCCCGAGGTGTCGGCGAGCGTTGTATCTTCACGACTGCGACGGACGAGAAGGCCGACGTGATTCTATCAATCGACGCGTTCGAACACTTCGACGACCCGGGCAAAATTCTGCGCATTATGCGACGGCTGCTAAAGGATGATGGATGTGTGGTCGCTGCTTTTGGGCCAACCTGGTATCACCCGCTCGGCGGCCATCTGTTCTCCGTTTTTCCCTGGGCGCATCTTCTATTTACAGAGGCCTCATTGATCCGGTGGCGTTCGGATTTCAAGACTGACGGCGCCACGCGTTTTTGTGAGGCCGAAGGCGGTCTCAACCAAATGACGATAGGACGCTTTCGATCAATTGTGGCTGAAAGTGATTTTAAGTTTGCGGAATTTGAGCCGGTTCCGATCCGCAAGCTAAGAATATTTGCTAATCGGGTGACGAGAGAGTTCACAACTGCG
>DASYPN010000163.1:0-8819 GCA_036006625.1 Pyrinomonadaceae bacterium | reverse complement strand
GGTCCGGGTAGTTGGATTTTGGAAAAGTCTCCGGGATCTCTCTAAACGTCATGAGTAGCGGATGATTGTCGAATTCTCCTTCCGCTGCGGCCCACGTTATTGAATCGAATGCCATACCGGATCGCGATTATAATGAATTAGCTCTGGTTCGGATCATGAAAAACAACATTCGGAGAATTACATTCTGTTGTTTAGTAATCTCGGTTTTGGCGAGCTCTGTGGTCGCAAAGGATTGGCGCGGGATCGTACCGCTGAAGTCAACACTCGCTGATGTTGAGCGGTTACTCGGTCCGACGGCCTCGGGCTACTACAATCTGGCAAATGAAATTGTGGCCTTTGATGTCCAGGCTAAGCCTTGCGATCGTTTTGGCTTTGGGTGGAACGTGCCTTTGGGCACCGTTACCAGAATCCTGGTGCTTCCAAAAGGAGTTCATCGTAAAGATGAATATCCATTAGGAAACGATCTCATCGTCGACGAGTCTGCCGCCCTCATCTACTATTCGGATAAAGAGGCTGGTTTGACGGTTGAGACTTACAAAGGTCTAGTTACGCTCGTCGAGTATTCTCCGAAACCGAGTGAGGAGGAGCCGTTACGGTGTCCTCGAGGAGAGGATATTATTTTTGATCTCTTTCCGACATTTGATGAGTATGGAGCCATCGCCTTCCAGGATGAGAAAGCGCGGTTGGATAACTTCCTCGTTGCGCTGAACAACTCGACAGCTCGCGGAACTCTTGAAGTGCGTGGTGCTTCTCCCAAAATCAGGGCTCAACTATTGAAGCGCGCTGCCCGGGCTAAAGAGTATTTGGTGAAGAAAAGAGGACTCGAACCTGAGCGTTTGCTTGTTATTGATGCTGGTTACTCAGAACGTTGTTTTACGCGGCTTTCCCGTTACCCGCTTTTTAGATCCTCCAGAATCTATATATTTACCGAGAAGAACCCGAAGTAGCACTCTATTTCGAACCGCTGAGACGAAGCATAACCACACCGTGACCCGGAACAGTCGCCGTATATTCCGGAGCGCTCGCATCGACATTCTGATGCAGCCAAAGATCTCGCGCTTTACGTTTCGCCGGTGCCTTGATATCAGCCCACTTCACACCGATCTTTGCCTCATCTTTCCCGCGATTGAAGAACGCGACGGCCATGTCGCCGCCCGAGAGTTGTCGCGTCCAGATCTCCTGGTCGCCTGACTTCCACGCCTGGCTGCCTTGTTTCCCGAGTTTGTCCTGATCGACTGCGATCACTTCTCGATTCGTGAGAATCGCCAGTGTCTCAGGACTCATCTGGCGCAGGTCGTTGCCGGCGAGGAGCGGCGCAGCGAGCATGGCCCACAGACTCATGTGTGTTCGGTATTCGGCATCGGTCATGCCACCGTTGCCAATCTCGAGCATGTCGGGATCGTTCCAATGGCCCGGCTTTGCATACTGGGCCAATTCGTTTTGACGAAAACCGATATTCGTCATCGAGTCCCACGTGTCGCGAATATCTCCGGTCGTGCGCCAGAGATTCCCACCGACTTCAGGCCCCCACTTCCAAACGTCTAATCTTCCATACTGACAAAGGCTGTAGACGATCGGCCGGCCAGTCTTTAACAACGCGTCACCCATCTTCTGATAGATCGCGGGCATCTCTTCGTCGGTGTACAACGTTCGCGCGCCACACCAGTCGTACTTCAGATAATCAATGCCCCACTTCGCGAACGTCATCGCGTCCTGCTCTTCGTGACCATAACTGCCTTCATAACCGGCACACGTGTTTGGACCAGGCGATGAATAAATGCCGAGCATGAGTCCTTTTTTGTGAACGTAATCGGCGAGCGCTTTCATGTCGGGAAACTTCTTGTTGGTTTGAATCTCGCCTTTCTCGTTACGGGCAGCTTCCCACGTGTCGTCGATGTTGATGTAGATGTAGCCCGCTTCCTTCATCCCGTTACTCGCCATTGCATCGGCGATCGCGCGCACAGTTGGGTCGTCAACACGACCCGCGAACTTGTTCCAGCTATTCCAACCCATCGGCGGTGTTTTCGCGAGACCGTTGTAGGGAACACTGTGTCGCGCGGGTGGCTCGATACGAGCAGGCAACGCGCCTTCGCCCGCCGGCGCGCGCTTTGCGACCATCTCGGTGAGGGGCGCATCAGGACGCCTTCGTGTTGCCAGTCGCAATTCGTCACCGACGAGTTTGCCTTCGTACTGCACCCGCCGTTCATTGTGTCCATCCATCATCGCCGCGACGAGCGTAAAGCCTTCCGGACCACCCGTACTTTCCTTAATCGTGTAGAAAAACTGTGTGGCGCGAATCGTTCCGGTAATCTTTCCGTTTTCGTGTTTGAGATTGAAGTAGGTCGAACGCACCGTGCCTTCTTTGTCGTTCACGTTGCGCACGGCCCAGTTGCCGGTCAGATCGCCGGATGTAGATTGTTGTGCAAGACCGGCAGAGATGGAGATCATCAACACAGAAATCAGTGCCGCGGCGATTAGAAGTCTGGTGATCGACATTGTGTTTTGTCCTTTATTGGCTACAACCGTAGTTTCACAGCCTTCGCCGTTGCTCCACCGGCTAACGCAACTGTTTTTGCAGACTTTGAAATGTCGCCGCCATCAATCGTGATGTTCGCATTGTCTGGTCCAATCAGTTTCAAAAACGCGCCAGTCTCGGTCAACACTCGTGCCGCCGATATTAGAACTTCACGAGCTTTCGTGAAGCGAAGCAGTGATTCAGCTTTAAAGTTTCCGGCGGCACTGAGTGCGTGAACTGTTGCGTCTGAGACGTTATCCAAGACGACGGCCGGACGGAGATCCGCTTTCGTTACTTCAAAGCGCATATTGTTGAGAGTCAAGCCTCGAACATTTCGCGCGTACATGCCATAAGCCGGAGGGGTTCCGATTTCAAAGTATTCACCCGCCAGGTTCGGGACTTCACGCGTCGCCTCTTCCTGTGTGCCGCCACCTTCATAAGTGACGTGGACATCGTGGAAGCTGATGTTCTCGATGAGATCTTCCCCCACTCCATTCAACACGATGCACTGACGGGTTTCGCCTGGGCGAAACTTCTGCGGCCAGGGTAGATCCTCATGTTGTTTTCCTTCGGAGACGACCATTGCTCGAATCCCATTGAACTCTATGTTGCGCAATATTCCACGTGCCGGCGGTGAAGCATTTGGATCCTGATTACGGCGAGTTGAATCGAGACCAAGCGTGATTGGTCCAGTAACATTTCTCAAAACCAGATTCGAAAAGATGACGTTCTCCAACCGTGAGCGAGCGCCGATACGCGCTTTGATCGGACAACCATAGGTGTCGTAGATCACGCAGTTTGAGATCGTGATGTTTTCAGCTTCGCCACCGCCAAAACGAAAGACCGACCAGCGTGTGCTGAAAGTACAGTTTGTGATGGTGACGAATTTATTGCTGCCGAATAGTGCGCACGCATCGTCCTGACAGGTGACGTCGCAGTTGATTACATGAACGTATTGAGAGCTATTGATGTGAAACCCATCGTTATTCAGGTTCACGCGATTGTGGATGCGAACCGCATCAAGATTCACGCGCTGGCACTGCAGAATTCTCGCACAATGATAAGCGCTGGCCGTTAAGAAGACGTCGCGTATTACCAAATTTCGGCACCGGTAGAAAACAAGAAGATGAGGCCGTTGATAATAGCCTTCGGCAGAGTTTTGACCCGGACCGGTCATATCGCCACGACCGGTAAAGAATTTCGCTCCGTTACCATCGATTGTTCCCGGACCTTCAAGACGAACATTCTCAACATTCGCAGCAGAGATCAGTACAATGTTTCCATTACCTGGCGGAACATTGTTGCCGGCTTTGTAATGTTCGATCTTTGCACTCCCGAGTAGCCGTCCACGCGCGGCGATTTGCAATGTCACGTTGCTTTTGAGTTCGATCGTTCCAATTACAAAGTCACCCGCCGGGACCAGCACTGTCCCGCCATTTTCGTTCGTACACGTATCGATTGCTCTTTGAACTGCCACCGTGTTGAGAGTGTTTCCATCTCCCACCGCGCCGAAATCAGCAATGTTGTAAACGCGCGCACCGGTGTCCTTTTGTTCAGCAGCATCAGCCCGGCGACCCGCGGCAGCCGCTATCGATGAAGCTGAAAGATACGCGAGTAGTCGGCGTCTGGACAGTTTGCCAGTTTGCTTCTTCATCTGGACCTACAAAACTGGAATGGATCTAAGTCTTGGCGTGCGCTATTTTTAGCACAAAACTCGGGTAGTGAAATTGGTTTATTGGTTCAGCCCTAAAGGGATTGGTTATGATTCGCTCATGGAACGAGATTCGTGCTCACTACGCCGATCGCCCTGCGGTTGAGCGTTCTTTGCAGGGGATGCTCAAACTCGTCAGCGAGATTAATTCTTCACGTTACAGAGACGGACTGTTTGCCTGGACGTCCGTGAACGATCTTTGCATCGCTCAAACGTCGGTGAGTTATCCCTACAACGGACCCTATTTACGAATCTCACCGATCGCAGATGGGCAGCTTGAGTTTCGTTATATCGATACTCCGTTGGAAGACAAACAATGGCGCCGTATCGTTGATGGCGAAGACGGGTTCGCGCGACTAGAACGTTTTATAAAACAATTGCACTGGTTTTGAACACAGATTAACGCGGATTGAAAACGGATTCGATCAGTTATCAATCCTCGTTAATCTGTGGCTAAGATTGCGATTGTTGCCCCAAGCCCGCCAGCCTCTGGGGGAGCGTCGGTCCAGTCGATGACGAATTCTGTGCGCGCGAGGATGGAGCGGACGGTTTCACGTTGCACGCCGATTCCTTTGCCGTGAATAATTCTCACTGCCTTGAATCCTTTCTCATGTGCCAGGCGCAGATACTCCTCGACAACTGCTTTAACGTCACGCGGAGGAATGGTGTGAAGATCGAAGACGTCGGTGATTTCGATTTCGACTGGTTCTGGAAATGGGTTGTCAGGATCTGTGTCGTCCATGATTCAATAGGCGTCATTACACCATGAATCCAGCGTTCAGATCATTGTTGCTAGCTTTTGCTGTCGTGATGGCGGTGCAACGGGCAGTTGCGGAAGAGTGGCGTGGCATCGAGCCACTGCAGTCAACGCGCGCAGATGTTGTGCGTGTGCTCGGCGAATGCTCGGACAAGCAAAAACCGTGTGAGTTTGTGTTTGAGAATGAAGACATCACGATCGACCTGGGGAACGCTCAGACTTGTCATGGGGCACCACCTGACACGGTTCTGCTCATAAAAAGAGTGCTGAGAAAAACAACAACTATAAAAGCGCTGGGTTTTGATAAACGCCGCTTTAAGTCTTTTGATCCGTCGATTCCACGAAATATGGGATATCGGGCCTTCGTTGATGAGAAAGCGGGATTGCTGTTCAAAACACTTCACGGAGAAGTTTTCGAGATCTATTACATCCCTCCGTATTCTGATCGGCAGGTCTGTGCTCTTTACTACGGCGATACCCACGATTTACTTAGAGTGGTGTTCGAGCACGTCTTTATGATTAATGCCGTGAACTGTCCGCCCACTGCAGTCGATGGCGAAAGAGTACTTATTGATGCGGTTTATGGAGGTAACGGCCAACGCCAAATACCGACGTGGTACACGACGGGTGGACGAATTGTTGCAGGACAAGGGACAAGAAAGATTGTGCTTGATACGACCGACCTGTCGGGACAGGTCTTTACGGTGACCATTGAAGTTGACGACGGCAGTCACCATACCGCCAAGGGCTCCTGTAGCATCAGTGTCTCAGCCGCTCCTAAAAATTGACGCGATTTGACACCCCTCAGACGCGCTTGTAAACTCGCGCTTCTTCAAAAACTACAATTAAATCAAAGGAATCAAACGAAATGGGTGCGCGAAAGAAGATTACGGTTGTCGGCGCAGGCAATGTCGGCGCGACGGCGGCACACTGGCTGGCCGCGAAGGAACTTGGCGATGTAGTGCTGGTTGATATCGTCGAAGGAGTGCCGCAGGGCAAGGCGTTGGACCTGGCTGAAGCCGCACCGGTCGAGGGTTTCGATGTGCGTATGATCGGCGCAAACACGTACGACGAAACAGATAATTCCGACGTGGTGATCATCACTGCTGGTCTCGCTCGTAAGCCCGGAATGAGTCGCGATGATCTGTTGAAGACGAACGCCGACATCGTGTCAAAGGTTGTCGATGAAGTTGTCAGACGTTCACCGAACACGATCTTGATCATCGTTTCGAATCCTCTCGATGCGATGTGCCAGGTCGCGTTGCGACGTTCCGGATTTCCGAAGCATCGTGTGATCGGAATGGCAGGCGTGCTCGACTCAGCTCGCATGCGTTGTTTTCTTGCTGAAGCGTTGGACGTTTCGGTGGAGAACGTCACGGCGTTTGTGCTCGGCGGACACGGCGACACGATGGTCCCACTTCCGCGTTTCTCGACTTGCGCCGGTATCCCAATCACTGAGCTGCTGCCGAAAGACAAGATCGATGCGATCGTGAAACGCACTGCAGGGGGCGGTGCTGAGATCGTGAGCTTGTTGAAGACTGGATCGGCTTATTACGCGCCGTCGGCGGCGGCAGTCGAGATGACTGAGTCGATCCTGAAAGATAAGAAAAAGATTCTTCCCTGCGCGGCATATCTCGAAGGTGAGTATGGGATCAATGGGCTGTACGTTGGCGTGCCGTGCAAGCTGGGCGCGCGCGGGTTGGAGCAGATTATCGAGATCAATCTAACGGCGGAAGAGAGAATCGCGCTGCAGAAGAGTGCGTCAGCGGTGCAGGAGCTGGTTGACGTGCTAGGGGTCTAACAGACAGGTTTCACAACGACGCAAAGGCGCAACGAAAGCCGCAAAGAAGAAGCTTAATCCTTTGCGGCTTCCGTTGCGCCTTTGCGTCGTTGCGTGAAATTTCTTCTCTTAGCCCTTAAGCCAGCCGAGCAATCCATGCAGCACGGTTTCGCGATTCTCTTCGTAGATTGCGCGTGTTAGCGGGATGTTCATCGGGCAGGCTTTCACGCAGTTTTGTGCGTTGCCGCAGTTGGTGATGCCATCCTTATCCATGATTGCTTCGAGCCGATCAGTGCGAGTCATCTTGCCGGTTGGATGCATGTTGAATAGACGCACCTGAGCGATTGCCTGCGGTCCGATGTAGTTGTCGCCCTCATACTGCGGACACGCCTCTAGACAACAACCACAAGTCATACAACGCGAATAGGCGTAACGCTCCATCACGTCGTCCTGGTCCATGCGCGGACCCGGCCCGAGATCGTAAGTGCCATCCAACTCGATCCACGCGTGAACACGACGAAGATGATCAAACATCTGCGACCGATCGACGATCAGATCGCGAACGTTCGGAAACTTCGACATCGGCTCGAGCTTGATCGGCTGTTCGAGATTATCGACGAGTGCCGAGCACGACTGCCGCGCGCGACCGTTGATGACCATCGTGCAAATCCCGCAAACCTGTTCCAGACAGTTCATGTGCCAGACGGGGGGCGTGGTGCGCTCGCCGGACTTGTTCACAGGGTTCTTCTGGATCTCCATCAAACAGGAAATGATGTTGAGATTCGGTCGATAAGGAATCTCGAACTGCTCCCAGTACTGCGGCGAGTCGGGATTGGCGCGGCGCCGGATATGAATCTCAACTGTCTTTGGTGGTCGAGAGCTCGATTTCGGATGTGATGACATGTGCTATTAAGCCTTCGCGGTCTCCTTCTTACCTTTGCTGTAGTCGCGCTTGCGCGGTGCAATCAATGAGATATCGACCGGGTCGAAAGAAAAGACCGGACCTTCGCCGGAGTACTCGGCGATTGTAGTCTTCAGGAAATTTTCATCGTCGCGATCGGGAAACTCCGGTTTGAAATGTGCGCCACGCGACTCGTTGCGATTAAGCGCGCCCAACGTGATCACGCGCGCGAGTTCGAGCATGTTCGCGAGATGACGTGCGTGCGGCAGCGCCATCGTCGCCCACAGATTCGAGTCGTTGATCGAGATTCGTTTGTATCGCTCCATCAACTCCAGCAATTTATTGTCGGTGGCCTTGAGCTTGTCGTTGTAACGAACCACGGTGACGTTGTCAGTCATCCACTTGCCCATCTCATCGTGCAATTTGTACTGATTCTCGTCACCACTCTGCTTGATCAGTTTGTCGTTGATCTCCTGCTGAAGTTTCAACTCCTGATCATAAATCCGCGAACCATTCGCGCCATTGCGTTCGACATTCTTCGCAAATTCGATCGCGGCGGGCGCCGCAATAAAGCCGCCGTAGACGCAACTGACAAGCGAGTTCGCGCCGAGACGATTCGCGCCGTGGATTGAATAGTCACATTCACCGGCGGCGAGCAATCCCGGAATGTTTGTGCGCTGGTTGAAGTCGACCCAAAGTCCGCCCATCGAATAATGCACGCCCGGGAAGATTCGCATCGGCACGTGCCGCGGATCGTCGCCGACAAACATCTCGTAGATCTCGAGAATCGCGCCGAGCTTTCGATCGAGAGTTTCCGCGGGAATGTGTGTCAGATCGAGAAACACCTGGTTCTGACCGCCGATGCCCATTCCTTCGATGCACACCTGAAAGATTTCGCGCGTGGCGATGTCGCGCGGAACGAGGTTGCCGTAAGCCGGATACTTTTCTTCAAGGAAGTACAAGCGTTCACTTTCCGGAATCGAAGATGGCGAACGAACATCACCTTTCTTGCGCGGCACCCAAACACGTCCGCCTTCACCGCGCGCCGATTCGGACATCAGTCGCAGCTTGTCCTCACCCGGAATCGACGTCGGATGCACCTGGATGAACTCGCCATTCGCATACTTCGCGCCTTGCTGGTAACACGCCGAAACA
>DASYPN010000162.1:0-9178 GCA_036006625.1 Pyrinomonadaceae bacterium | reverse complement strand
CACGGTGAATACCGCATGCTGTTTCGGCACAAGGAGTTCGTTAAAAACCATCTCGGTTACAGAGAAGAGAACATCATTCTGATCGAGAATGGCGACGTGCTCGAGCTCGATGGTGAACGTGCGGCAGTGATCGACAAACGTGAGATTGGTCGCACGTTCATCGACGAGAGTGGCTTCAAGGAGATCGACAGCGAGACAGTTCGAGAGCGCAAGCAACTCGCTTACGAAGGGACAGTGATGGTTGTTGTCACAGTTGATCAGGAAACGGGCGAGCTTGAGGGCGAGCCGAAGATTGCGGCGCGTGGTGTGCGCGGGTTGAGCACTGGGAATGGTTTTGGAAATTATCTGCTGGCGGATGCGAAGCGCGTTGTTACTTCAGCGGTTGCGGGCGCCTCGCGCCAAACACTCTCGGATGAAACGCTTTTGAAGGAACACGTGCGCGTGGAGTTAAAACGCTTCATCCAGAAGCAAACCGGCGCGAAACCCGTCATCACCCCCGTGATCGTGCTTATTTAATCCGTTTTATCTGTGGCTTACTGGCCTAACAAAGTGGTTATGATCACCGGCGCCTCTTCCGGTATCGGAAAGGGGATCGCGCTGGAGATTGCGTCGCGTGGTGCGCATCTGGGGTTGCTCGCGCGGCGTGAAGATCTGTTGCAGGAGATCGTTGACGAGGTCAAAAACGTTAAAGCTGTAGCAGCGGCCGCGGATGTGCGTGATGTTAAAGCTGTACGGGAAGCTGCGGATCGTATTCGGAAAGAGCTTGGCCCAATCGATATCCTGATTGCGAACGCCGGTATCGGCACATCCGATCACGCGACTCGACTGACGCCGGAACATACCGAGAAGGTGATCGGCATCAACGTTCTTGGAGCAGTGAACAGTGTTGGAGCTGTCCTTCCGGAAATGGTTGAGCGTGGACGAGGACGTCTCGTGGCGATCTCGAGTCTGGCTGCATATCGAGGACTCGCTAAGTCCGCCGCATACTGCGCCAGCAAGGCCGCACTAACTGCATACTTTGAAAGTTTGAGGATCGACCTGCGCCACTCGGGCGTGGGCGTCACGATCATTCATCCGGGTTTCATCAAAACCGATTTGACTTCGGGTCGTGAAGCAAAGATGCCGTACCTGATGGAACTCGAAACTGGTGTGAAAAAGATCGTTTCAGCGATCGAAAAAGAAAAGGCGCTCTATGCTTTTCCATGGCAACTCGCGACGATTGTGCGCGCGAGCATGTTGATGCCGCCCGCGATTTACGATTGGATCGCGGAGCGAAATTCTTTTAGAGAATAATAATGACCATTCTTCAAGCTATCGTTCTCGGCCTGGTTCAGGGCGTGACAGAATTCATCCCGGTCAGTTCCACAGCACATCTCGTCTTTGCAGCACGCCTTCTCAATCTTTACGGCGGTGCTGATAAGACGTTGCAGGCTGAACAGACGACTGCCACGATCGCCGTGATTCAACTCGGAACGCTGCTGGCAGTCCTGATCTACTTCGCCCGAGATATCGTCAACATTCTGTATGCCTTCATCACTGATCATCTTGCTCTGCTGCGCGGGCAGAACGAACCAGGACGGCCAAAGCTTTCCAGAGACGCTTGGCTCGGATGGCTTGTAATCATCGGATCACTACCCGTCGGCACAGTTGGTCTGGCGTTAAAGAAAATCATCGAAGGTCCATTCACGAAAAACCTCTGGGTGATCGCGACAATGATGATCGTCGTGGGCGCGTTGCTGATGATTGCCGAAATCGTCGGAAAGAGAGAGCGCGATATGGACCGGTTGCGCGTTTCGGACGCGCTCGCAGTGGGCTCGGCACAGGTGCTGGCACTGATTCCCGGATCGAGCCGCTCGGGTTCCACGATCATGGGCGGATTGTTCTCCGGCCTGAATCGCGAGACAGCCGCAAGGTTTTCTTTTTTACTGTCGATTCCGGCTATCGCGGCGAGTGGATTGTTGGAACTTAAAGAGGCGGTTACGAAGTTGCCGGCTGGCAGCTATGGATCGCTGGCGGTCGCGACGGTGGTTTCGGGTGTTGTGGGTTATGCGTCGATCTGGTTTCTGTTGCGATATCTGCGGACACATTCGACGAGTATTTTCATCGTCTATCGTGTGATTGTTGGGATTGCGATCTTAGTGGCGTTGTCGGCGGGCTATATATCTGGAAGTATTTAAGCCACAGACAAACGCGGATTTGGTACACTGGTCACGGCCCCACCTCTGAAGTATCTAATCGGTAAAAAAGGGCGGTGATGTTAATGAGTGAGTCTTCCCAGCGACCGCGAAGCCCGCGAGTGCCGGTCGAGTTCGCTTTGGATGTTGAGGGAACAGACGCCTCAGGAAAATCTTTTCAGGCGAAGGCCAAGGCCACGAAGATCAGTCGCGGTGGTGCAACGCTTCTGATCGACGTCGATGTGCCGGTTGGTTCGACGGTGCAGCTCGTGGCGCCGTTTGGTGGTAAGCTAACGGCCGAAGTTAATGGTTCGTGGATCGATGATATCGATGGAAATAGACGCATCGGTGTGAAGTTGCTCGATGCTAATGGTTGGTTCGCAGAGTAAAGCCACAAAAGGCACAGAAAGCACAAAAAGCACATAATAAGTTATGAGGCTTAAATCAACTAAAATTCATTTTGTGCTTTTTGTGCCTTTTGTGCTTTTTTGTGGCTATAAATGAAAGCCAAACGCTGGATCGTGCGCGAGCATGATGCCGAAAGGGCCGCCTCACTGGCACGCGTTCTGGGTGTCTCACCAATCCTGGCTGCTCTTCTAATAAACCGCGGATACGCTGACGAGCGCGCTGCGCGCGTCTTCCTTTCGCCAACTTACGATCAACTTCATGAGCCTTACTCCATGCTTGGCATGACGGAGGCAGTGGACCGTCTTAAGCGTGCCGTCGAAACACGTGAACCGATCCTGATCTACGGCGACTACGACGTTGATGGCACCACCGGAACCGCCGTGCTTTTGCGTGCTCTAAAACTCCTCGGCGCCAACGCCGGTTTTCACATTCCACATCGGTTCACCGAAGGCTACGGCATCCAGCAGGCCGCACTCGAAAAGGCACTTGCCGACGGTTACAAACTCGTTGTCAGTGTAGACTGCGGCATTCGCGCACACGAACCACTCTACTGGGCGCGCGATAAAGGCCTCGACATCATCATCACCGATCATCATCTGCCCGATGAAAAGGAAGGCGCTCCGCCCGCTTTCGCTGTGCTCAATCCTAACCAGGTTGGTTGCGAATATCCCGACAAGAACCTCGCCGGTGTCGGAGTCGCTTTCAAGCTCGTGCACGCACTGTTTCGCGAATATGGTCGTGAAGCGCAAGTGCCAGCGTTCATGAAGGTTGTCGCCATCGGAACGGTCGCGGACGTCGCGAAACTCGTCGGTGAGAATCGCACGATCGTGGCTCTCGGACTGAAGGATCTGGCGCGTGTTGCTAACCCGGGTTTGCGTGCGTTGATCGATGTTGCTGGTTGCGGAGACGGCAAGGGCATGACAGCATACGACCTGGGCTTTCGAATTGGGCCACGCATAAACGCTGCCGGACGAATGGACGCGGCCAAGGCGGTGGTCGAGCTCTTTGATACACGCGATTCCAACGTGGCGCGCCATCTTGCGAATCATCTCGACGCCCGCAACGAGGAGCGCAAGACGGTCCAGCAGCAGATCATAGATCTTGCAGTCGCGGAGATTACCGAACCGGAAGAGTGCTACGCGGCGGTGATTGCAGGTGAAGGATGGCATCGCGGCGTAATCGGAATTGCGGCGTCGAAGATTGCCGAGCGATTGAACCGGCCGTGTGTGGTGTTGTCAGTTGATGGCGAGATGGCCCATGGCTCTGGGCGAAGTATCGAGGCTTATCATCTTCTGGATGGTTTGACTGCGTGTTCCGATTTGTTTGAGAAGTTTGGCGGTCACTCGCACGCGGCGGGAATAACGATTCGATCGAGTCGCATTGACGAGTTTCGCGCGCGATTAAACCAGCACGCGGCGGCGCGTTTGACACGTGAGGATTTGGAGCCATCGGTGACCGTTGACCTGGAACTGGCGCCGGAAATGGTAACGTTCTCGACAGCGCGTGAGTTGGACGCACTCGAACCTTTTGGAGCAGGGAATCCGCGTCCGGTATTTGTGACGAAGAATCTGCGGTGTTTGTCGGAGCCGGCAGTCTTGAAGGATCAGCACCTGAAGTTGAGACTGGCCGGTCCGAATAACCGGCCGTTGGAAGCGATCTGGTGGAATTGTATTGAAACACCGGGGCAAACTTCGCAGTTGAACGGCAGCATCGAACTCGCCTATACGCTGGAGACTAGTCCCTGGAACGGCGACTTTCGAATGCAGTTGAATGTGCTTGATTTAAGAGTTAATTGAGCCACGGATTACACGGATAGAAATGCAGGAGGTTAATCGTAAACGCGCTATCGCACTTGGTCTGCGCGCCAAGGTGCCCGTGATTACGCGGATTGTAGCGTTTACGCTCCTCGTGTCGGGACTCACCGTCGTTGGCATCTCGTATTACAAACTGCGCAACACCGAGAAGTTCAAGGCCAAGTCAGAGAAGCCGGAACTGTCGAAGGAAGTCAAAGGCGTTGTCGAAGGTTACGAACGGCGTGTTACGAAGAACGATCGTTTGTGGCTGCTCGTGAAAGCGTCGCGCGATGTTACGTTCTCGGACGACCATCACGAGCTCGAAAACGTCAACATGGCCGTCTATCCGGCCGAAGGTGAAACTCCCGATCAGATCTCGGCGTCACGGGCAATCTATCAACCTACCACCGAGATTATTTCGTTCGTCGGTAACGTCAAGATCGAAACCAAAGAAAAACTGAAAGTCGGCACCGAGGAGATCCACTTCGATCAGAACACCGGCATCGCGCAAACGGATTCGCCAGTTTCTTTTGAACGCGAGAATGTTTCCGGAACGTCGACCGGCGCTGTTGTGGAACAGAAGTCCAAACGACTCGAGCTGAAAAAAGATGTCCAGTTGACGATCGCTCCTGGCGCATCGGCCAAAGCGTCGTCGCGCACGCGCCCGGTAAATGTTAAGGCAGCGCATGGCTCATTTGAACAGCAGTCCATGCAACTTTGGTTTTCCGGTGGCGTCACCCTCGAACAGGAAGCAGACATCCTGAGTGGCGATAACCTCACTGTATTTCTCAACGAACAACGGCGTCTGCAAAAGGCCGAGATGAGAGGCAACGCTTATATGCGCGTGATGGATCCGGGTCGCGCTGCTGAAGTCCATTCAGTCAACATGGACTTCTTCATGGACAAGGACCAGCGACTGGAACGCGCGCTCGCGACAAGCGATATCAAAGCGCGAACTCTCGAAGGTGACTCCGATGTGGAAGTCACAGGCGGGAATTCGATGGAAGCGACGTTCCAGGCGTCCGGTGACAGCAGTCTGCTGAAACAGATGGTGACGGCCGGACGCTCGGTGATCACGATGAGTGCACCGAAGTCGAAAGCAAATGATCCACACGCCGCCAACAAGCGTTTGACCGCAAACGAAGTGAAACTCATCTGGCGTGTGACGGGACGTGATCTCGAAAAAGCACAAGCGAATGGCGACGCCGAGTTGTCGATCGATCCCGTCGTGAGCAGCACACGGGCCGAACGCAAGAAACTGAATGCGCCGCAGTTTGACTGTGACTTTTTCGAAGCCGGTAACCTCGCGCGCACCTGCAAAGCGACTGGCGGCGCCAAGGCAGTTCTCGATCCGATGCAGCCGTCTCAAGGTCGCGGCGCACGAACGCTCACTTCACAAGAGATGACGACTGTCTTTCTCAAAGACACACAGGATATTGAGCGCGTCGATGCGCAGGGCGACGGCAAGTTCAACGAGAATGATCGCAACGGCGTCGCTGCAAACGTTTCCTATATAGCGGCTGATGAGACGGTCCGGCTTCGCGGCGGCGATCCCACCGTTTGGGACTCGCGCGGGCGCACCAAAGCAACTGAGCTCGATAGCGATCTCCGAAACGACGTCTCCTACGCGCGTGGCAAGACTACGTCAACTTACTACAGTCAGGAACAGACCAACGGCGCCACTCCGTTCACAAAGACCAAGAGTCCGGTCTACATCGCAAGCGAGCGCGGCGAGTTTCGTCACGAAAGTGGCCAGGCGATCTATTACGGCAATGCTCGTGCGTGGCAGGACGACAACTACGTACGCGGCGACAAACTCGTGCTTTACGTGAACGACAAACGAATGGAAGCGACGGGCCACGTCCAGACAGCGATCTACAACGCGAAGAAACGTGTTGAGAACAACAATCAAATGGTGCCGGTGTTCGCTGCTGCAGATTCGATGTTCTACTCGGATCCCGATCACACGATTCATTATGAAGGCAACGTCGACATCAAGCAGGGCACCGATCGAATGACGAGTGGTGTCGCCGACGTCTATCTCACAAAAGAAACGAACGAGATGGAAAAGACTGTCGCACAGCGAAGCGTCGTGCTCACGCAGCCAAACAGAAAGGGCACGGGCGACTGGGTGGAATACACTTCTGCGAGTGAGATCGCTGTGTTGAAAGGTAATCCCGCGCGTGTTGAAGACATCGAGCAGGGAAACACCGAAGGCAATCGTTTGACGCTCTCGATGAAGGAAGGTAGAGTCACCGCCGACGATGCTCGTGGTCCACAATCGCCGGGCCGCGTGCGCTCAACCCACAAGATTCGAAAACCTTGAGGCCACTCGACCCGCCACAAAACGGCACAAACAGCTCAAATCATGGAGCTGCGCTGCGTAGCGCACATCTCGTGAAAGCTTATGGGCGCCGTCGTGTGGTTGATGACGTCAGTCTGCAGGTTGAGAAGGGCGAAGTTGTCGGTCTGCTGGGTGCGAACGGCGCCGGAAAGACCACGACGTTCTACATGATTGTCGGTCTCGAGCGTCCCGATGCGGGCAATGTTCTGCTTGGCGATCAGGACGTCACCAAACTTCCCATGTACCTACGCGCGCGCCTGGGTATCGGCTACCTGCCGCAGGAACCTTCAGTCTTCCGCAAAATGACGACAGCACAAAACATTCTTGCTGTTTTAGAAACTACCGGACTCCGTCGTCGCGAACAATTGAAACGTCTCGAAGAACTGCTCGAAGAGTTCGGCATCGCTCACGTTCGAAACACGCGTGGCGATGCGCTGTCAGGTGGTGAACGGCGGCGGACCGAAATCGCAAGAGCTCTGGCAACGGAGCCGCAGTACATCCTGCTCGATGAACCGTTCGCGGGTATCGATCCAAAAGCAGTAGATGATATTCAAAATGTAATACTATATCTCCGAAATCGTGGTATCGGGATTCTCATCACCGATCACAATGTGCGCGAGACTCTGGGCGTAACAGACCGCGCGTACATCATGGCCGAGGGCAAAATTTTTCGTTCGGGCCAGCCACGCGACTTAACGGATGATGCCGAAGTTCGCCGGTTATACCTGGGCGAAAAGTTTCGCATGTGAATGTTTACACTTTTGTGTCTTCTTATGCCTCTTTGTGGCAGAGAATCTGCCACAGCGAACGCTGATCGGGTATAATCCTTCCGTGCGGCTACAAGCCGCAATAATCCAAAAGATGAAGTAGAACTTACGACACTCGATCTGACGAATGTCTCTTAAGCTAACCACCAGCCTCTCCCAACGACTTGTCCTGACGCCGCAGTTGCGCCAGCGCATAGAAATGTTGCAAATGACGTCGCTCGAACTGACCGACCTCATTCAGCAACAGTTGTTGGAGAATCCCGTCCTCGAAGAAGTGCCAAGCCAGGAAGAGGTGCAGGAGATCGCCGAGAAGGTTCTCGATCATCTCGCCAGCTCCGATTCAAATTCCTTCGAAGAGAGCACACCGGAAGCCGGAAGCCCTGCGACGAATGGCTCGGGCGACTCTGAAGTTTTGTCGAGCTTGCCCGCCACGGACGGTGATGGCGAAGGCAGCGAAGCCATCGCGACTGCTGAACACGAAGAAGGCGTTGCCGACGAAGGCATCACTGACGATTCACAACGCGACGCGTTTGAAGAAATCGACTTCGGACGCGAATTTCAAGACTATCTCGATCCCGGTTACAAGACGCAGGAGATCGAGTACAAAGAAGACGCTCCTACTTTCGAACAATTTCTTACCCGACCTACATCACTTGCCGAACATCTCGAGTGGCAACTCAACATGAGTTCCCTGGACAGTGAAGTTCGTGATGCTGCGATCTGCGTGATCGGTAATCTCAATGCTGACGGTCGTCTCGGCGCGACTAACGAAGAGATGGCCGCGATGGAGAAGGTTTCGGAAGAAGTAGTCGAGCGTGCGCGCCAGGAAGTCATGCGTCTCGATCCCGTCGGTTGCGGTACGCGTGACGTTAAAGAGTGTCTCCTCGTCCAGCTTGAAGTGCTTGGCGAAAGTGACCGTCTCGCTGCGAGGTTGATCAGTGAACACCTTTCAGACTTGCAGCAGCACAAACTGCCGCATCTCTCGAAGCAGATCGGCATCGACGTCGAAACACTGCTCGAAGAGTTGCAGTTTATTCGCACACTCGATCCGTATCCGGGCCGGCGTTACTCGTCAGAAGAACCGATTCTGATTAGTCCTGAGATCTACATCGAGAAGCTCGACGAGAACGATGAAGACTACGTGATCTATTTTGCTGACGACGGCAGCCCGCGTTTGCGTGTGAGCCAGCAGTATCAACAAATGCTGAGTCAGGGAGTCAGCAATGAGACGAAGAGTTTTATTCGCGAGAAGATGCGTTCGGCCGTCGACCTGCTGCGAAACATCGAACATCGAAGGCAGACGATTTATAAAGTCGTCGAATCAATTGTGTCGCGTCAGAGAGACTTTCTGGACCACGGCGTGCAACACATCAAGCCGATGATGTTGAAAGATATTGCTGAAGACATCGGCATGCACTTGTCGACGGTTTCGCGAGTGGTCAATCGCAAGTATGCGCACACGCCGCAGGGCGTCATCGAGCTGCGTCGGTTCTTTACGGAAGGCATGCTCAACGAAGAAGGCGAAGAGATTTCGACGCGCATCATTAAGTTGAAGATCAAGAAATTAATAGAAGAAGAAGATTCGCACAATCCAATTACCGATGATCAGGTTGTTAAAATACTGGCGAAGGATGGAATCAAGTTATCGCGTAGAACAGTTGCGAAATATCGCGACCAAATGCAAATCCCCGG
>DASYPN010000161.1:0-2018 GCA_036006625.1 Pyrinomonadaceae bacterium | reverse complement strand
ACGATCGGCGATCTCCGAGATATGAAGCAGCCCATCGGTACCCGGAAAGATTTCGACGAATGCGCCGAAGTCGACAATGCGGTTCACCGTGCCGAGATACGTTTGGCCCACCTCTGCCTCAGCCGTTAGACCACGAATGCGGTTCACAGCAGCGTCCGCTGCCTCGCCACTCGCGGTGGCGATCGAAATCGTGCCGTCGTCAGACACGTCGATCTTGGCGCCAGTCTCCTCGACGAGCGATCGAATGACTTTGCCGCCTGGTCCAATCACGTCGCGGATCTTGTCCGGATTGATCCGGATCTGGATGATGCGCGGCGCGTGGGCGGAAATCTGTTCGCGCGGTTCTGCGAGAGTCTTTTCCATCGCGCCGAGAATGTAGAGCCGGCCTTTCTTCGCCTGCTCGAGCGCCTCAGCCATGATCTGCGCGTTGATGCCCGCGATCTTGATGTCCATCTG
Source organism: Pyrinomonadaceae bacterium (assembly GCA_036006625.1). Classification (GTDB taxonomy): domain Bacteria; phylum Acidobacteriota; class Blastocatellia; order Pyrinomonadales; family Pyrinomonadaceae; genus PSRF01. The sequence continues at coordinate 1,562 of DASYPN010000161.1, read as the reverse complement.
CAAGGCAGTGATACCGTTGCGCGTGCCTGCTACTTTGAAATCCATGTCGCCGTAGTGATCTTCAGCGCCGGCGATGTCAGTCAAAATCGCGTACTTGTTTCCTTCCATCACGAGTCCCATCGCAACTCCGGCCACAGGCGCTTTCAAAGGCACGCCCGCATCCATCATCGAGAGCGTTCCGCCACAAACTGTCGCCATGGATGATGAACCGTTTGATTCGGTGATATCTGAAACTATGCGAACGGTGTAAGGAAAGTCGGCATCGTCCGGCAGGACTGTTTCGAGTGCGCGTCGTGCGAGGGCGCCGTGACCGATCTCGCGCCGGCTTGACGATCCGTAACGACCGACTTCACCAACTGAGTACTGCGGGAAGTTGTAGTGCAGTAAGAAGCGACGTTTTACTTCGCCCTTCTCGAGGTCGTCGATAAACTGCTCATCCTCTTTCGTGCCGAGCGTCGTCGAGACGAGCGCCTGGGTTTCACCCCGCGTGAAAAGCGCTGAACCGTGTACGCGCGGTAACCAACCAACTTCCGACGTTATCGGTCGGATTTCAGAAAATCTTCTGCCATCGGGACGGCGACGCTTGTTGAGAATGTCGTCGCGGAAGATGGTTTCTTTGAGTTGATCGAAGATCGTTTTCGCCATCACTCTCTGCTCAGGCTTATCTTCCGGATACAACTCAGCAGCTTCTTTCTTCAAAGCGTCAACAGCAGCGTAACTGGCGCGCTTTTCCTGCGCTGACGTATCGAGTGCGGTCTGAAGTCGCTCGCCGAACTTCTCCGTAATCTCACGCACCATTTCGGCATTCAGCTCTACAGCCGGCACGTCGCGTTTCTGAATCTCAAGTGCTTTGTAGAGTTCCTTCTGCCAGCGGCAGAGCCGGTTGATCTCTTTGTGGGCGAGCATCAACGCTTCGACCATGATCTCTTCTGAAACTTCGTTCGATCCGGCTTCCACCATCACGATCGCTTCTTCAGTTCCGGCGACAATCAGATTCAATCGCGACTCACGCACTTCATCGTAAGTTGGGTTGATGATGTAACGTCCTTCGATCAATCCGATTCGCACGCCCGCAATCGGATTCAAAAATGGAATGTCTGATAGATAAAGGGCGCATGATGCACCCGTGATCGCGATCACATCCGGATTGTTGTCCGGGTCGGCTGAAATCACACTCGCAATAACCTGGGTTTCATTTCGGTAACCTTCGGCAAACAGTGGACGGCAGGGACGATCGATAAGACGGCTGGTGAGGACTTCCTTTTCATTGGGGCGGCCCTCGCGCCTGAAGTAATTGCCGGGGATTCGTCCCGCGGCGTAGTTTGATTCACGGTATTCGACCGTGAGAGGAAAGAAGTCAATACCTTCTCGTGCGGTAGGAGCACTCACGGCAGCGACCAACAACATCGTGTCGCCATACTGGATGACGACTGACCCGTCCGCTTGCTTGGCAACGCGGCCGGTTTCAACGGTCAACTCCTTTTCGCCGAGCTTGATTGACTCTTTGAGGTATTTCTTTTCTGACATTTTATGTTCTCCTTCGAACTCAACACCTGAACACT
>DASYPN010000160.1:0-4274 GCA_036006625.1 Pyrinomonadaceae bacterium | reverse complement strand
GCTAACAAAAGCTCGTCCCGGTTCGACTGAACCCGCGGAAGCTATCAGACTCAAATATCCTGACGGCAAACACGACGCCGAAGCGCTCCTGGTCCATCCAACCACAGGCAACATCTACATCGTCAACAAAGTTCCGATCGCTAATCCTGTCGTTTACGAAGCCACCGCGCCGTTCACGGCCGGCCAGTTAGTCACAATGCGACGTCTTGGAGAGATCCGAGTGCCGAGTATCTTTGGCGGGGTTGTTACTGGAGGAAGTATTTCTCCGGACGGGCGTCGTGTTGCACTCTGCGACTACTTTCAAGGCTACGAGATTGTGCTGCCGGCCAGCAGCAAAGACTTCAACGACATCTGGAAACAGCGGATGACTGGATTCGATCTCGGTAAGCGCAAGCAGGGCGAGTCAATCACCTACCGCCTCGATGGCAAAGCGTTTCTCGCCACCAGTGAAGGAAAACAATCGCCACTCATTCAAGTCTTAAGAAATTAGCCACAAAAGGCACAAAAAGCACAAAAAGCACAAAAGAACTTAATCAGAGGTGTTCTTGGGAAACGCTGGTCGGCGTGCCAGCAACCAGTAAACCGGAACTCCCAGGAGGATCAGGAAGAGACCGATGGCGGATTGCCTCGGAGCGTTTCGAATCGTCATCAGAATCAGCGCGATCGAGACGATCAGAAATAACACTGGTACGACTGGATAACCCCATGTGCGGTATGGGCGTTCTGCATCAGGCTCGCGGCGCCTGAATATGAAAATCGAGGCCGCAACCAGGGCATAAAACAAAGTGAGCGCGAAGATCGCGTAGTCAGTGAGTGTGTCGTACTCGCCTGAAAGCGCTACCACACATGCCCAAAAACACTGAACGACGAGAGCTCTGATCGGCACGTGAGTCCGTGGCGACACGTGCGCCAAACTCTTCACGATTAGACCGTCCTTCGCCAGTGCATACGGTATGCGCGCGGTTGCGAGGATCGATGCGTGTAGTGCGCCGAACGATGAAGTCATCATCGCGGCGGCCATGATCGTTACCGCAACGGAGCCGAGCAGTCGTCTCACTACTTCCGCGGCCACTGACGAAGACGCGGGCACGCTTGCGATTTCGGTCGGGGTCAGCACATGAAAATAGCTCAGGTTGACGAACAGATAGAGTCCCATCACGACGAATCCGCCACCGATCAAAGCGAGCGGCAGATTGCGCCCGGGATTCTTCACCTCGCCTGCAAGAAACGTGATGTTGTTCCAACCATCGTAAGCCCAAAGCGCGCCGATCATTGCTGCTGAAAAACCAGCGATACCGCCGCCGACAATATCCACGCCCTCACAAGTTCCACCGTTATTAATGAGAGAGAGATTGCCCCAGTTACCATCACTGTAGAAGAACGCGCCAAAACCGACACCCAGCAAGAGCACGACCTTCATGCCAGTGAGCACACTCGCGACACCACCACTGACCCGAACCGCGGCGCAGTTGATCAATGTCGTAATGATGATCGCCAACAGCGCGACGACTTGCAGTCGAGTGAGTGAGAGAGTGAAGCCACCGGGCAGAGCGAATGGCCCAAGTACCGCTGGCTTTAACGCACCATGGACCAGATCGTTGAGAAAGATCGCGAAGCCAACCGCGAGCGCTGCGGCCGACGCGGTGCGCGCGATGAGGAACTGAGTCCAGCCATAAATAAACCCGAGCGGCCGGCCATAAGCATCACGCACAAGCCCATATTCACCGGCCGCACGTGGTTTCATGGCTAGCAACTCGGCATACGTGAGCGCACCGGCCATCGCGAGCAGACCAGCGAGAACCCACACGATGAGCGCCTTGACCGGCGTTCCCACGTTGCACGTCATCACACGCGCTTTGAGAAACACGCCGGTGCCGATGATGTTCGCGACGTTAACCGAGATTGCTGCAATCAATCCGAGCCCGCGGATCAGTTGTGTATGTTGGCTTTGCATCCGTATAGAATCCGCGTTTTATCTGTGGCTAAAAAATATCGTTGGTAATCAAATCTTCGTATGTATCGCGCCGCCGAATGAGATCCGTCGAACCATCTCTGCGAACCAGCACTGCTGCGGGAAGTGGCCGCCCATTGTAGTGAAACATCTGCGCGAGTGAATAGGCGCCACAGTTCAAAAGCGCGAGCACTTCACCTGGTCCAACATCCTCGGGCAGCTTGCGATAGTCAGGCAATCGCCCCTCACGTTCAATATCGAAATAAACGTCACCGGAATCACACAACGGACCAGCAACCTTGTAATCGCGTGCGTATGGCGCACCCGCTCGCGATGCAGAGATCAAGTGGTAGTACCACTTGTAGTTGTTCATCGAGAGCATGATGTTGTAACCCGCATCGGTCAGCAACCAAACGTCATCTGTTTCCGGCCGGCGTTTGATATTCCTCACCGTCGTGAGCACCAAACCCGCATCGGCAATGATGCTGCGTCCAGGCTCCAGCAAGATTGTCACCTGATCGAGCAGATGTTCGGCACTCGCAGCAAGAGCCGATTCGCGTGCGACGCGTAATGCTTCGCTCAGCACCGCGGACGGCTCGAGATCAGCGCCAAGCATTTCGCGCTCGTGTTCCGGCAGTTGATCCGCCTGCGAACGGTCGCGCAGGTAGTTGACCGGAATGCCGCCGCCGAGATTGATGTGTTCGAGCGTGTGACCCGTTTCGCGATGAATCGTGACGAGGTGCTCCCACATGCTCTTGAACGCTTCGGCGAATGGCTCGACGTCGGGCGTCTGCGAGCCGACGTGAATATGAATGCCGCAAACATGCACCAGATCCGGTTTTTGAAGACCACGACGAAACGCAGCCAGCACCTCTGACGAGGAGATCCCAAACTTCGACGTCAACAGTGCTGTTTGCAAACCGAGATGCGAACGCGTGCCGATTTCAGGCACGAGACGCAGGGTGATGCGCGCGGGCGGAACGTTTTCACCGCGTGATCGCAGGCGCTCGACGGATTGTTCGACTAGATCGATCTCATAAACCGAGTCGACGTTGATGGCGTAAATCCCGGCACGTACCGCATCGTCGATCTCATCGTCTGACTTGCTCGTGCCGTTGAAGATGATCTGATCCGGACGAAACCCGACACGCAGCGCCTTGAATAGTTCGCCGCCGCTGTTTACTTCGATATCGATTCCCGACTCAAGCACGACCCTCAGGATCGCCATGTTTGAGTTTGCCTTCGACGCGTAGCAAAACTTGATCGGGCGGTCGACTGCGTCCGCGGCGCGTTGTAGACGGGCGATGTTGTCGCGAATACGTCCCTCGGAAAAAACAAACAACGGCGAGTTGAACTCTTTCACGAGTTCGAGAGTATCAACGCCGTTGACGGTCAGGTGATCGTCGCGCACTTCAAGGTATCCCGGTATGGACCACGCGGGACACAGAGTCGCTATTCCAGATGACATTCTGTGATTTTTAGCTCCAGTTGGAATATTAATCGCAGCTAACGCGGATGATGCTCAATTTGATCGCACGAAATTATAGCTCAGGGTTCCGCTCACTCTGACTGGTTCACCCAACATCAATGTCGGTGTAAATCTCGCCAGACGCGCTGCAGCAACAGCCGCGGCTTGCAGATGTTGTGGGCCAGAGACAGCCTTGGCATCAACGACCCCGCCTTGCTCGTCGATTAGAACCTGGACCAGTACTACACCGGTCGCTTCACCCGCAGGAACTTCCGGTATCGGCAGGTAGATCGCCTTGCCATTCAACATGCCGCCCGCGATTGGCGCACGCGGCTTTTGACCGGGCTGAGTCTGTGGTGCGGGATTCGGTTGGTTGTTGTTCGCAGCGGCTTCGGTATTGTTTTCTTTATTAGGCGTTGGTGGCAGTTCGGTCTCGCCTTCGGCGCCGGCGTTAGTCTGGTTCTTCGCTTCCTGGCCGGGATTGGCGTTCGGATCTACGTTCGTGTTTGCTGTGACCTTTGGAGTCTCGCGCTCGGGCAACTCGAACGAGCTAAGAAATTTTTCATCCAGAGCTTCGTCCTTCTTGGTGTTGAGCGTAACGATCGCGTAGAAACGCTTCTTCGTCACAATCGTGTCGACGGATCCGCTCAGGTCACCAACCGTCATCTTATAGGATCGGCTGGTGTGACCGCGGAATTGACGACTCGTGACGAGGGTAAGTTTCGTGAGCGTCTCTTTCGATCGAATCTTCGCCGGGAAGAAATTTTTGAATGCGTCGACATAAGAATTGAACCGAGCGAACTCGGTATATTGCGCGGGATCAGACTTAATGCCGCTCAACGATGTGATGGCGAG
>DASYPN010000159.1:0-2436 GCA_036006625.1 Pyrinomonadaceae bacterium | reverse complement strand
CTCTTTTCGGGCGCGACTAACACGCGTACGCGCGGCGATGCCTTGGCGAGCTCGTGATAGTAACGATAGAGATCTTTGGTGTACGTGAGCTTGTTTGGAGTTCCGACTGCGTATCCGAGAATCTTTTCGGGGGAAGGCACCTTGTCAGACAGCGTCAGGTGATCGACGAGTTCCGTCATGAAGTATTTCTCTGTCGTGTACTCAGCGATCTTCGCGCCGTAAGCGGTGTCGAGTGGTGACTTTGGCGTCGTGTATTTCGGATTTACCGGCGTGTTTTTCGTGGGACTCGCTGGACTAGCACCCGCTGCTTCATTGCCGCCGCGCGATTCGGTCTGCGCGAATACAGACGCCGTCACAAACAGCACAAGGACACAACAGAAGAATAGTCTTCGAAGTACTGGCGACATGATGTTTCTCCTTCGATTAGGTGGGTGGTTACAAATCTGTTGCTAACCGAAATCCCGAAGTCATCCAGCGCTCATGGGCGTGAAAGAAGTTTCGGTACGTCGCTCGGATGTGCAACTGCGGCGTGGCAAACGACCCGCCGCGCAGAACCTTCTGATTGACGAACCACTTGTCGTTGTATTCGTCAAACTCGGATTTGAATCCCGGATAGGGCACGTAGTCGCAAGTGGTCCACTCCCAAACGTCGCCAATCATCTGCTGGCAGCCGTAAGCGTTCGCGCCCTCCGGAAAGGCGCCGATGGGTGCAACTGACCAGTAACCATTCTCAAAAAGATTTGTGTTGCCGCTGTCGGGGTCAGTGTCGCCCCACGGAAATGCTGTCTTGACTTTGCGACGCGCATCATAGCATGCCGCCTTCTCCCATTCCGCTTCGGTCGGGAGTCTTTTGCCGGCCCACTTCGCAAATGCAGACGCTTCGAAGTAACTGACGTGACAGACGGGCTCGTCTTTCCGACTCGTGGCCGGACGCAGACCCGAAAAATCACGAATCATCCATTCGTTGTCGTGCAATTCCCAGTAAAGCGGTGCGCGCCACTGCTCGCGATTAACAGCTTCCCAACCCTCTGAAAACCACCAGCGGAAGTTTTGATAGCCGCCGTCGTTGATGAATTCGAGAAAGTCGCCGTTGCTGACAGGGGCTTTGTCGAGCGCGAAGTCTTGCAAGAAGACTTGATGCCTCGGCTTTTCGTTGTCGAATGCAAACTCGTACGAGCGAGGGCCGGCCGGTTCGTAACCCAGCGTGAAGAGTCCGCCCTCGATCTCAGCCATTCCCTCGACCTTCGACGTTGCTTTCGGCAACGGATTGATTGGAGCGTCAAACTGATCGCAGAGAAGATGCTTGATATCGTAAACAAGTAATTCTTGGTGCTGCATCTCGTGCTCGAGACCCAACCTCACGAGCGAGAGCAGCGTCTCCGACAACTTCTCCGGCGATTCCAGGACTGAGAGCACTTGCTCGTCGATGTGCTTTCGATACGCGACGGTTTCTTTCACCGTCGGCCGCGACTTGGTACCGCGTTTCGGACGTTCGATTCGTTCACCGAAACCTTCGTAATACGAGTTGAAGTAAAAGAGGAAATCCTCTGAATAGACTCGATATCCTAGCTTGTGAGCTTGCAGAACCGTTTCGAAGAACCACGACGTGTGGCCGATGTGCCAGCGTGGCGGGCTCATGAATTCGGCCGTCTGGATGACGTAATCCTCGATCTCAAGCGGCGCGACGATGTCCATCGTGCGCGCTCGCACCTGCTTGTAGAGATCCGCTATGGAAACGGTATCCGGCCCTGAAATCTCACGAATCGTAGAAGCCATGGTTTGAAGCCAATAATAACCCCTCGCAGCGCAAAACAATAATCGGTCACAGAAAGCATTCCCCCGCAACGGCGCAACGACGCAACGGAAATCTTACGTCGCGCCGTTGCGCCGTTGCGGGAGCAATTCTTTACACGATCCCATGTACCTCCGGGCGTTGAATTTCTTCGCCATGCTTCGCGACGTCATGTAGCGGATGGTGCCGAAGATCTCTCGCTCGAACCACGGGCGGTCGTGTTTGCCGAAGCACCAGAGAATGCCCGCATAGGAATTCGGATCGCGACCATCGAGGGCATACTTGTTGTTCAAGTGCACGAGGAGCTCGAACGCCATCTCATAGGTTCGCTGCCACTCAATCACCTTCTTTCCCCATAGCATCCGCACGTAGTTGTGCAAATGTCCGGTGTTGACCAATTCCCGCTGGGCAGCGTTCCAGAGCTCGTCGTAAGTTTCAGCGGCCTCGATCTTTTCTTCGTCGATCAGTTCGGGATGTGGATCGCCGGCGTGGTCACGCATAGTTTGCAAAGCCCAGGGCGGCAGCGATTTCAGTGAATCGTAATGTGGATTGTGCCGCGTCAAATTGAACGAGAGCTCGCGCCGGACGATTGCCTGTTCGAGAAATGCATCCTTTGCGGCTTTGGGCGCCTTCGCGTTCTCCAC
>DASYPN010000158.1:0-16489 GCA_036006625.1 Pyrinomonadaceae bacterium | reverse complement strand
ATGCCTGCCGTGATCTTTAATGCTCTTTACCAACGAAGCGAGTCGTGCGGCCGCCTGCGGATCAGCGTCGTCTTCATTAGAAACACCTGCCGAACTCATGTAGACCTTCAGCTTCAGACGATGAAACGGGTGCCGCCACGTCAGCATCTTCGGATTAACGAAAGTCTTCGTGCCGCCCACACCAAGCCCGGCGATGTGAACGTGATGATCGATCAGTCTTTCAGGATCGATATCGTCGAACGCACGCTTAATCAGATCAGATGACTTCGTGCTGAGCTTCGAATTCAGTTCTTCAGGTTGTTTTGTGAAAGCGCCGCCAATGGAGTGAATCAAACACATTTGTTACGACAAACATATCATCGTGCCGAGCATTGTTGCCACGAGTTCACGTTGTCCCTCCCCATCCACGCCAAACACATCAGCGCGAACAACGGTAAGCGTCTTTCCGGCTTTAACGACTTCAGCCACAGCTAAAAACTTTTCGCCTTTTGCGGGACGTAAGAGATTGACTTTGAACTCAACACTCAAGACTTCAGAGTTCGGCGGCATCAAGCTGTAAGCCGCGTAGCCACAAGCTGAATCGGCAATTGTCGTGACAATGCCCGCGTGCAGATAACCGTGCTGCTGGGCCAGGTCGGCGCGATACGGCAAGGTTATCTCAATCATTCCCGGCTCAACGCGGCTCAATTCAGCACCGATGAGACCCATGATTGTTTGTTTGGTGAAGCTTTGTTTGATCTCTTCCGCGAAGGCGGGATTACGAGGTTGATGTGGCATCGGTGTGCGATTCTATCAAAGCACGCGCATTGCGCTGGAGGCCCACGAGCTTTGTGCGCTTCATCGCGCTGCCACGAAAACGTTGAGCGTAAGTCTCCGGCGTGAGTTCCATGATCTCGCGAAGTTCGGCATCGGCATTTCCTTCACGCGGACCAAACCGCGTCTCAATAGTCGCTTCCTCAAACCGGTTCCACGGGCAAACATCCTGACAAATGTCGCAGCCATACAACCACCCGGAAAGATCAATCGGTAACTCAGGCGCGCGCAGTTCGATCGTTGCGTAGGAAATACACTTGTTTGAGTCGACTACGTAAGGTTCCGTAATCGCCGCGGTCGGACACGCATCGATGCAAAGTGTGCACGTGCCACAGTGGTCTTCCATCGGCTCGGAATCATGTTCCATGTCCAGATTAAGAAACAACTCGCCGATGAAAACCCACGAACCGTATTCAGGAGTTATCACGTTCGAATGTTTACCGAGCCAACCGAGGCCGGCACGCACCGCCCACGCTTTGTCCATCGTAGGTTGAATATCGACACAGATCTTTCCCTCAGCTCCGGGCTCCTGTTCCTTGATCCACGACAGCAAAGACAATAATTTTTCTTTTACTACGTCGTGATAATCGTCGCCCCAGGCATACCGGGAGACTTTTCCGGTCGCAGGATTTTCCTGATGCTGATGAGGTGTGAAGTAGTTGAGTGCGACAACTACGACCGAGCGCGCTTGCGGGAAAATTTCTTGCGGACTGATGCGTTTGTGGACATCGCGGGCCATCCAGCTCATCTCGCCGTGATGGCCTCGCGCAAGCCACTCTTTTAAGCGTCGACCTTCGTTATCAAGCGACTCCGCGCCAACAATTCCGACTTTGTTGAATCCCTCGAAAAGAGCCCTGTCCTTGATGTTCTTTGCGAGAGTCACTGCGGCGGAAGTTTTTGCATCGTCACCGATATGATCGGACTATCACCAGCGGTCCGGCTATACGAAACCCAGTAACCGGCTTTTGGATATCGCACCAGTCTGGATTTTGAACCATCGGATTTCGCTTCGATCTCGGCGCCAAACACCTGTTGCGGTGTAAGAATTCCAGTTGCGGCACCGATGAAATCTACTGAGATAGCCGTCACCTGTTTTGTGGCTTTGTCGTAGTAGACTGAAGCTTTTTCGTTATCACTAAACTCGTAGTAATCCTGCTCATCTGACTTGTTCGCGGGATTACCCAGTTTCTTTCGTACATCATCCGCCAGCCAGCCGAGCTTAACACCTCGATAGTCGTGAAAAACCGGCTCTTCCTCAGTTGCGGCGTTGGGCCGCTTTTGAGCTAACGCTATTCCGGCAAGCGAAATACTGATTACGACAAGCAAAGCCCGGTTTAGTAACCCGAATTTGGAGGATCTCAAAAGGCGAGTCATGGTTACTCCTTTCCACAGATATTACGTGTTCACCAACAAACAGGTAGGGAAAAATACCGCCCGGAGCAAGTTAAAGTTTGGTGTCGATTTGCTCCGAGTTTTTGCTTATATGCACAAAAAATAATCCTAAGAAAGTAGGATGTCAACATCTGGCGAGCACTTCAAAGTTGACTGATAACTGAGTTTGTCGTAGAAGCTGAATGTTTCCTGGTGGTCCATTAACCCGTCATGTGAAGGAGCTCAATTGAAATGAACAGAAGTGCACTCGCGTTGCTGGTAGGCCTTATCGTTGTTCTGAGTGGATGCCAGCCAGCTGCTGATACTAATCGCAATCTCGCGGCCGCGAGTGCGACTCCCGCGAAGGAGACGTTTGATCCGGTAGCGATCGAAGCGGAAGTGATAAGGATTGAACGCGAGTGGTACAACGCTACGAAGACTCACAGTTCGGAGGCTGCTAAGAGTTTTCTGGCAGACAACGCGGTGATTGTTTATCCAGACGGAACAACCGCGACGAAGGCGGATGAGATTCGCGCCATCGAATCAGGCGCAATGACTGCGGATACGTACGAAATGCTCGAATCGAAGGTGACGGTGATCAACGCAGATTCGGCGTTCATTACAGGACGCAGCACCATCAAGAACGGAAAGTATGCTGTTCCCGGTCAGAAGAAACCGATTGATATCAGTGGTGAGTATCGCTTCCTCGACGTCTACGCTCGACGCGACGGCAAGTGGCAGGTAATGGCATCGCAGGCCGTGAAGATTGATCCGGCAGCAGTTGCTGCAGCAGCAGCGGCAAGTCCCACGGCGTCAGTTTCACCATCCCCTAAAGCTGCGTCGCCGTCACCGAAAACAAGTCCAACTCCGTAAGACTGGACGCCACCTTGGAGTGCGCCAACTTGTTGGCGCTTCAGTATTACCAAAGCGGTAACAAGTTACCGCACTCCAAGGAGGCGCTTAAACTTCACAATGCTAGTTCCAAATGCCGGGGATGGTCGTTGAACATTTTGGACAACGACCTTCTCTCGTGACGTTTACCTGCCGAATCAAATAACCGAAACGTTCGACCAACAACTGATCGCACGATGGACAATAAGTATTCTCCCAACGTCCGACACGTCCCGGAAGGTTTCCGGCGTAGATATAGTTCAAACCCGCCGCACGTCCAATCTCACAAGCTCGGATCAATTGCTCGGCAGTCGTGTTTGAGTTTTCAGTCATGCGGTAGTCCTGGTGGAATGCAGTCACGTGCCACGGAATGTCGGGCGAAACCGCGGCGATGAAATCTGCAGCACGACGCAACTCCTCTTCGGAGTCGTTGAAGCCGGGAATCACGAGGGTCACGATCTCTTCCCAGAAGCCACGGTCATGGACCATCTGAACGGTGTCGAGAATGTTGTCGACCACGCCGCCGAGCTGCCGGTAGTTTTTATCGTTCATCGACTTGAGATCGATCTTGTAGCAATCAGTCCAGGGACGCAGGTAATCGAGCACCTGCGGCGTCGCGTTGCCGTTGGAAATGAATGCGGTTTTGAAACCGGCGGGGCGTGCGTGTTTAAAAACATCGACAGCCCACTCAGCAGTGATCAGTGGCTCGTTATAGCTGCTGCCAACCATCGATGCGCCGTAAGCCTTTGCCATCGATACAAGACGCTCCGGTGAAACCATAGTTGGACTCGTCCCGGCAGCATCGTCGCGGAGCGCCTGGGATGTGAGCCAGTTCTGGCAATACGCGCAGTGCAGGTCGCAGCCCAGCATGCCGAACGTCAAGGTGTCGGAGCCCGGCATGACGTGGAAGAATGGTTTTTTCTCGGTCGGGTCGCAGGCGAGCGCGGCTACGTAGTTCGTCGGCACCCGCAGGTGCCCGCCTTCGTTGAATCGGACTTTGCAAATCCCACGCTTGCCTGCTTTGATCAGACAGCGATGGCCGCAGGCGTAACATTTTAACGCGCCGCCGTCGAGATGTTCGGTTAATTCCTCCGCACCTTCGGTCGTCATCGAATCGAGGACGGCTGCGAGCGGTGCGGATTGAGCAGTTAACGGCATTATGTTAAGTATTATACAAGGCACATGATCATCGAAGAAATCACGGTCACGGCGTTTCAGCAACACACTCGTATCATCGGCTGCGAAGACACAAAACAAGCGATCTGCATCGATCCGGGCGACGAAGCCGAACGAATTGTGGAATCACTCGAGCGACGCGGTCTTACCCTGCAGGCGATTGCTTTGACTCACGCGCATCTCGATCACGTAGGTGGTGTGGCAGCACTGAAAAAACTGCAGCCAAAAGCGAAGATCTGCCTGCACAAGGGTGATGAGTTTATATACCAGGCACTCCCGGAACAGCCGGCCTGGATTGGTATTCCGCGGGCGCAGTGGGCAGCACTCGGGTTTGCTTTTGAGCAGCCGCCGGCAGTCGATCATTATTGGACTGACGGTGAGAAGTATTCAGTCGGGAAGCTCGAATTCGAAGTGCTGCACTGTCCCGGTCACACGCCCGGCCACGTCGTGCTGTACGAGAACACAGAACGCGTTGTGTTTGTTGGAGACGTGCTGTTCGCGGGATCGATCGGCCGAACAGACTTGCCCGGAGGATCAACCGAACAACTGCTGAGCTCGATCAAAAACAAATTGTTGACGCTTGATGACGATGTGAAGGTCTATTCAGGACACGGACCCGTAACTACGATCGGTGAAGAGCGTCTAACGAACCCATTCTTAACTCATCGCTACTATTGAAATAGGTCCTATACGACCTATCTTCGCGTCATTTCAGGCGCTTCGACTTCATCTCTTCCCACAATTCCTTCTGATCGTTATTCAACTGACTCGGTAAGGTGTCGACAGGAATCTGGTGCTTCGCACAGAACTGCCGCCATAAAACGAAGCGCAAATCATACTGCCCGGTTGAGTCCGAGACAGAGTTATCGACTGGTGGTGGTTTTTTCTTCCCCGTGTTCATACATGAGGAAGTGTAACAGCAAATTAGTTGACCTCGAAAGAGCGCAGATAGATGGGACTGGTTGGAGCCCGACTGCCGGTTTCAGGCTCTAACGTTATCGCGAAAATGGCAGAATCGAGCGCCTCTTCCGGCATCTGATCTTTCAACATTCCTTTGCCCGCGCTATCGGGTGAGAAAGTTTTGCCGGGCATTGGAGGATTCTTTCCAACGATAAACCACAACTGGTACGCCTTGCCTCGAGGGACACTCGGCAGATTGTAAGCCATCAACATCGCATGCCCGGTCTTGTCGTACGCGACCCTGGCAGTGGCGCCGGCGCCACGATCGATACCTTTCAATTCATTCGTTTTGGCGCCGGGTGTAGTTGCCAGTTGCAGGAACTCTCTTGTTCGCGCGAGCTCTTCGATAATCGCGCGATTCTCACGCCAGATCACAATTAAACCGACGATCAAGGCGGTAAAAAGAACAACCGCCGCCATCGCTCCCAACGAACCGAACGATCTCCAGATGTTTCGCGAAGTTGAGCGGAAAGGAATTACTTCAGGCGTTGCGAGTTCTTTTCGTACTTCGCTGAGAATCCGTTCACGAACTTTCGGCGACGGCTCGGCTGGATCAGCAACAACCGCGAGAGTCGCAGCGGTCTCCTGCCAGTCTTCGAGCTCTTTACGACATTCGTCACAGTTTTCGAGATGCTCGTTCAACGCACGCTCTTCCGCCGCATCGAGCGCAGACAGCGCGCGTGCCGGAATCATCTCCTTGTAATCTTCGTGAGCCATCTAAAAACCGAAACTCTCTCCCTGTCCCGCCAACAACTCGCGCAACGTCATCAGACCAGTACGCATGCGAGTCTTTACTGTACCCAAAGGCGCGCCCAAACGCGTCGCGATTTCTGATTGAGTGAGACCATCGAAGTAGGCGAGCATCAGGGGCCGCTTCTGCTCGTCGGGGAGTTGTGCGAGCGCTTTGTTAACGATTCCGCGTTGTTCTGATTTGAAAGCGTCGCTGGCTGCGTCCGAGACTTGTTCTACCGCATCTCTGGCACCGGCCTCGGCCACGCGTTCACGGGACGCGAGCGTTCGCAGGCGGTCGATCCCACGGCTCCGTCCGAGTGTCACCAGCCACGTAAAGGGGCGGCCGCGTTCCTCGTCGAAGTCTTCCGCTTTACGCCAAACCTGCAGAAAAACCTCCTGAAGGACGTCTTCCGCTTCCTCGCGGTTGTTCAATATACGCATCAAGAGCCCAAACAGGATTACGCGGTAACGATCGTAGAGATGTGCGAGGGCCGCCTCATCCCTCGCGGCAATCGCCTTCAACAGTTCCACGTCGTCTTCTTGTGCTCGTTTAGGTTGCAAGCTCTGAATATACGGGGCGAAAGGCGCAAGCGGATTGAGGAAAATATAGGTCCTATATCCTATAGGACCTATACCTGGTTGAAAGCGGACTAGGCTACTGTGATGTCATCGGCCAGGTAAACGTCCTGGATCGCGTTCAGCAATTCAATGCCTTCGGTCATCGGGCGCTGGAAGGCTTTGCGACCCGAGATCAGACCCATCCCGCCGCCGCGTTTGTTGATGACTGCCGTGCGAACTGCCTCGGCCAAATCGCTGGCGCCTTTCGACTCGCCACCGGAGTTGATCAAACCACAGCGACCCATGTAACAGTTAGCCACCTGGTATCTAACGAGATCGATCGGATTGTCAGTTGTGAGTTTCTCGTAAACCAGCTTGCTGGTCTTTCCATACGATGTACCCAGCTCTTTTTCAACAGCTTTGTAGCCGCCGTTTCGCTCGGGCAGTTTCTGCTTGATGATATCGGCCTGAATCGTGACGCCGAGGTGATTTGCCTGGCTCGTCAGATCGGCCGAAGCATGCATGTCGCCTTCCGGAGTCTTAAACTTGGGATTGCGCAGGTAGCACCAGAGAATGCACGCCATGCCCAGTTCGTGGGCTTGCGCAAAGGCCTCGCTGATTTCTGTTATTTGTCTGGTCGATTCCTCCGAGCCAAAATATATTGTGGCCCCGACACCAACGGCCCCAAGATTGTGTGCCTCTTTCACCGTTCCAAAAAGCACCTGGTCAAATTTGTTCGGCACCGTCATCAACTCGTTATGATTTATCTTGACGATAAATGGAATCTTGTGTGCATACTTTCGTGCAACCGTCCCGAGCACGCCGAAGGTTGACGCGACCGCATTGCATCCGCCCTCAACGGCTAGCTTCACGATGTTTTCAGGATCGAAGTACTGCGGATTCGGCGCAAACGAAGCGCCGGCAGAATGCTCGATCCCCTGGTCCACCGGAAGGATTGACAGATAGCCCGTACCGGCAAGCCTGCCGTTATCAAACAGCGTTTGCAGTGACCGCAACACTGCCGGCGACCGATCGGAGCCGCTCCAGACACGGTCGACAAAATCAGGACCCGGAAGTTGGACATGATCCTTGGAAATTGTTTGTGTTGAGTGATTTAGTAATTCTGAGGCATTGGGCCCAAGCAGCTCTGCAATCCGGTCAATTGAAGCAGAGCGTTGTAGTTTGGTAACCATTGCATTTTCCTCCAGGTGCCGGCCACTTTAGTTTGATTACTGGATAATGAAACCGGTGAATTATACGATGAAACTACGACTTTTCGCGATCCTCGCCCTGTTACTCCTGGCCTCCCCAGCCCTTGCCGACGATACGCCTGCCTGGGTTCAGCAGGCCGCTGCCATCAAAGTACCGGCGTACGACAAAGACGTCGAGGCCGTGGTGCTCATAGATGAGTCGCTGACCAGTATCAACTCGGACGGCCGCGAGACGGAAGTCTTCAACCACGCTGTTCGCGTTCTGCGACGTGAAGGACGCGCTTGGGCCATCGGTCAGGTCGGCTACGTGCCGGACAGCGGCAAAGTAAAAGAGTTTCGCGCGTGGCTGATTAAACCAAACGGCGAGATCAAGAAGTTCGGAAAAGACGATTCCGTCGACATCCAGGCGAGTCTCAACGACGTCTACAACGAATATCGTTTCAAAAGGATCTCTGCCAGAGACGACGCAGACGTGGGCGCTATCTTTGCTTACAGCTACACGCTCGAAGATCGATCGATTTTTAGCCAGGCTGACTGGGATTTTCAAAGTTCGCTACCGGTAATCACTTCGCGCTACAACCTCACGCTTCCGGAAGGCTGGCGCGCTGAAGCCGTAACTTTCAACCATGCGCCGATCGAACCCCGCGTCAATGGTTCGAGCTACTCGTGGGAACTCTCAAACCTGCCCGCGATTCCTTATGAACCGCTGAGTCCGAGTCTGACTTATCTCGTACCAAGACTCGCGGTGAGTTACTTCCCGCCTGCAAGCTCGCCGCAGTTGTCGATCAAAACTTTTTCAAAGTGGGGCGACGTGGCTGCGTGGATGAGCGAACTGGAAGACCCGCAGGTCATCATCGACGATGCGCTCACACGAAAGGCGAAAGATTTAACTGCAACGGCCAAGACCGAGTACGACAAGATTCGCGCGATTGCGAATTACGTTCAGAACATTCAGTACATTTCGATTCAAACGGGTCTCGGGCGCGGCGGTGGTTATCGTCCGCACTCCTCGGCCGAAGTGTTCGCGAAGTCCTACGGCGACTGTAAAGACAAAGCGAATCTAATGCGGGCGATGCTGAAGGTTGTGGGCATTGACGCGATTCCGGTGAGCATCTATTCAGGCGATCCGAATTACGTTCGCGCGAGCTGGCCGTCGCCGCAGCAATTCAATCACTGCATTATTGCGGTGAAAGTCAGCGATCAAACTCAGGGCAGCACGATCATTCAGCATCCGACGTTGGGACGGCTCTTGATCTTCGATCCGACTGACGAAGAAACTCCGATCGGCGATCTTCCATTCCACCTGCAAGGCAGCCTCGCACTACTCGATTCGAAGTCTGAAACCGATCTCGTGCGCATGCCGGTGACGCCGCCGGAGATGAATCAACTCGAACGCATCGCGACGCTGCAGCTAACACCTGACGGCGGCCTTAGCGGTCAAATTAAAGAACAGGCCAACGGGCAAACAGCTGCATCGCTGCGTTCTGAATTTCGAGGCCTCTCGAAACCCGACTACACAGTGAAGATCGAGGCTTGGTTGACGCAAGGGATCACCTCGGCGCGTCTCAATAAGATCGAGCCAACGGGTGACACGGGGGATGGAGGTTTCAGTCTTAACCTCGAGTTCACCGCAAACGCGTATGGACAGTTGATGCAAAATCGATTGCTGGTTTTCAAACCGGTGGTGGTTGCACGTCGAGAAGCTCTCGCGCTCACGGCCACGACACGCAAACATCCGGTGGTGCTGCACGCGAATGCTTATTCTGAAACTGTGCGCGTTCAGTTGCCTACGGGATTCGTCGTTGATGAACTTCCCGATGCGGTGAAGCTGCAAACTCCGTTTGGTTCGTATGTGACCAGCTACGAAGTGAAGAATAACGAACTGGTGTTCAAGCGCCAGTTGTCGCAACAGGCGACGACGATAGCGGCCACTGATTACGAGACAGTGAGGAAGTTCTTCGAAAGCATCCGCGCGGCAGAGAACGCGCCCGTCGTGTTAGCCCGCAAATGAAACCATCCACAGATTACACAGAATTGTTTTAAGAAAATCTGCGTAATCTGTGGATGGAGTTTAACCGCCAATCAATCTGGCAATTCCAAACGCGGCGCCGGCGGCGACACTGCCGATCAGCGCAGTCTGGAGCGCGCTTCTCACCGGACGCGTCCCTGTAAAGCGACCCTTCACAAAACCAAAGATCAAGAGCGCCGCGAGGGTAAATGCGACTGAATACAACAACGCTCCAGCCGTGTTGTGTGCAAAGAAGTACGGCGCGAGGGGAACAAGGCCGCCGGCGATATATGCGCCTGCAATCGTCAACGCGCTGGCGAGCGCTCGGCCGGGTTGAGGCTTCTCAAGACCGAGCTCAAAACGCATCATGAAGTCGACCCAGTTGCGTGGCTGACGCTTGAGCGCCTGCACGATGGGCCATGTTTCTTCTTCGCTGAGCCCGTACGCCTGAAAAACTTCCGCGACTTCGCGCATCTCTTCGTGAGGGATCTCCTGCACTTCACGTTTCTCACGTTCACGTTCCTTCGCGTAGTGTTCGGCGTCGCTCTTCGCGGCGAGATAACCACCCAGGCCCATAGCGATCGAGCCCGCGGCAATCTCGGCGAGTCCAGCTGTAACGATGATTCCGGTTTGAGCTACGGCGCCGGTCAATCCCGCGGCGAGCGCGAACGGAACCGTCAGACCATCAGCCATTCCGATGACTATATCGCGAACGACTTCACTCGATGTGAAGTGACGTTCGATGTGGGGAGTTTGCGGCATACTTGTTCATCCACAGATTACGCAGATTAACACTGAAAAAGAATCTGTGTAATCTGTGGATTAAAACTTACCCATCAACATCAACACACCAATCACAATAAACGCCGTCGCCGCCACTCTCTTCACCCACACGAGCGGCACGTAGTCACCAACAACACTTCCCACCAAGACTCCCAACGCCGACACTGCAGCAAGCGCTAAACTCGCGCCTAAGAACACGGCCCACGGCTTCTTCGAATCGGCCGCCATCGTCATCGCCGCGAGTTGCGTCTTGTCGCCCATCTCCGCCAGAAAAATAACGCCAAAGGTCGTCAGGAAAACACGCAGATCCATCGTCAATCTCCAAAGTCTACTTCGTCATATCCGTAATCAGAACCGCGTCGCGCAATAAAGAGCCGCGCGTGCACACAAGCTGCTTGCCGTCGTGTGACCACGAAAAGGCTGTGATTAACAAATCCTTGAAATTCGTAACCTGCTTTGGCGCCCCACCATCAAGCGGCTGAGACCAGATGTTACTAACATTGTTGCTGTTCACTGAATACAAAAGCGATTTGTTATCGGGTGCCCACTGAATGACGGTTGCAACCGTGCCACTGGCGTTAATCTGAAAAGTATGCGTGATTGGACCACCTTCAATCGGCATTACAGCAATCCGGTTTGGGGGCGCCAACGGATCGCGCGATTCGGGATACGTGTAAGCGATAAACTTACCGTCAGGCGAGACACTAGCGACGGTTGCGACGTGGTCAGTGACTCGAACTGGTGTGCCACCATCGATCGACACTTTCCACAGCGTCGGGTTAGGCGCTTCGTAGACCGTATAAAAAACCAGGCGGCTATCAGGACTGACCGTGGGAAATGAGTCGGTTGTACCTGATGTCAGTTTCACCGGGTTGCTGCCATCGAGATTCATGCGCCAGAGATTTCTCTTACCGTCCTGCCACAAGCCATACACCACGTAACGTCCATCGGGAGTAACGACGGGAGAAACATTGGCGGCATTGTTAGCGGTCAACTGTTTTCGATTCGTACCATCGTTGTTCGTAATCCAAATGCCGGCGCTTCCACCTTCGTTTGAAACATAAACGATTCTGCCATCCGGGACCAACGAGACATTACTTCCGGTGGAGGTGAAAAAATTAATCACATTTCCCGTGGGCAGTCGGACCGCTTTTTCGGCGTCGCCGTCGGGCACGACCCAGAGATTCACCAGACCTTGCGACTGAATGGAGACCAACTTTTTGCCGTTTTCGGTTAGTGCTATGGACCGGTAAGAGTTTAGATCGTTCGTGATGCGCCGAATCTTTCCGTCAGGATAACTAATAATCCAGAGCATCGCCGCAATCGGGCTGTCGCCGGCGACTACCACGATTCCGTTCATGTCGGGTAACCAGAGAACACGGCCTGCGAACTGCCACGTCTCCGTCGAGAGATCTCTTTCAGTCCCGTCGGCCACTGAAAAACTCACGACCTTACTGCGCCCACCGAACATTGCCACCGACGTCGCCACTAACTTTCCATCCGGCGACCAGGATGGACCAGCGAAGAATATCGGCGTAAAACGTTCGGGAGTTTTTTTGACAACCAGATTGCGCTCACCGGTCCCATCGCTATTCGCGATCACAAGGGCACTTTCGCCGGGATTCGGATAATTGCCACGTATCAAAACAAACTGTTTGCCGTCAGGTGAGAAACTGACTGGTCCATCAATCCGCTCCATGAGTTTTACCGGCGGTCCACCGAGAACAGGAACGCGATAAAGCGTCCCCGTATCGAGGTTGGCCTTGACGGCGTAGTAGAGGTCGTTGCCGTCAGGCGAAAAGGTGATGCCGAAAAATCCGACCGGTGCGGGCGCCACGATCTCCTTGTCGTTCGCAGTGCTCACCTGACGAATATAAAGACTCTGTCTGCTCCGATCACTCAGAACGTAAACAATGTATTTCCCGTCGGGTGAGATGGTCGCGTCGATCGCATTGCCTGAGTTAGTCAAACGGTTGAGGCTGATATCCCAGAAGTGTGCGATCGGTTCTTCTTTGTGTAACCACTTATAAATGCCGAAACTACCTGCTCCAACTATGAGAAGCACCGCGAGCAACGTGAGGGCGGCGCCCACTTTGTGCTGCTTGATCTCGACGCTGATCGAATCGCTGATGTTGCTGATTGCACTTCGGGATGACGTGTGTCGCGGGCCGGACAAAGTCGCCGTTGGTTCACCCGCTGGCATGATTGCCGTTCCGTCACCTTCAGCCGCAACAGATCGATCCAGTTTGTCCTGAAACTCGAGATCCTGTCTCAACGCTTTAAGATCGAGCCAGAGATCTTTGACGACCTGATAACGTTCTTCGCGATCCTTTCGCAGCGACTTGTTGACGATACGAATAAGCTCCGAAGGGACTCCGGGCGCGACGCGTGCAAGTGGCGGCGGTTCGCTCTTGAGTATCGCCGCCATCGTGTCGCTTGGCGTCTCGCCTTCGAACGGCTTGCGGCGTGCGAGCATTTCATAAATGACGGCGCCAAGACTGAAAATGTCTGAACGGTGATCGACGCTGAGTCCGCGCGCTTGTTCCGGCGACATGTAACCCGCCGTTCCGATCACGATGCCTGAACCAGTACGCACCTGAATTGTCGGCGCTTCAGCAGCGACGACGGGCGATGCTTGTTCACTGAGTTTTGCGAGGCCGAAGTCGAGCACCTTCACGTAGCCATCGGGCCGCAACATGATGTTTTCCGGTTTAATGTCGCGATGAATGATGCCGGCTTTGTGTGCTGCCGAAAGTGCGTCAGCAACCTGCGTCGCGATGTTGAGCGTTTCCGCGAGCGACAGCGCCGAATGGTTCAAACGGCTCCGCAATGTTTCGCCTTCGACGAATTCGGTCGCAATGACGTGCGAGCCTGCGGCTTTGTTGATTTCGTAGATGGTGATGATGTTGGGATGATTGAGCGCCGAGGCCGCCCGCGCCTCTTGTTCGAATCGGCGCAGTCGATCGTCGTCACTCTTGAACGTGGCGGGCAGGAGTTTCAGTGCGACTTTGCGACCGAGTCGCTTGTCTTCTGCGAGATAAACCTCACCCATGCCGCCGCGGCTTATGAATGAGACTACTTCGTACGAACCGATCATCTGACCGGAGTTGAGCTCGATCTTTTCGCGTGTCAACAAAGACGCCGCGGCTTCGAATGCGGGCTTGTCGATGAAGCTCCCGCTTTCTTCGTGCGAAGCAATCAGTGACTCGACTTCACTGCGCAACTCGTCGTCGCCCGAGCACGCGCGCGAAACGAACGAGCTCCGCTCCTCCGGCCGGTGCATGATCGCCGAATTGAAGATCTCTTTAACTTGTTGCCAGCGTTCGGGTGTCATCCAAAAAATCGTCGAATAGGTCCTATAGGACAAATTGGACCTATTTTCTCTCCTAATTAAGACGCGCAGGAATTATTCGAACTCCCTCACTGCAATTGTCGCCGCAGCCAGGCACGCGCCATTTTCCAGTCGCGCTCGACGGTCGCATGCCCGATTCCGAGCACTTCTCCAATTTCTTCGATTGAGAGGCCGCCAAAAAACTTCAGTTCGACGATCCGGCTCTGCTGGGCGTCCATGTGCGCGAGTTCGTCAAGCGCTTCATTTAAGGCGAGTAAATCAACTTCCGGCTCCTGCGCGAACTTCTCGACACTCGTAATCGAAATTCGTTGCTGCTGCGAGCCACCGCGCTTCACAGCCTGGTGCTGGCGTGCGTGGTCCACCAGGATGCGTCGCATCAACTGCGCAGAAATTCCGAAAAAATGGGCGCGATTCTGCCATTTCGCATTTCGCTGATCGACCAGCTTTAGATACGCCTCATTTACGAGGGCCGTCGGTTGTAGCGTGTGTTCGGCGCGCTCGCGTCGCAGATAGTTGCTCGCCAGACGACGCAGTTCGCTATAGACCAGCGGCATCAGCTTCTCGAGCGCGGCCTGATCGCCCTTTTCCCAGTCGATTAGAAGCTGCGTTATGCCTTCAGGCGCCTGCATATGTGCGGTTCTCGCCGAGAGTTTACAACAAATGTTTCGGACCAGTGAGGGAAACCGGTCCAAACGTCCGCGTGAATAAATGTAGGGCAAAAGAGCCAATGAAAATATGGAGGTTTGACCATGAAACGAATCATCAGCATCACCTTTGCGATCATCATTTTCGCGACCGCGTACACCGCCGGGGCGCAGCAGAGTAGCGCCCAACGCGTGATTGCCAATATCCCGTTCGCCTTTACTGCGAATAACAAAACTATGCCCGCTGGGAAATACACGCTCACTGTTCTCAATCGGAGTTCTGACAAGAGAGCGCTGCAGATTCGCAGCATGGATGGACGCTTCAGCGCAGTCGTCCTGACTAACGCTCAAATCGGTCACGTTTCCGATAACGCCAAACTCGTTTTTGAGCGTTACGACGATCGGTATTTCTTTGCGCAGGCACAGCTAGCCGGCGACTCGACCACTCTCGCGGCACTGCGATCAAACAAAGAGCACAAACATGCGGTCGCTACTGCAAAAAAGAAGGGCGTCGTAGTCATCGCCGCTGAATAACAAAACAGACAACGTATCTCGGCCCGCGGAAGTTGGGGAACTCCTTGCAGGCTGAAAGCAACGACCCGAAGTCCGAGCAGGGGCTTCGGGTTTGTTGTGTTATCCTGTGCGTCCTGTAAATCTAGTCAATCCTGTCCCCCGATGACCCTTCGCACCGAAGCAATCGCCGGTATCACTACATTCTTCACGATGTCGTACATCGTCGTGGTGAACCCTACGATTCTCTCGACGCCGGGCACAGGCATGGCTTTCAGTGGCGTCCTGACCGCCACCGTGCTGATCTGTTTTGTGATGACACTCCTGATGGGCGTCTACGCGAAACTTCCGTTCGCCGTAGCGCCCGGCATGGGCATCAACGCCTTCTTCACTTTCACGATCATTCTGACGCAGGGAGTCTGGTGGCAGACCGCGCTCGGCATCATCTTCTGGGCCGGTGTGCTGTTCCTTATCATCTCTGTTACTCCAATTCGCGAAACGATCGCGAAAGCAATCCCTTCGGAGTTGAGAATCGCGACGGCGACGGGCATCGGCGTTTTCATCACGTTCATCGGTTTGAAGAATGCCGGTTTCATCACTTCGGATCCGGTCACGTATGTAAAACTCGGAACGCTCGGCATTCAAACCGTTCTTGCAATAATCGGTCTCGTTGTGACCGTCATACTCTTGATCCGCCGAAGTGCCCTCGCCTACCTGTCGGGAATGTTCGTCGTGACTCTGATCGCGTGGGCAACAGGACAAATCAAAGCGCCGCCAAGTCTCTTCAGTCCGCCGGACTTCCACACAGTATTCCTGAAGCTCGACATCCTCGGCGCACTAAAGCTCTCGCTCCTGCCCGCAATCGTCGGCATTCTTTTCACTGACCTCTTCGACTCGCTCTCGACCTTTATCGGCGTCGCTCACGCCGCGGATCTGCTCGACGAAAACGGCAACCCACGCCATCTGCGACAAGGATTGATCGTCGACTCGTTTGCGACCTTCGGCGCCGGACTCGCCGGTACGTCATCGGGCACGGCCTACATCGAGAGCATCGCGGGAATCGACAGCGGCGGGCGAACTGGAATGACTTCGGTTTTTACGGCGCTCTGCTTTCTGCCGTGCTTCTTTCTCGCGCCACTTGCCGGAATGGTTCCCGTCTACGCCACAGCGCCGGTACTGATTCTGGTGGGTGCGTCGATGTTCAAGAGCGTCAGCCACATCGATTTTAAGAAAATTGAGGAGGGTCTTCCGGCATTTTTGACTATAATCCTCATCCCCCTGACCTTCTCGATTACCCAGGGAATACTCTGGGGCTTCATTTCGCACGTTGGCCTTTATCTGGTTGTCGGCCGTCGAAAAGAGATTCATCCGGTAATGTTCGTGCTCGCGCTGGTCGCGATTGGGTTGCTGTTGTTGGAGCATTCGAATTTAGCAAGGGGTCTTTATGAGTAATAGAAGTATTTTTGGAGTGCGCCGGCTT
>DASYPN010000157.1:0-17207 GCA_036006625.1 Pyrinomonadaceae bacterium | reverse complement strand
TTCGCTACGAGTAGAGCCACAAAGAAGACTAGCCACAAAAAGGCACAAAAAGCACAAAAGGTAAATCAGTAAATCATTTTGTGCTTTTTGTGCCTTTTTGTGGCTAGTCTTCTTTGTGGCTCTACTCGTAGCGAAGTGATTCTATTGGGTCGAGTCGTGCGGCTTTCCACGCGGGCCAGAGGCCGAAGATGAGTCCGATGCCGACGCTCGCAAGGAAACCACCAATCGGCGCCCAGAGCGGTACGTAAGACGGAAGCAGCAGGCGCAGCAGGAGAGTCAGTCCCCATCCAATCGAGAGACCAACAATTCCTCCCAGACCAGTGAGCGTTGCGGCTTCGATCAAAAACTGCCACATGATGTCACTGCGCTTGGCGCCGATAGCTTTGCGCACACCGATTTCGCGCGTGCGTTCAGTCACTGACACCAGCATGATGTTCATCACGCCGATCCCACCAACCATCAGTCCAACTGAAGAAATGGCCACCATCGCAATTGCCAGACCGGCAGTGATCGATCGGAAATTATCGAGAATACTTTCTGACGTCTCCATTCCAAAGTTGTCATCGTTGGCAAACGGTACCTGGCGGCGAACACGTAACAGGTCGCGTACCTGATCCTTTGCTTCCTCCATCAATCCTGGCTTGGCAACAGCGAGGATGTAGATATCGTCAGCGTTGGGTTTTAGTTTCTGGGCCACAGTAAACGGCACGTAGATCACGTTGTTTTGATCGTCACTGCCGCCGCTCATAAGAAACTGTTCTCGTTTGTCCAGCACACCGACAACACGAAACTCCTGCGTGCCGATCTTGATCGTTTGTCCAACAGGCGAACCCATCTTGAAAAAGTCGTCTGCTACTTTCGAACCGACAACACAAACTTCCTGATTGGTGTCGTTTTCAGTCGTCGTGAAGAAGCGACCTTCGGAAATCACTTGCGTCCCGGCTTTTTCAAACTCCGGAAGCGTGCCCTGAAGTGCGACCTGGGCAGACGTCTTGCCGCCACCGGAAACCATTAACTTGCCGCCAAAAAAGTTGTTCGTGATGTCGAGGAAGGGAACTGACAGTTCCACTGCCGGCAGGGCCTGGAGCGCGATCGCATCGTCGTAAGTCAGCTCCTTGCGCATTCGTTCTTCGCGAGACATGCGACCGATGTGAATGCCCGGATTGTATTTGCTGATGTAGATCGAGCGCGTTCCGAACGATTCAACTTCGCGCTTCACCGACACGTCAATACCGCTGATGATTGAGGCGATGAGCATAACTGTGATGATGCCGATCACCACGCCGACGACAGTCAGAAACGAGCGCAGTTTGTTGGCCCGCAACGTCGCGAGGGCCATCATTAGATTCTCGTAGATGTCGCTTCTCAGGATTCGCATAGTTTAATCCGCTCTTAAAGCCTCAATCGGATCGAGCCTCGCCGCTCTCCACGCCGGAAAAATGCCGGACGCTATACCGACGATAAGTGAAACCGCAAGTGCGCCTCCAATTGCCCAGACGGACAAATAAGTTGGAAAGACCCACGCCGTTACGAGAATGCCCACCACCCACGCGATAAAAATTCCCACCGCGCCGCCGATGGTGGCCATTGTCACGGCTTCGACCAGGAACTGTTTCAGGATATCGATCTGTCGCGCGCCTAAAGATTTTCTGATGCCAATTTCCTTTGTGCGCTCCGTGACTGAAACCAGCATTATGTTCATGATGACAATTGCGCCGACCACCATCGCAATAAGCGGAACAGTCATCGCGACGATAAAGATGGACCCAAACAATCGATCGCGCAGGCCCGTGATTGCGTCTGGCGTGACGATGCCGAAGTTGTCTTTCTCGCCTGGTGCGAGTTTGCGCCTGACGCGCATCAGAAAACGCGATTCTTCAACCGCGTCGTTGAAAAGATCATCCGTTTTTGAAGTGGCGATGAAATAGAGCGAGCGCTGGCGAATCAGTCCGCCGTAGTTGACCGAGTAAGTCTTCAAGGGAAGGATGATGAATGTGTCTTGCGGAATACCGAAGACTGTTCCCCTTGCCGTTTCGACGCCGATCACGCGATACGGCAAACCGCGCACAGTGATCTCAGAGCCTACTGCGTTTCCGGCAGGAAAGAGTTTCGTTGCTATGTCTGCGCCGACGTAAGCCACCCGAGCGGCATTCTCATTCTCGGGCTCAGCGATGAATCGTCCTTCGGCAACGTCGCGATTCTCGATGTCGACGCAGTTTGCGGTGGCGCCGGAAACAAAAACATCTTCGAGCACTTCGTTGTCGCGCTTGACCTCGACTGGAGTGCCTCGCGCTCGTGCGCCAATCTTGCCGACGAGCGTGGCGCGCTCTTTCAGGTAATCGTAGTCCTCCAGGGTCAGTTCTTTGTTGCGTCGTTGAGCTGCGGCAATGGTGTCAGTGTCTTTGAAGTCTTCGAGAGGATTGAAGCGTTGGACGGTAAACGATTTCGCGCCGATGCCGGCAATCTTCTCGTCGACGTAACGATTGAAGCCGGCGATTAGCGAGACGACCACGACGAAGGCTGTGACGCCCACGATCATGCCGAGCAGCGTCAGCGCAGAGCGCAACTTATGCGCCCAGATCGCTGCCACAGCAAGTTTAAGAGTTTCGACGAATTTCACAGCGTTACTACGGGAAAGCCTTTAATATGGTTGCATTAAGCCACAAAAGGCACAAAAAGCACAAAAGGCACAAAATGGTTTTTGACTGGAATCGTAAGAGATCTTCTTTGTGCTTTTTGTGCCTTATGTGCCTTTTTGTGGCTATTCCCAACGTAAGGCGTCGATGGGGTTCAAACGCGCCGCTTTCCACGCGGGCCAGAGGCCAAAGATGATGCCGACTGCAGCCGAGATACCGACCCCGACGCCGATGGCCCACAACGGAACGTAGGCAGGCAAAGGCGAGTACTTGTTCATCAGCAGGCTCAAGAGCTCGCCGACGGCAAGTCCCGCGAGACCTCCGATCGCCGTCAACACCACCGCCTCAATCAGAAACTGCGAAAGAATGTTCAGCCTCGTCGCGCCGACGGCTTTGCGCACGCCGATCTCCTTCGTCCGCTCCGTCACCGACACTAACATGATGTTCATCACGCCAATCCCGCCAATCATGAGGGCCACAAACGAGATCGACGTCAACACAAGAGCCGTGGCTCCGGTTAACTGGTTGTAGACGTCGAGCAATGAATCCTGAGAAGAAATGCCGAAGTTGTCAGGCGCGCCAACCGGTACACGTCGCCTGCGTCGCAGTATGTCTGTGATTTCGTCAATCGCAGGCTTTACGAAAGCGCGCGAACGCGGTCGGACGATCACAAAGAACACGACTTCCGGAAAAGGTCGATCGGGATAGTACTTATCGAACGTAGTGATCGGAACAAAGATCGAGTTGTCGCGCGATTGCCCGAAGAAATTACCAAGCGGTTCCATCACACCCACGATTCGAAACGGATTGCCGTTAATTCTGACTTCCTTATCGAGCGGATCTTCATACGGAAAGAGTGCCTGCTTCACGTCGACGCCGATGATCACGATGTTGGACCGGTCCTGCATGTCGATCTCGTTGACGAAACGACCGCTCGCGACGTACTGCGTTTGCACAAATTCGTAGTAAGGCGTGACGCCGAAGAGAATCGGCGTATCGGTCTGTTTGTCCTGATACCTGACCGTCGACGCGATCATGCGATGTATCGGCGAGACACCGACGACCGAAGGCGCTTCAGTGCGCAGTGCTTCGGCATCGTCCATCGTCAGATCTTTACGATGGATTTCGTCGGGACCTGGCGGGCGCCCGAAGCTGGGCGCGAACTTGGAGATGAAGATCGTGTTGGAACCAAGCGATTCGATTTGATCCGCGAACGCTTTGTTCAGTCCCTGGATGATCGACACCATGAAGATCACTGTGAGCACACCGACGCTGACGCCAAGAATCGTCAACGTCGAGCGCAGCTTGTTCGCTCGCAAGGTGTCGAGGGCCATGAGGGCCGATTCTTTGACGTCGTCGAGAGTCATAAAAATATAGGTCCTATAGGACCAATAGGACCTATTCGGACCTTAGGGCTTCGATAGGATCCAACTTGGCAGCGCGCCATGCGGGCCACAGACCGCTTATAATTCCCACCCCAGATGACATTGCAACGCCCAACACTGCTGACATCACGTTCACCAGCAACGGAAATCCGATCAACGCCGAAATGAGATACGCCAGTCCAAAACCGGTTCCCACACCGATCGCACCCCCAAGCGCAGCCACAGTCACCGCTTCGATCAAAAACTGAGTCATGATGTCCTTGCGACGTGCTCCTATTGCCTTGCGAATCCCAATCTCTTTGGTCCGCTCAGTCACAGAGACGAGCATGATGTTCATCACTACGATCCCGCCAACGATCAAAGAGATCCCCGCCACGCCAACCGTTACCCATTTAATATTCGAAGTCGCCGAGCTGTAGAGATTCAGAAAGACGTCCTGTGTCTCGAGTGCAAAGCCCTCGTCGTCTGTATCTTCAGTTAGGTGGCCGCGACGATTTCGCATCACTGTGCGCACCTGATCTTCTGCCGATTCGAGTTGATCGGTATTGTGGACCTGGACGAACACGACGAGCGAACGTCTGCCGCCATACGCCTTCTGATAAGTCGAATAAGGAATGTAGACTACGTTGTCGCGCGAGAAGCCGAATATCGATCCCAAGGGCTCCAACACGCCGAGAACCAGATACGGCCTGCCGTCGATTCGAATCTCCTGCCCAACGGCTCTGTCGGCAGGCGCATCATTGAACAGGTTCTTCAGCATGTCCGGACCAATCACGCAGATCTCACGACCGGAAGCTCCTTCGCTGTCGGTCCAGATGCGTCCGGTGTCGATCGACACGCCGTCGATATCGAACATCGTGATCGGATCGACACCGCGAATCCGCACATTCTCTGCTTTCTGATCGTTGTACTTGACAGTCTCAACCGCATTCGCAGCAATGCCGACACGCCAGCACGCCGTACACGTGCGCGAAATCGCTTCCGCGTCTTCGTGTGTAACGTCTTTGCGGCGATTGGACTTTATGAACTCTTCGCGCGATTTGATGATCTGCGGGTTCTTCGAAACGGTGAAGACGGTTGAGCCTTGTGAAGAGAAAGTTTGCGCGACTGTTTGATCGAGACCTTTGATTATCGTGACGACTGCGATTACAGCAGTGACGCCGACGATAATACCCACCAACGTCAACGCTGTTCGCAGTTTGTTAGCGCGGAGACTGGCGGTGGCGACGCGAAACGCTTCCCAGATCGCCGTTAGACGAAACAGTGATAGCGATTTGCGCATTGTGTGCCTTTTTGTGGCTTTACCTGATCCGCTCGTCCTTCTCGATCTGTCCGTCGCGAATCGAGATAACGCGGTGAGCACGCTCGGCGATGTCGTGTTCGTGCGTGACGACGATAATCGTGTTGCCTTCTGAGTGCAGGCGTTCGAAGAGATCCATGATCTCCATGCTGGTGTGCGAGTCGAGTGCGCCCGTCGGTTCGTCAGCAAGAAGAATCGAGGGGTGATTCACGAGCGCGCGAGCAATCGCAACGCGTTGACGTTGACCGCCTGACAACTCGTTCGGCTTATGCGTCATGCGTTCCGCCAAGTCGACAGAGTGGAGCGCCTGTTTCGCCATCTCATGTCGCTGCGAAGCGCCGACACCGCCGTAGATCAACGGCAACTCAACGTTGTGAAGCGCAGTAGCGCGTGCGAGTAGATTGAACGTCTGAAAAACGAAACCGACTTCCTGATTGCGAATGCGGGCAAGCTCATCGTCGTCCATGTCAGAGACGTTCTTGCCGTTGAGCCAGTATTCACCCTGGGTTGCCGTATCTAGACAGCCGATAAGATTCATCAGCGTCGATTTGCCGGATCCTGATGGACCAATGATCGCGATGTATTCGCCACGCGGAATGTCAAACGAGACGCCGTGCAGCGCGTGCACTGCCTCGGTTCCCATCTGGTAAGTCTTCCAGATGTTTCGCATCGAGATGAGCATCTTCGGATCGTGTCCGTTCACCTCGGCACGCGGGGTGATGACACTCTCCGGGGGAGTTAGCGTAAGCGTAGCATCACTCATCTAGGAGGCCTCGTTTCCTTTTGCGTCGCCCGGCTTCTTCGTCTGACGTTTGATCGTCATGCCGTCCTTCAACGTCTTCAAGACGCGGCTGGGCCCACGCACAATCTCCATCTTTGGTTGAACACCACTCGTGACTTCGATATCTGCTTCACCAGTGATGCCCGTAGTCACTTCGATAAATCTGACTTTGTTACCTTCGACGATGAAAACACCTTTCTGGGCCTTCGGCTTCTCACCAACGGGCGTAGCCGCGGGAACACTACCCGAAACGGTCGCTGATGGTGAAGCAGTTGGCGCCGCTTTCTCAACAATTGCTTCAAGCGGCACTGCGAGCACGTTATTCTTCGTGTTGGTCGTGATGGTGGCCGTCGAGCTCATACCCGGACGAAGTGCATTCTGAACGTCCTGCGGCAAGTCCCTGAGTTCGAGAGTGACTTTGAACTCTTTCGCTTCCTGGACGTTGACGCGATTGGACAATCCGCCGGTTTGGTCTGACTTCGAGATCGCCAAAGGATTCCTCTGAACGACGACTGCTCTGAGCTCTTTGTCGCCGAGCGCGTCAACCTTTACCTTGGCTTCCTGACCTTCCTTGACGTTGTTGATTTCAGTCTCGTCAACGTTCACTTCGACGTTGACCTGCGACATGTCGGCAATGGTCATCAACGGCGTTGATGATAGAGCGGCTACGGCATACTCTCCAACGCGAGTCGGAATGTCGGCGATGACACCGTTGAGAGGCGACAACTGAGTCGCCTTCGAGCGCTGGCTCTGTTGGCCGCGCAGCATGGCCGACTGTTGGCTGGCCCGCATTTCCGAAGACTTGATGCTAGTTTGGGCCTCCTTCACGGCGATGCGCTGCTGATTCGCGCGCTCCTGGGCTTCTTTGACGGCAATGTTTTGCGCTTCAAGATTGGCCTTGGCTGTTTCGAGAGCAATCTTTGCGGTTTCAAAACGGTCGCGAGCCGTGTCGTACTCGAGTCGCGAGGAAACGCCGGCCTCGATGAGTTCTGTGTACCGTTTGAGCTCACGCTGCGCCGTGTTGAGATCAACCTGAGCCCGATCAACACTCGTCTTCAAAGCCACAGCCTGTTGCCGGGCAGAAGCGACGGAAGCCTCTGCGACGATCAGTGACTGCTGGGCCGAAGTCACGGCGTTACGGGCATTTTGGACGTCGTTGAGCGAGGCTTGAGTGGCTGCCCACTGTGCTTCCTGACTTGACTGTAACTGCGTGGGATCGAGTCGGACCAGTGGCTTACCCTTGGTGACCATGTCACCCGGCTGTACGTAAATCTCTTCGATCCGTCCGGCTACCTCACTGGTCAGTTTAATGTAGCGAATTGGTCGCACTTCGCCGGATGCGGTAACGGTTTGCTTCAATTCCGGGCGAGATTCGAGCTTAACCGTCACTACTTCGGGCTCATCCTTGCGAGTTGCGACGACGCTGACAACGACGACAATCGCGAGCACCGCCGCCACCACCGCGCCGATAATGATCTTCTTCTTCCGACTCAATGCCATTCTTATAAATTCCTTTGAAACAGGGGCCTTAAATTCCGAAGTAGATTCTACGTGGAAACTTATCAAACAGTTTCATCTTAGAGCAAACGCTCCGAACCATACTCCAAACGCAAAACCACGAGATTTATTAACAGTTAACACTCACAAAGAGGCACAAAAAGCAGAAAACTATTTAGACGGGATATTCTGGCTTTTGTTCCTTGCCCGGCCTTACTATGATGCGTTGGCGCGGCAATAGCGTTTCGCGCTAAAATGATTTGCTTTTTTGAAGTCATGATTACATGTGACAGGTGCAAAACTGAAAATCTCGACGGATCGCAGTACTGCGACGAGTGTGGCGCGCCTTTGAGACCAAATGGCCGTCCCAGTCCCGTGCAGCGCAAGCCCGCATCGGGAAATGCAGCGGGAAGCAACGGCAACCATGCTCCGTCGCCGGGTGCACCGGAGTTTGCAGCCGGTCGCGTCTCCGCGGGGTTGAGTTTTTCAGCTTTACGAACGGCTGCCAAGCCGCATGCCCGACTCGTCATCGAGAAGGGCCGCTCGACCGGAAAGCAGTTCATGTTGAGTGATGTGGAGTCTCAGATCGGCCGCTGGGACGCCGATGGTGGCATCTTTCCGGACGTCGATCTCGACACAGACGATCCGGAAGCAAAGGTCTCGAGACGTCACGCACGAATCACTCTTAGCAACGGCCAGTACTTTGTCGAGGATCTTGGTTCGACCAACGGTACGTTTATCAATCGCGGCAAGCGATTACCCCCCGGACAGCGTCAGGCTCTCTGTGATGGCGACGAAATCATCGTTGGCAAGACATTTCTCCGCTTCCACATAATGAAGTAGGCCTGCACGGTTTGTTCTTGTTCATTTAGACTGGTACTCGTTAACAATGTCCGAGTGTAGTTCATGTGGTGCGCGCGTATCGCCCGGTGAGCACTTCTGTGGCAATTGCGGCGCGCAAATAGCTCCCAGTTCGGTGGAGATGCGGACCGTGTCTGCAAGTATTGGTGACGAGCAGGACGTCCCGCCGCGCGAGGGCCGCGAATGGGCCACCACGCTCGAACCCAACGACGAAACACCAGTCATTCCCGAAGATTCCATCCACGAAACTTCTTCATCCGACGGCGCCGCGGCAGCCGAAGCGCGCGAGCCATCCGGAAGTCTCGAAACGACCTATGTCGACCCGGACAGTGTCGAGTCTTCAACGCCGATATCTTCCGCCTCGTTAGGTGGTTCGTATACGGATAACGTCGAGGCTCCCGGAACCTCGACTCCCGAAAAGGCCACGACCGGCGGGCATCGTCCAACTGTAAAGCAGCTCGCTGCGAACACAGTGTTGAACGGTCGTTACGAGATCGTTCGTCGCATTGGTGGCGGCGGCATGGGCGCGGTCTATCTCGCGAAGGATCGCAATCTTGGCGACGCACCGCGCGCGGTCAAAGAGATGGTCGAGTCGCACCTCGATCCGTCGCAGCATGAGAAGGCCATTGGCGACTTCAAACGCGAGTCGCTGCTGTTAACGGCCCTCGAACATCCATGCATTCCAACGATCTACGATTACTTTTACGACGACTCTGCGAGTCGCTTCTATCTCGTCATGAAGTACATCTCGGGCGGTGATCTCGCATCGAGAATGCGTGCGGCTGTCGGCGGCAGGATCGACGAAAAGACAGTTACCGATTGGGGCATGCAGGTTGCCGACGTGCTCGACTATCTACACTCGCGCCCGAAGCCAATCATCTATCGCGACCTCAAGCCAGCGAATTTGATGATCGACGGTAACACTGGTCGAGTGATGCTGATCGACTTCGGCATTGCGCGTTGGGTGACGCAGCAGGAGAAGGGCGTCACGGCAGTCGGAACGATGGGTTATGCGCCGCCCGAACTCTTCAGTGGGCGTGTGCAACCGGCATCCGACGTCTATAGTCTTGGCGCCACGATGTTTCATTTGTTGACCGGATCCGATCCGCAGGACAATCCGCTTCTGATCTTTGACTTCTCGAAGAACCCGAGACCGCGTCAGATTCAGCCGTCAATCTCGAGTGAGATGGAACACATACTGATGCGAACGGTCGAGTACAAGCCTGAGGATCGTTATCGCACGGCGGGTGAGTTGCGCAACGAGCTCGCGAATCATCTCGAGAAGTTGTTGTCAGGACGAGTGAGTTACGGAATGCCGGCGCCGGTACTGGGCAACGAGACGGTCCAGGTGCAGACGGTCTACTGCGGTTTCTGCGGTGGTCGCATCGCTGCTGACGACGTGTTTTGTGCTCACTGTGGCGCTCGACAGCCGCTCGCCGGCGTTGGCTCGAGTGCGATGCTGCACGCCGTCAGACCGACGGCGAAACTGGTTGTTGCCGGAACCACTGAGCTCGACGCCTCGTTCATTCTCCAGAAAGATAGCAACTTGCTGGGTCGCACCGATCCGCATTCAAACATCTTTCCCGAGATCGATCTTTCGCGATTCGATCCGGAGACAAAAGTTTCAAGGCGACATGCACGCATCTGGCTCGAAGGCGAAACATTTCTCGTCGAAGATCTCGGTTCCGTCAACGGCACCGTAATCAACGACTCGGTGCGGCTCGCACCCCGGCAGCCACGCGTCCTCGACAGTGGTGATAAGCTGCGCGTTGGCGAAACAACGCTTCATTTTCTAGTGGGTTAATAAAATAGGTCCTATAGGACCTTATAGGACTTATTGTTGTATCGATGACTGCCGCTCAAGGTTTGCCGAACTCCCAGGCAAGAAGCCGCGCCGCCAGACATGGTGGTAACCGTCTCAGAGCCCCTTTCCCTCTCCGTTGTGGCGCTCTGCTAATCGACTACATCGCACTCGTTTCTCTGGTTGTGTTAGGCACCCTCGTCGCTCGTATGCTCGGCGGCGGTGGACGTGCGGCGGGTAGTTCTGCGGAAACTGCCGGAATCGTGCTTGCTGTTCTGCTGGCGCTTTTGAATCTGGTCGTGCTTCCGGGTTTCACGGGATTGACACTCGGAAAGTGGGCGACCGGTTTGCGCATCGAACGAAACGACGGCGGACACATCGGCATCGGGCGCGCGTTGTTGCGTCACTTCATCGGTTATCCGCTCTCGTTCGCACTGTTTGGAATCGGTTTTTTAATCGCGGCAGTGTCCGTGCATGGCAGAGGTTTGCACGATATTATAGCCGGCACCGTTGTCGTTCGTGAGGGTTCTATCTAGTTGATGCCACTGCTGCGCCGCCTAAAACTTCGTTAAAAATGACAGAGTTAATAGTTAAATACCCCGACCGCACGCCCGACCATTTTCCACTCGGCCGGCTCCGTATAACTATCGGCCGTTCCGCCCGGAACGATCTCTGTATTCCGGATCCGTTCGCATCCCGCGTGCATGCTGAAGTGCGTCGCGAAGGTGACGAATACGTGCTTCAGGATCTCGGTTCCGCAAATGGCACGCTCTACAACGGCGCCACAGTAGAGGGAGTGGTCCATCTGACAGCCGGTGGTCGCATTCAGATCGGTGAAACGGAAATCGTCTTTGACGACGGTACGTTCAACTCCGGTATGGGCGCGACGATGATCACCGACAACTCGTCCGAAACACTTCCGGAAGCGACTATTGCTCTCGCCTCAGGCGACCGGACCACTTCGGGTCTGCTAGAAGCGATCGAAGGTGCGCGCACTCAACCGGAAGAGATCGCATCGTCAGTAACCACCGTCACGCCGAAAGCGAAGCAGGGCGACTTGCTCGCGCTCATCAGCAAGGTGGGAATCACGCTTCTCGCCTCGGCCACGCTGAATGAAACACTCGAACAGATTGTCTCGCTCGTGTTTGAAGCGGTGCCCGCGGATCGCTGTCTCATCATGATGCGCGACGAGGGCAGTGAAGATTTGCGAGTAGCGGTCGCACGACTCCGCGATCGAGTCGGTGAAGTCGGCGAGATTCGCGTCAGTCGCAACGTGCTCGATGAAGTTGTTATTCGCGGCAAGTCAGTGCTGACGTCAGACGCGCAACACGATCCGCGTTTTGCGAGCGGTACGATGGTGCTTCAAGGCGTGAGATCCGTGTTGGCAGTTCCACTCGGTGTTTCGGACAAAGTGTTTGGAATCATCTATGCCGATTCACCGATTGCGGAAGGTCGATTTACGGAAGATCACCTAAAAGTTTTGACGACGCTTGCGTCGGTCGCTGCGATTCGCGTCGAGAATGCTCGTCTCGTTGAAGCCAGACTGGAGCGCGAACGACTCGAACGCGAACTGGCCCTCGCGAGCGAGATTCAGCAACGCTTCCAACCGACTGCACCGCCACACGTCAATGGTTATGAGCTCCAGGGAATCAGTTTCCCGTGTTACGAAATCGGCGGCGATTATTACGACTTTATCGAACGTGAAGATGGTCGACTAGTTATTGCGCTTGGTGACGTGTCAGGTAAGGGAACTGCCGCGGCGCTACTGATGTCGTCGCTGCACGCTGCGATTCACGCGCAGTCAGCGTCACACAATTCTCTTGTGGCGACGATCTCTGCAGTCAATCGATATCTCGCCGACAACATTCCCGCGAATCGATTTGTCACTCTGTTTTATGCGGAGCTCGATCCGGAATCGGGAACACTCTCGTTCTTGAATGCGGGACACAATCCGCCACTGATTGTTCATTCGGCCGGCACGGTCGAACAACTCGCATCAGGCGGATTGCCGCTCGGGATCAAACCCGATGCGGAGTATCGCGAAGGGCGCACTCAACTGCAGCCGGGCGATGTGCTTGTGATCTATTCCGACGGCGTCACCGAGGCGGTCAGTCCGACAGGCGAAGAGTTTGGCGCGACGCGTTTATACGAAGTTGTCTCACGAAACATCGAGGCGTCGGCGGCGGGGATACGCGATCGGATTGAGTCGTCGTTGACGAAGTTCGCGCAGGGAACCAGCGCTGCGGATGACATTACGCTCGTGATAGTTAAGAGGCAGAGTTCGTAGACCGCGACAAATAGGTCCTATATGTCCTATGGGACCTATATTAAGTTCTTTCTTTCGCTCCGCTCACCAC
Organism: Pyrinomonadaceae bacterium; assembly: GCA_036006625.1. Lineage (GTDB taxonomy): Bacteria > Acidobacteriota > Blastocatellia > Pyrinomonadales > Pyrinomonadaceae > PSRF01. The sequence continues at coordinate 4,589 of DASYPN010000157.1, read as the reverse complement.
GTGCAGCAAAGCACCTACTGCCATAATAATCACACCGATCTTCGAGAGTGGAGCGTGGAGACCTTGCAGATACGGTTCGTAGAAGAACCCAATGGTAAAAAGCACTGGAGCGATCGTGATCAGCAACGATCCGAGCATCTGTAGAGCCCGACGCCACGTTTGCGCACGCGCGAAGAAGTAACTGCCGAGTCCGAGGTGCAGCAATCCTGACATCAGAATAAAGATGTGACGCGTGCGGTAGAGCATTCTTGGTCCATCGGGCGTGTACCTCAGGTGTTCGTGAAATCGATCCATGTACTGGCCCGTCAACAGGAAGACTACCAGCACGACGAAGCCGAAGATCAGGTGAAATCTTTTCATGAAGTTTATGGATCCAGATACTGACATCGGTGGTCCGCTTCACAAGTTTCCCGTCACGAACCACTCCGCTATCGTCAATGCACGCAGCCCCGATCAAGTTGCGCGGCAGCGTGCCTTAGAGACCATTCTCACCAGTTATTGGAAACCAGTCTACAAATATATTCGCCTCAAATGGCAGGCTAGTAACGAGGACGCAAAAGATCTGACCCAGGGGTTCTTCGCTAACGCTTTCGAGAAGGACCATTTTGCCAATTACGACGCCGCGAAGGCCAGCTTTCAAACGTTTCTTCGCACATGTCTCGATGGTTTTGTTGCGAACGAGCGCAAGGCGGACAGTCGTTTGAAGCGCGGCGGCGGTGTGGACCACTACTCGCTCGACTTCGCCGCGGCTGAGGACGAACTCGCATCGCATGCAGCGACGTCAACTCTAAATCCGGAAGACTACTTCCATCGCGAATGGGTGCGTTGGATGTTCACTCTCGCTGTTGACGCATTTCGTCAGTACTGCCTCGATTCGGACCGACCCGTCCACTTTCAACTCTTCGAACGTTACGACTTGAACGACGACAACGCACAGGTATCGTACGCTTCACTCGCACAGGAGTTCGGACTCGAACCCGCGACGGTCAACAATTACCTCGCTGCCGCGCGTCGCGACTTCCGTCGCATTGTCCTGGAGAAGCTGCGTGAGATCACTGCGACTGACGAAGAGTTTCGCACCGAGGCTCGTTCGCTTCTGGGAGTCGATGTGAAATGAAATGGCTCTCGGATGATAGGTTGAATCACCTGCGCACGATCGTCAGCGAGCCTGACTTCAGCTCGACGAAGTACACGTATGTAAAAGAGCTCGGGCGCGGTGGTATGGGAGCAGTCTATCTGGCGGAAGATCGTGAGCTGAACCGGCTTGTCGCGGTCAAGGTTCTCAACACACCTGATATTACTGATGATCTGCGACGTCGCATGATCCGTGAAGCACAGATCATCGCCGGGCTCGAACATCCCGGAATCGTTCCGGTTCACGACGTCGGCACACTTCCTGACGGCAGGATCTTTTATGCGATGAAGTATGTGCGCGGGTTACGTCTCGATGAGTACGCAGCGCAGGGTGCGTCGCTGAGAGATCGTCTCCGAAAGTTTCAAGCGGTTTGCGATGCAGTTGCTTTCGCACACGCGCATGGAGTGATTCACAGAGATCTGAAGCCTCAGAACATCATGATCGGATCATTTGGTGAAGTGCTCGTGCTCGATTGGGGCGTTGCAAAGGTACAGCCACAGATAGACACGGATTTTTCTGTATTGATTACCGAAGCACACGGTACAGTGATCGGCACTCGCGATTACATGGCGCCCGAACAAGCCCGAGGTGAGATCGACAAAGTCGACGAACGCGCCGACGTCTATTCACTTGGTGCCGTGCTTCACTTTCTCCTCGTCGACGAAAAAGCGACCAAGACGGCCAAAGCGATCTGCTCGAAAGCCATGGCGACTACGCCCGAGAGTCGTTATGCAAGTGCATCGGAATTGTCAGCCGACATCGCGCGCTTGCTCGACTCGGAGCCGGTTTCAGCTTATCGCGAGAACGTGTTCGAAAAGATCAGCCGCTGGGTTAGTAAGAACCGATTTCTCGTTTTATTGATCCTGGCGTACCTGCTGATGAGAATTTTTTTAATTTTTACCTCTCGGCCTTAAAGATTTCTCGGCAGACGTTTAATAGAACAGTAGTAAGCAGTAGAAAAGGAGAACAGCAATGTCCAAGCCCCTGATTGGAGTGATTCTGGGCGCCATCCTCGGCGCCATCGATGGTCTGACTGCGTGGTTTACACCAGCCGTCAGAGATCAACTTGCTGGAATCGTATTTGGTTCCACCGTGAAGGGAATCATCGCCGGAATCGCGATCGGGTTTTTCGCGAAGAAGTTTCATTCGCTGCCGATCGGAATCCTGTTCGGCGTGATCATCGGCGCGTTTCTGGCGTTTCTGGTAGCGCTGTTGCAGGGTGGTTATTACCTCGAAATCATCCTGCCCGGCACGATCGTCGGATTGATCGTCGGTTTCGCCACGCAGAAGTATGGAACGTCAACGGCAACAGCCAGCAGCTAATCTTTAAGGAGAATAATAATGCCGAGAGTTGTTCATTTTGAGATTCACGCGGGCGATCCGGATCGCGCCGTCAACTTTTACAAGACGTTGTTTGGTTGGAACTTTCAGAAATGGGAAGGGCCGATGGAGTACTGGATGGTCATCACTGGTCCAGACGATCAGCCCGGAATCAATGGCGGCCTACTGCGTCGCCAGGGTGAAACTGACGGCCAGGCTGTGATTGCTTACGTCTGCACGGTCGATGTCAGCGATGTTGATGCTTCGTTACAGACGGCGTTGGCGAATGGCGCCTCGGTAGCATTGCCGAAGATGGCGATACCGGGAGTCGGATGGCTCGTATACTGCAAAGACACCGAAGGAAATATTTTCGGGATGATGCAGAACGATCCTAATGCTGGATAAAACACTTATCCACAGATTACGCAGATATCTGTGTAATCTGTGGATGGTTTTAGTCACTTGCTTTGCCTTGCAGGAGCGGTTCGGCTTTCAGAGTCTGTGGGCCGTTCTCGGTGCAGAGCGCGAATGAAGAGCCTTCATACATTGTCACACCCGCATATTCTCCCCTGGCATTGAGAATGTAGAAGTTGATGCCGAAGTTCGGCAGACCGCGGCTGTTCAGAAGTCGCTTCTCCACTGTGTTGTTCTTGATGCGATTCAACACTTCCATGCCCGCATCTTTCGGACTTGCACCGCGTCGCATCTCTTCAATGATCACAAACGAACAAAGATTGAAGAGATTCGCTTCACCACGTCCGGTCGAACCGGCAGCACCGACTGCGCCATCGACATAAAGACCAGCGCCGAGAATCGGCGAGTCACCCAAACGTCCCGGGATCTTCCACGCCAATCCGCTTGTCGTCGTGACGCCGCAGATCTCGCCACGCGAGTTGATGCCGTCGCAATTGATCGTGCCGTGCAGATTTTCTTCGCGCAGTTTTCCTTCGGCAAGCATTTCGAGCGCGACACGATGCCCGGCCTCGGCCCGTTTCTTCGGATCGAGATAGTGTTGCGGATCTGTGCGGCGCTTCCATTCCAACCATTGCTTGCGCGAGTTCTCAGTATTGAGATCGTCTTCGATTTTAAATCCCATGCCGCGTGCAAAGTCCTGTGCGCCTTTGCCGACGATGAGATGGTGATCGGTTTGTTCCAACACGGCTTTGGCAACCAAAGACGGCGTTCGCACGCCCTCGAGGGCACCCACGGCGCCCGCTTGTTTCTTTGGACCATGCATGACGGAGGAGTCGAGTTGGACGACGCCGTCAGCATTCGGCAACCCGCCGTATCCGACACTGTCGTCAAGTGGATCGAGCTCGACGATGTTCACTCCCGCAATGACGGCGTCGAGCACATCGGCGCCATTCGTCATCATTTGAAATGCTTTTTGCACAGCGGTCACATTCCCGCCGTTCTTGAACCGGTTGCCATTGGCAGACGCGATAACCAACGGCTTCACGGTGCTCTGTTTCATGATCATCGGAAAGGCGATACCCGCAGCAGCGCCAGTAACAATGAAATCGCGACGTTTCATTTTTGTCATGTTGTCCTCAGTTTATTGAGATGTGGGAGCCACAGATTAACGCGGATCCGTGGCTAATTCAACGCTTCTTTGATCCGCTCGGCGGTCTTGGGGCCGATGCCGTCGACCATGTCGAGACCACCGGAAGCAACAAACGCTTTCAGGTCAGGTAGTGATGAGACTTTGAAGCGTTGATGCAGCAGTGCGGCAGTCTTCGGACCAATCCCGGGAATCTCCAACAGATCGAGCACGCTTTCGGGAGTTTCTTTGACGAGACGATCCCATGCGTCAAACGAACCCTTCGTGAGCAGATCGATCACCTTGCCCGCGATTGCTTTGCCGACGCCCGGAATTTCCTGCAAACCCGCCACCCCCTCTTTCTCTGCAATCTCTTTCAGCGGCGTCGGCCATACCTCGATCGCTTCAGCTGCGTTACGATACGAGCGCAGCCGAAACGGATCGTCGCCGCGAACCTCCATCAACGCGGAGAGGCGATAGAATCGGCGGGCGATTGCTTCGTTATCCATACACTTACGATTTCGATAGTATTGAATTGCGGAGGAGATTCCAAGTGGACGAGAAAAGACGACGACTTCTGACAGGACTTTCGTT
>DASYPN010000156.1:0-37973 GCA_036006625.1 Pyrinomonadaceae bacterium | reverse complement strand
GTTGTGCCGTTCAGCACACCCGAAATCGACTGCAACGTCGAGAAACGTCGAGCACGACTGATCGTCTCAAGAGCGGGCACGACAGCTCCGACGGCCGCGCTGTACCTGAGCGTCGCACGATTCGAAGCAAGTTTCGTGAGGTCGGTAGCGAGTAATGCTTTGTTAGCCGTAACTACACATCTTCCGAGTCGCAGAGCTTCCGAAATGAGTGTTCGAGCCGGTTCAATTCCTCCCAGCAATTCGATCACGACGTCAACAGGCTCCGCAATCAATGCCTCGAGATGAGGAGTTATCAACTTGATCGGTACACCACCATCGACATTCCGAGCACCGACTGCAACCACACTGAACAACTCTGGTAGAGCTGCAAGTCGCTGATAGACTCCGCCGCCGACAGTTCCACACCCGAGCAAGCTCACGCGCAACGGTCTCGTCGGGAGTTCGGAGAGGGCGACCGAATCTGCGTGTGGTCCGACTTCCGTCACGCGACACGATCCGATGCTGGAAACGCTGAATCTCAGACGCTCGCGTTCTGCAAACTCGATTGCTTTGCGTTGCACCACCGTACCACCGACCCGTGCAGCCGTCGCATAACTCACGCGCGCGAAACGTGCCGCTGATCGTCCGGTTTGGGAATTGGGATCGCTTGTGTAAAGCCCGTCGACATCCTTGATGAGTCGACAGGTTCCACCGAGTTGTTGAGCGAGAAAGAGTGCAGTCAGATCCGACCCACCACGGCCCAGCAGTGTCGTCTTACCCGATCTACTCTTCCCGACAAACCCCGGCAACACCACGATGCCTACCTTCAAAGCTTTAAACAGACAGCCGGTATCAACCGACGTCAGGTTTGAATCAAGCACTGGTCCATCAGTGCTGAGTCCTGCCTGCTCGGCATCCAGCACACTGGCCGGAATTCCCGATCGATTAAGAGCAAGCCCGAGTAATACAGATGAAGTCGCTTCTCCCGTCGCCAGCAGTGTAGCGACCAACGTGTCGTCTGGCTGTTCGCAGACCGAAAGCGCGCGCTGTGTTAGCTCGTCAGTCGTGTTACCGAATGCGGAAACGACTGCGACAACCTGGTAACCGTCACGCCACCAGCGATAGATCTCATGAACGGCCGTCGGCAAATCGTTCTCGCTGCGCAGGACGGAGCTACCGAACTTCAAAACGATAAGGCGGTTTTCACTTTGCATCATGCTGCTCCTTTCGTCTGCGCGAGTGCCTGCGAAAGGTCACGAATGATATCGGCAGGATCTTCGAGGCCGACTGACAGTCGCACGAGACCGTCAGTGATACCTGCGGCTTGACGTTGCGTCGCGGGAACATCCGCATGCGTCATCGACGCCGGATGTGTGATCAGCGTCTCTGCCGAGCCGAGGTTTTCGGCGAGTGCACAAAGTTTCACGCTGTTCATGAGACGAATGCCCGCATCGACTCCGCCTTCAACCTCGAATGCGATGAGCGCGCCGCCGCCAGTTTGCTGTTTGCGCGCGAGTTCGAATTGTGGAAACGAATCGAGCCCGGGATAGAGTAGTTTCGTCACGCGTGGATGTGCTTCCAGGAAACACGCAATCCTCAGCGCGTTGTCAGAGTGTTGGGCCATTCGCAGCCCGACGGTCTTCACGCCTTGAAGTGTTAACCATGCAGGGAAGGGTGACTGGATTGCGCCGATTGCATTGCGTGTGAACAAGAAGCGCTCGTGTAGTTCAGCATCGCTCGTGATCAAAGCACCGCCGACAGTCGCGTTATGACCCTCGATAAACTTTGTCGTTGAGTGAAGAACCACATCGGCGTGCAGGTCGAACGGTCGTTGCAGCGCGGGTGTGAGCAGCGTGTTATCGACAACCAGAAGTGCGCCTGCCTCGTGCGCGATTTGGGCTGCCGCGTAGATGTCTGTGAGTTTCAGTGTCGGATTTGCGGGTGATTCGATGAAGACAAACCGAGGCGGTTTTGAAGTCACGGCGTTGCGGAAAGCGGTCTCGTCTGATGTGTCAACAAAATCTGCAGTGACTCCAAAAGGAGCGAGTACCTGATTGAAGAGCCGTACAGTTCCTCCATAAACGGCTTCTGAAACGACGACGTGATCGCCGGCCCGTAACAGTGCGAGACAGAGTGCGCTCGTGGCGGCGAGTCCGGTGGCATAACACGTACAGTAGTCGGCGCCTTCGAGTGCAGCGAGTCGACGCTCGAGTGCTGAAACAGTTGGATTCGCCGAGCGACTGTAAGTAAAACCTTTGTCTTTGCCGACAGCTTCCTGGCGATAGGTTGTGGTTTGATAGATCGGAGTCAGTAGCGCGCCGGTTGTTGGATCGGCGACTGCTCCGGCGTGCAGTGCGAGTGTGTCAAAGCTTTGAGCCTGGACCTCGGTTAATTGTGCGACGGCAGTTCCCATATAGCCCTCCTTCGAACGATTTGTTGTCGTGACGAAGCGAAGGCTGAAACTGGACCAGGCGGGCGGGAATGAAAAACCCCGCGCCTCAGAGTGCGCGGGGTTCCGATGAAAGCTGGAAAATTCTCCACGGCTCTTTAGCAGTTTTTAACGTGGAGCAAGTTTGCCTTAAATCGCCACGAACAATATTTCAAAATAACGTGGCCGACGTTATCTCACAGCCACTCCAGCTCTGTCAACCGGAAGCTCGTCTGCCACAAAAAAGCACATAAGGCACAAAATAGAATTTATGCTACGGCCTCACCAAGCGCCAAAGGCGCGAAATATGATAGCCAGGGGCAAGCGCGAAGCGCGTCGCCCCTGGTAAACGAATTCAAATCTCTGATGAGCCCTGAAAGGGCGGAATACGACGGTGGTTATTTCGGCCTTTCAGGCCTTGACGTGCGCTTTTGGATATTGGACCAGGGGCGACGCACTCGCTGCGCTCGTGCTTGCCCCTGGCTATCACATATTCCGCGCCTTTGGCGCTCGAGCCGCTAACCTCCGTCCGAAGAAAGTTTGAACGCGGCCATCTCGTGATCGTTGCGGACGAGGAGGACGTTGCCGACTAACACCGGGTGATTCCATGTTTTGCCTTCAAGGGCAGGGAAGTGTGCAAGCTCGGTGAACTGATCGGCCGTGGCTTTAGCGAGCGCGAGTTCACCCTGCTCAGACAAGATCAGCAACACGTCCTGTTCCGGCAACAAGACAAGCTGCCCGTACCCGTATCGTTTGCCTCGCCACTTGAGTTTGCCGTCCTCGAGGTTTACACAGACGAGCGAGCTGCCGTCGAAGCCGAAGGCGTATCCTTTATGCACGACGAAATCGTTGAACCACGGATTGATATCCTCAGTGGTCCAGCGTTCCTGCGTGGTCCATCCACCAGATCCCTGTCCGACAGTAAGCCGGCGCAAGCCACTGTTTTGACTGACGCTGATCAGGAGATCGCCGTTCGAGGCGACAGCCGGCTGCACGATTGGCACACCTTCCCACGCGTGCTCCCAAAGCAATTTGCCGTCAGTAAGCGAAACACTCGTTACTCCAGTCGATCGCAGCAGCACGATCTGTTGAATCCCATTGGTGGTCAACAACTGCGGCGAGCTGTAGCCTGTGCCGCCTGGCGGTCCGAGCCAGCGCGTCTTGCCGGTTGCGGCTTCATAAGCAACAAGATTGCCCGCTGCAGCGACGACAACGAGATCATTCACGACGAGGGGCGAGCCCGCGATGCCCCAGCCGGGAACTTTTGCCCCCGTGTCGTTGACTGCGTTACGTGTCCAGACGACATCACCGGTTGCAGCATCGAGTGCGTTGACAATTCCTGTTCCGCCTTGCGTGTAGACGCGTCCGTTGTTGAGTGTCGGGGTCGCTCTTGGACCAGCTCCGGCATTTGATTCATAGAATCGGGCGTTGTCGCTGTGTCGCCACAACGGCTTGCCGGTGGTTACGTCGTAGCAGGAAACCACTTCTTCCTCGCCGCGCTGTTCCTGAGTGTAGAAGCGTCCGTTTTGAACTGCGAAAGAAGACCATGCAGGCCCGATCGGTCGTCGCCAAAGCTCGACTGGCGGAGACGCAGACCAATCAGTCTTGATCTGAACTCCGTGAACAGTGCCATCGCGTTGAGGTCCACGGAAACCGGACCAGCCGGTCTCAGTGTTCGCGGCTGCTGAAGCGTTTGAAGTTGCCGGCTGCTCACTATTCAGGGCCAGCAGTCTTTGCTCCGGAGTTTTGGACCAGCGCCAGTGCAAGTCGTTATTAAACTCGGCCGTCAGTCCGCCAGTTCGAAGCACCATAAATACGCCGCTGCAGAGGATGATCATTGGCACGAACGCCAGACGTCGCTTTCCGGCAGAGAAGTAACGCGTGACTGTGGCCCACAAGACCAGTCCCATACTAAACACGGGAATCGCCAGGACATAGAGCAGCATGCCCATCGCGCCACCTGCAATCGACTCGTGTACGACGCGCTTGGTTCCGATCAATGCGAGCACGATTAGCACGAGCGCTAAGATTCGCTCGATCCATGGTGCGCGACTGAAAAACAGCCACCATAAAAGGATGATCAATCCACCGATGACTCCTGAGAGCAGCGCTACGAATATGGCCTGGGGGAAAATCGCCGGAACGACAAACCACCCTAGCCACTGCAAAACCACTGCTATCAGGCCGGGCCATACGCGAATTGGTTTGCGCGGAGTTGCTATCGCAGTTTCTGTTGTCATATTCGTCTCGATCTTAAGGGAGCATAATGATCTCAAGGCCTGGGCGGACCGCTCACGAAATGCTTATGCCGATTGTACGTCGGAAATTCTCAACAGTTTCACTAAGTTTTTGAAGTATGGTTGGCTCCCACGTGCCTCTTTCTGTCGTACATGGCTTGGTGGGCGCCAGCATGGTCGCCGCACTCGTCGGTCGAATGAATTGGGCGGCTGGAAGTGGTTGGCTTTCGGTGCGTTGGTAGACTGCGCTACAAGCGCCGAAGGCGCGACATATGATAGCCAGGGGCAAGCGCTGAGCGTAGCGAAGCGCGTCGCCCCTGGTACGAAAGAATAATGTGCAATGAGCACTGAAAGTGCGGAGTATCGTCGCGAGTTATTCCGCTCTTTCAGAGCTTCACGGTTAGTCATGCGTGTGGCCCAGGGGCGACGCGCCTCGCTCCGCTCCGCGCTTGCCCCTGGCTATCATATTTCGTGCCTTTGGCGCTGCGTCGATCGAAAACGACCGTGTGGGAATGAAACGAATGAACACGTGTGGGCTGCAACGACTAAGAACGACCGCGCAGACAAAATGAAAAACGGATGAACACAATCCGTGTTCATCCGTGGCAAAAAACTCTGATAAGTTGTTAGTTATTGCTGGCGGCAGCGGTTACGGTGTTGCCCTGAAGCTGGCGCCAGTAGTCCTTCACGAAGTCCCTTTGTTTTCCGTGGCCGTAACCGGAACCAAACTCATACTGGTCCATTTCCGCAAGCGCCTGGTCCAGATTCCATTTGTCGTACTTGAATCGGTAAACCGCGCCCATCACGCCCGTCCGGTGACGTCCGCCTGCGCAGTGAACGTAGAACTTACCTGTTGCCGGATCGTCAACTACCTTGAGGAACGCATTGATCTGTTCCAGGCTCGGATAGCTCTTATCAACCATCGGAATGTTGACGTAACGGAGGCCGGCACGCTCGACCGCAGGCTGCTCTTCTGCCTTTGAATTGTCTGTCAGGTCGATGATCGTCTTGACACCGAGCGACGCAAGAGCTGCATAGTCCTGATCTTCAGGACGTCCGCCACGGAAAAAGCGTTCATCCATCTGGCCAAAATTTTTGATCTTAACGTTGGGGAATTTCTCATTCTTGCTCTTGCCATAAGTGAAACCGGAAAGGGCAAGAATCAGCGAAAAAATTGCGATAACAGCGGGTGAAATTTTTCTTATAGAACTCATTAAATATCTCCTCAAGTAAACCGGATAGTCGGGTATGAGATTCACCAGACAGGGCATGAGTTGCACAATTTTTGAGGTACCATTTGCGTCATCAAGTGCGTGATTTGGTGGAGTTTAGGCAGCTAGACCGAGCCTCGCGTCGGCACGTTCTCTGGGCAACAAAGATGGCTCCAGTTTCTGCCCTGAAACGCGCGCCAGGATGGCGTGAAGTTGCCGCAGTCCTTCCGTGAGAGCGGCCGGACCCGGTTGAAGAATGTACGTCGACTTGATCTCGTACAGTTGATCGTCGCGAACGGCGGTGATGTTCGACCACCCTTCACGAGCGCGAATTAGATTCTTTTTGACCTGTCGCCCGCACCACGAACCGATGATCACCTGCGGATCTCTGGCAATCACATCCGCGGGATTCACGATTCGATCTTTCGCGCTCTGCTGTTGCCGCAACTCCGGAAAGACCGAATCACCACCAGCCACTTCGATCAACTCATCAACCCAGCGGATACCGGAGATAAGCGGGTCGTACCACTCTTCAAACAACACGCGTGGTCTGAAAGGGAAGCGCGACGCTGACGCCGTAATTGCGTCCATCTCACGTTGCAATGTTTCGATCAGGCGCTCTGCTTTCTCCGCCGCCCCGACTATCCGACCAATAGCCAGGATCATGTCCATTATCTCCGCCACGCTGCGTTGATTAAACGTGAACACCGTCACGCCACGTCTGATCAACTCGGCGGCGATGTCAGCTTGCAGATCTGAAAACGCAAAAACCAGATCTGGCTGGAGCGCGAGGATCTTGTCGAACTTCGCATTGATGAAAGCTGAGACTCTCGGTTTCTGTCGTGCTTCAGGTGGACGCACTGTGTAACCTGACACACCGACAATCCGATCCTGTTCACCAAGCAAGTACAGCGTCTCGGTGGTTTCTTCAGTGAGACAAATAATGCGACGCGGAAATGAGCTACTCATTGAGTGCTGGTTCGATTTTAGAAAAGCCATACGGGCAATGCCGGCAACCCTGTTCGCAGCAATATCCACGACGCAGAAGATACTGCGAGGTGAGAACCATTAATCCATTTTCGAAATAATAGTCCTCATTCTCGACCAGAACTTCACGGTCATTCTCTTCCACGATTAGAAAACAAGACTCGCCCCGGCCCGCCCAGTTCTGCCGGGCGTTCGAAACCCGCTTTCAAAGTACTCTCTATCGAAGAGATTATCCACATAACCAAAGAAACGCAGTTGCCGTTTGTCATCACCGAGGGGCAGGGAATAGCTCGCACCCAGATCCGCCTTTGCAAGACCTTTGAATCTGAACCCGCGACTCGTAAATGAGTTCGTGTCGAAGACGGCGCCGAGATGATCACTCGACGCGGCGAAGTCGAAGTTGATCAGAACTCGGCGACCAAAGCGCTGTGTCGCCACAAGCGAGAATTGATGATCGGGGATCACGAGCGAACGAATCGTGCCCGGCACTTGCGGAGTACGCTGCTGTGCTTTGGTTAACGTGTAAGCAGCGGTCAGGTTCAACGTGCGCGTCGGAGTTGCTCTTAGCTCGACTTCAGCTCCACGCGCGATACCGCCATTCGTATTTAGATAGCCACCAAAGCGACCGAACGGATCAGTCGTGAAGTCGATCAATCCGGAAAAATCGAAGATGATTATCTTTCGCAGTTCAGTGTAAAAGTAAGTTGCGGAGAGTCGCACTCGATTGCCGTGAAATGTCTGATCGATTCCCGCATCGAACGCTATCGAACGCTCCGGCTCCAAACGCGGATCGCCAAAGACTGAATAACCAAAGAAACTGTCGAAGGACGTACCGAATCGTTCAAACAGCGACGGCGCACGATAGCCGTTGCCGACGTGTCCGCGGAGTTTCGTGCCGGAAGATCGAAACGTATAAGCAACTGAGCCATCGCCTGTGTAAGCTGTCGGCGGCGACTGAAATGTGATTCCCGCGTATGGCGCTGACGCTGCGGGCGTGAACACCGGTCGTTCCAGTCGAAAGAACTGGGCACGAAACGCACCGGAGATCTGTAGACGATCGTCGAGTAGTCGCAACTGATCCTGCGCGAAGACTGCGTGACTTCTTTGCGTGACATCAACGTCAGAGTTATCAGCAGGATTGACCTGAAACGATGGGTTCCTGAAGTTCTCACTCTCAAACTCGTATCCGCCGGTGATGAAGTTGTATTGTCCGGCCTGCACGTCGACACGCGCGTTCAGCGTGTGGATTCGTGCGTCAAAGTCAGATCGCGTAGAGCCGCCAAATGGTTGAAATCCGATCCCGAGTGGTCCATTGATGCTGCTGCGGTCTGTCACGAGTCCCTGGTAACTGATCGTGTAGCCGAATGTCTCGGTCGGACGTTGGGTGAAAGTGACAGCGCCATTGAAGAAATGGGCCTCGCGGAACGAATCCGGATCGTTAGCGTCAGGAACGAAAGTGGCGGTGCCGATGTTTATTTGTGAAGGCGGCACGCCGGTTTCGAAGCGAAGTTGTTCAGAACGCGACAACGGAATTGCTTCGATGATTCCTGTGGGCGGCAGCGTCCCAATAGCCTGGGGATTGTTATTCAACTGCACGCGCGAATTGGTCGCGTAAATGCGACCCGAGAGTGTGGCCGTCGGAGTGACACGGAACAGAATGCGTCCGTGACCACTCGTGTTGCGAGCTTCGTCATGATCGTCGATGCCGCGCGTAACGTTGAAGAACGAAAAGCCGGTGCTGTAAACGATGCGATTGTGATTTACGCCGCCGGCAAAATTAGCTCGCGTGCGAAAGTAACCCAAACCTCCGCCTTCGCCGAGCACACTGCCATGAACTGGACCACCGCCTTCGTCGGTCACGATATTTACGACGCCACCCACAGCGTTCGATCCATACAACGACGAGCCTGAGCCCCGTAACACTTCAACCCTGCCGACATTCGTTGCGACCAGATCTTCGAGATAACCGGAAGCGTCACCCTGGGGAGCAGCGGCGTCGCGAAAGCGTATGCCATCGATCAAGACGGCCGTATCTTCACTCGGCAGTCCGCGTGTTTTGATGGAGATGAGCTGGCCCGGACCACCGAGCTGTTGCACCCGCAAACCTGGCACGATGCGCAGCGATTCGGGAATCGCGAGCTCGTCGCGTTCGTCGATCTCCTGGTTATTGACGACACTCAGTGCTTTTGAGACTTCATCGACAGTTTGCGGCGTGTCAGACGCAGTGATCACCACCGAACTGCGTAAGCCTGACAACTGCAATGCGATGTCGAGTGTTGTTGCCTGGCCACGGGCAACGACTACAGACTTTGCTTCCGCTAACGCAAAGCCAGTTGCTTCAGCTTCGACAAGATATTCACCGGCCGCGAGATGTTTGAAGCTGTAAGCGCCGGTTGAATCGGACGCCGTGACGAGACTCAGCGCGCGATCGCGTCCGAACAGTCTCACAGTGGCGCCTGGCAGATTTGCACCCTGCGGATCTTTAACATGACCGCTGATTTCGGTGTCGACAGTTTGCGTTTGCACTGCCGGAACAAACGCGAATCCAATCAGAATCGCGATAAACAGATTTTTCATGATCTCTCCTGCGTGTTACCAAAAACAAAAACGCCCTCGATCTCCAATGGAAGATCGAGGGCGTCCTAAACTCGATAGATTTATACTTACGTGTGACGCCACCAGCTCTTTCCCGGAGCATTTGTGGTCGCTTCCGTTGCAGCAGGCAAGGTTTCCTGACTTCCGGCTCGAACGCGTTGCTTCACGGCCTTCCCAGTCTTAACGACCAGTGACCATCAATTGGAAGCTACGCAACGCCGGTACACAGTGGCGGGAACCGTCTGGGCTTTTCACCCAACTTCCCTTGTCACCCTCTATGGGCACCTGCGACGGTCCAACTCCACGTCGAATTGACGCCGAGTTGAAACAGCGATTTATAACAATGGCAAAGAACTAATCTGTGACGTGAGCGTGCAAACTCTATGTCGTGAACGCGCCGCTGTCAAGGTCGGGCAAACGTGGGTAGTGTCCTAATCTGGTTTCTTTGCGCCTTTGCGTCTTGCTTTGCGGCTCTGCGTGGAAAAATGAGTTTCACACGAAGGCGCGAAGGAAGACGCAAAGACGCAAAGAAGTCAGATTAGGACACTACCCAGACGTGAGGCTGCAACTTGTCGAAGGAGTTCGTGCGGGATGTTGGAGCCAGAGACCAACAACACAACGTTTTGACCCGCGTACGCTGTTGAGTTTTGAAGATATGCTGCGGTTGTTGCTGCGCCTGCGGGTTCCGCAACGATATGCTCCTCGAATAGAAGCGTGCCGATAGCGTGGACCATCTCGTCTTCCGACACCAGACACACGTCGTCAACCAATTCGCGGATCGCACGAACGTTTGTTTCGAGCGGGACATACGTCGCTAATCCATCCGCAATCGTATCGCAGGTCTCCATCGCGACTACACGATTTTCCTGCCACGAACGCACATACGATGGTGCCCGTGCAGCCTGTACGCCAACGATTCTCACAGCCGGATGACGACGCTTTGCTTCTGACGCTACGCCGCGGATTAGAGCCGTATCGCCCATCGGTACGATGATCACGTCCGGCGACGGCAGTTCGTCAAGGATTTCGGCAGCAATTGTGGCGGTACCAATAGGAACGAGATCATCAACCCCATCGTCGAGAAAGTAGTAATCGTGTTCTCGTGCGAATGCCGTTGCTGCGTTTCCCAGAGACTCAGGTTTCCACTCAATCTCCTTAACGGTCGCACCAAGTTCAACGATGCGCGCCCGTTTGATCGGGTTCGGAGATAGGGGAAGAAATATCGTGGCGGGAACGTTTGCGAGCCGTGCGGCGTAAGCGACAGCCGAACCATGATTTCCAGTGCTTGCGGCGACCACGCCTCTTATCGGACGCTCGCCATTTCTGGATCGGCGCTCAATATTTTTCATGAGCGCGTAAATCGCACCGCGAGTCTTGAAGGAGCCGGTAGGCAAATCGATCTCGAGTTTTAAATGGACCCGAGTATTCGAATCACGTCCTAAGCGCTCTGCTTGTACCAACCGCGTGGGCCGAAGAAATCGCCGCAACAATTCCCGCGCATCGTTAACTTGGTCCGTCACTACCAAATTGCTCTCAGCTTCGCCTAAAAGTCCAAAAATACTCTTGGGCCGGGTCAGTTACCACCAGCGGTAGCGGGTGGGTAATTGATCAGGTTCACGAAACATTAGCACATCGAACGCGTCTACGACGTACCCACCCGCTACCGCAGGTGGTACTGACCCGGCCCAAGCGCGACGTCTGACTTTTGAGCCAAAGCCGATTACCGTGTTAGTGCTCAGCCTCCAATTTGATGAACTTCGCCATTGAAGGAACACCCTCCGCGCCGATGAGAAACAGCATGTAGTAACCCGCTGGTGCGGTTGCGTGTGGCAACCATCCATCAGGCGCGATGGCCTGCAAGAGGTTGTGTCCGCAGCAATGGAAAAGCAATTGAACGATCCGCTGCTCTGTATCCGTGTTGTGCGTCGGCGCCATCGGTCGTGCGAGCACCACCTTGGTTATTTGTTCCGCCTGAGGCGTTTCAATATTGAAGTGCTCACCAAAGTGAACCTCGTCTGGCGCCGTCGTGATCACTGGTCGAGGACCTTTGAACAAGTAAGGTGGTGCAAACACTTCAATCGTACTGTTCTGCCACCCACATGACATCACTTCGCCCGTCGGCAGTAACAGTGCGTGCGAGTGATACTTTCGTTCGCGCGGCGCTTCGTCCATCTCCGCCCACGTGTTTGTAGCGGGATTGTAGAGCCAGCACGCCTCGCCGGCAGGCGCTCCTCCCGACAGGAAAACAGTGCCGTCGGGTAAGGCCACCGGATTTGGGTTGACGCGCGACGTAGGTTCGACTTGTCCGGCTTTCAGCGGAAGGTTTGTTTCAGGTTGCCATACCGGTGAGAGGTTCGAAAGGTTGATGATTTGATACGTTCTGCTTCTCGCGAGACTGCCGCCGCCCACCGTCATGACCTGAACGTATGGAAATGTCGGACTGAGCAAAAGGAGCGACATGCCTTTGGTCCGATCATTTGGTCCAATGTCGTGCCAGGAGCCTTGCGTCGGATTCGTGTTGTCAAACTCGAAGTAACCCGATGGTTCGTTTCCAGGATCATCCGCCGGCACGGAGCCGCCGCTACGGAATCCCACCGGCGCATAGAAGATCTCACCACCCGGAAGTAGATGCAGTCCGGGATACAAAGGATTGAATTGTCGATCACCTCCGACGGCGGTGACGGTTGAAAAAGTACCACTCGTCTCGTCATAAATCTCCATCTGCGTTGCCGGTCGACCTGAAGCGATCAAGACGCGGCCGGGCACGTCGCCGAGAGTAACGAGTGTTGGATACCAGCGATCGAAAGCCATCCGCGTCCGATTGTTTGCGGCGTCTTTTGTGAAGCTCCACGTTCCATCAGGACCATCAACCGGATCGAAGATCCAGCCGAAGTTCGGGTGTGGCGTGTGCCCGAAATCGCCGCCGCCGCCGACGACAAAGAGACGGCCGTCAGACAAAAACGAATGTCCCGAGCAGTAAAGATTATCCGTCGGAGGCGTTGGTGATTTGAATTCGACGGTCGCACGATTCAGCGAATTCCACAACGGAGTTAGCGATGGCGAGTTTGGGCGACATGCCGCTTCGATGAACAGGACCCAACCGGTGCGAAGCATTGCCGCGTGAACTACTTCAACAGGAGTTCCGTCGGCTGTTTGCACTGGGCCAATGTCGGTCCACTGACCAAAACTGGCCGGGCCCATGCAGGCGATCACTTTGTCGAGCCACTTACCGAGATCGAGCCGGCCGATGGCTTCACGCAAGTCATCGATATGAGTAAATCCTATTGTCGGGCTGTTATCATCACGTGCATTCAACAGACGTTTGGCGTGCGCAAGATCAGTGATCGCTTCGCGCTCTTCCATTTCGTGTCTAAACACGGGATGCCTTGCGACTGGATCTGGCTCCTCGAGTGGAATCTCATTTTTGGGAAGAAAAGCGAGTGTTTCAGGAGTTCGCGCAGCGTTGATGAAGCGAAGCAAGCGCCGCTGAGTTTGTGGATCGGGATCTTGTACTTTGTCTTTGGGATTTTCTTCAGGCATGGTGAGTCTCCTTTGTAGAAACAGTTCGGAGTCAACGGAGATGCCTCACGATGCACTTATCCATGATCAGTTTGACGTGAGGCTTGCGAGGGTCGCACGTAAAAGCAAGTTGCCGGAGCGAACGAAATCTACGCTTCTATCACATCAGTGTCAAGGTTTGTATCCACGGATCACGCAGCTTCATCAATCGTTAAAACGAGCGGCGTATTAGATAACCGATATAGTAATAGGTTTCGTGCGCCAGGAGACCTAACTGGCTCCTCAGTCCCTGATACCTTGTGCTCGGTGTCGGCGACGGTTCGGCTTCGAGACCAACATCATGGGCCATTAGCACTGCTCGCTTCATGTGCAAGGGATCGCTCACGATCAGTACTTTCCTGATACCGTTCCCATAAGCGACTTGTTTCGCATACAGGATGTTCTCATATGTGGTATGAGATTTCTGCTCGATCAGAATATCCTGCAAAGGCACGCCGCTCTGTAGAGCGTAATCGCGCGCTGCGGAAGATTCGGTCGGCTCGCCTGGATTACCCTGGCCGCCCGTGAATATTAGCTTGCGAACTTTGCCCTTTTGATAGAGTTCGATTCCGTGATTGATGCGTTCCCTGAAGACGGGAGAAACACCGGAACTCCAAACCGCTGCACCGAGTACGATTGCTGCGTCTGCCGATTCATCAGATCGAGTATTACCGAAACTGTATATACGGGAGGCGAGCACTCCAAAAACAAGAACCAGAATGAAGGTTATCAGTAGGAATATCTTTGCGATCTTTCTCATAATGCTGTATCCACAGATTACACAGAAAACGAATCTGTGTAATCTGTGGCTACCCTCAGTGACGAATCATGAACGTGCTGGTCCTTAATTGCGGCAGTTCGTCGGTCAAGTTTCAACTTATTGCGACGGACCTCGAGCTAATAAAGCAGGATGCCGACAAGCGTCTGGCCCACGGGCTTATTGAACGCATTGGCGGCGCGGGTATCGTGACTTTCACTGCTGAAGGCAAGCCGCCGAAACGTTTCGCTGAACCAATCAGGGATACACGTGCGGCGGTCGAGATGATCCTGCGCTGGGCTATTGGTGAGGAGTCAGGGCTTGCTGGGGTCACGACGATCGGCGACATTCATGCAGTCGGACATCGCGTGGTCCATGGCGGTGAGCATTTCACTTCGTCTGTACTGATAACAGATACGGTGTTGCGTGGCATTGAAGACTGCATCGAGCTTGCGCCGCTACACAATCCGGCAAACATCCAGGGCATCCTCGCGGCGCGCGCCGCTCTGGGCACCGCAATACCTCAAGTCGCAGTGTTCGACACTGCCTTCCATCAAACACTTCCCGAACACGCGTTTCTCTACGCGTTGCCGTATCAACTCTATCGACGTCACCGCATTCGTCGTTACGGCTTTCACGGCACGTCGCATCGTTACGTTGCATATCGCTATCGAACGCTGAGAGGAATTGCGCGAGATGCGACCAACATCATTACTCTCCACCTCGGCAACGGTTGCTCGATAGCCGCGATTAAAGGTGGGAACAGTATCGACACTTCAATGGGTTTCACCCCGTTGGAAGGACTCGTGATGGGCACTCGTTCCGGCGATCTCGATGCGTCGATCGTGGACCTCGTCGCAACCAAGGAAGGTTTGTCTACGCGTGAAGTCGAAACTCTGCTAAACAAGCAATCAGGATTGCTGGGCATCTCAGGACTGACTGACGATATGCGCGAGTTGCTGGCCGAAGCGCGAGAGCACGACGATCGTCGAGCGCGTCTGGCAATTGAGATTTTCTGCTACCGCGCGCGAAAATACATCGGCAGTTATCTGGCTGCGATGAACGGCGCCGAGGCGGTTGTGTTTACCGGCGGCATCGGCGAGAACTCCGCCGAGATCCGATCCAAAATCTGCGCCGAACTGATCTGGATGGGAGTTGAACTCGATGCGGAGCTCAATTCGAAGCACGGCGCTGATCAAAGTGGTCGCATTAGCAGCGAGAACTCGCGCGTCGCCGTTTATGTCATCCCGACAAACGAAGAATTACTGATCGCTCGCGATACCGTGCGTGTCGTTACGGGAACGCCTCAACGGTTTTAGGTATTCCCCTTGATGATCGGACAGCGCCGAAGGCGCGCAATACGATAGCCAGGGGCAAGCGCGAAGCGCGTCGCCCCTGGTAAGCAAATAAAATGAGAGATGAGCCCTGAAAGGGCGAAATAACGGCTGCGTCTATTTCGGCCTTTCAGGCCTCGACCGCACTTTGAGGGACTGTACCAGGGGCGACGTGCTCCGCTTCGCTACGCACTTGCCCCTGGCTATCATATTTTGCGCCTTCGGCGCTGTCTGGTCGGAATCCCACAGCTGTTTTCGCGCCTTTGGCGCTGTCTGGTCGGAATCCCACGGCTGTCGTTTTGCTCAAACCACAGGCTGGAATTAGCCAACACCTTCGGCGTTTGGTATTGCGGGGGCACGGTGAGAGCCTCGACGTTGACGTAGAACCGGAAAAGTCTCGGGGTTTGGAACCATCTTTCAAAGTCCCAGGGAACAGGGTGGAATCCATTATCCTGACGAAATGTCTATAGATAGATTTTGTTCCTGGTGAGATCGATTCCAATGATTCTCGAAGTAATTGCTTGTTCCGTTGCCGATGCCGTCGAGGCGGAGAAGGGTGGTGCGAACCGCTTGGAGGTTGTCAGCGCTCTCGATCGCGGTGGTCTCACGCCGTCTGTCGAACTGGTGCGAGCGATCCAGGATGCAGTGAACCTTCCGCTGAGAGTGATGGTTCGTGAGAGTGACGGCTATCAAACGAGTGGTCAGACCGAGATCGAGAAGCTGTGTGTGGCGGCTGATGTGTTTTCAAAGCTCGACGTCGATGGACTCGTGCTTGGTTTTCTCAAAGGCAGGACGATTGATCTTGATCTCACTGGACGAGTGCTGGCCGCTGCGCCGAGACTAAAAGCTACTTTTCATCACGCGTTTGAAGACGCGGCGGATCAGTTACAGGCCATTGACGAGATAAAGAGACTGTCACAAGTGGATCGGATTCTGAGTCACGGTGGACCTGGAGACTTGGAACAGAGACGGCAACGATTGGACACTTACGCGCACGCTGCAGCCCCGGAAATAACAATCATTGCCGGTGGCGGCATTGATAGTCATGCGATTGCTCTGCTGCTACGCGCGACTACCCTTCGAGAATTTCATGTCGGAAGGGCAGCGCGTCGCGATTTTCGAGTTGAGGGCGAGGTGCAGTGCTCAAAGGTCATGAACCTTGTTGGATACAGTCAGTACCGCGGGGGGTACTGACTGTGTCCAAGTCAGAATTGATTGCTTACGAGAATGCTTGAAGCCAGCCTGGTTCGCGCTCATGTTCCTCTTCATGGCGGCGCAGTCTTGCGGTCATGACACTGGCCCGCCCTAAATAACCGATGAGCTGTCGCGGATTGTCGCGTCGCACAACCGGCAAGCGCCCGATATCATGTCGCACCATTCTCGTGACTGCCTCATGAAGGATCTCATCGGCAAAGGCGACGATCAAATTCTGCGAACCAGCTTCAACCACGGTACAACCATCCGGAAACTTCTCCAGCGCACGAACGAGATCGCCGCGAGTGATAATGCCCGCGAGATTTCTTTCCTCGTCGACGATGAGCGTTCCCTGGCGATGTGAAAGATCCGGATCGCCTTTCGCAATCAGATCAGAAAGTTCACTAACCTTCATCAGCGCCGGCACTGTTGGTGGATTGCGATCCATCACTTCGCCGACGCGCAAAACTGCAAGTGGATCGACGCTGTATTCGCGCGAGACGTGATAACCGCGTCTTGCAACCTTCTCCGTCAAAATGGACCGGCGCAGCAGCAACACAGTCAACGCGTGGGCAGCGATACATGAGACGAGCAGAGCAGGGAGGAGGTTCAGATCGTGAGTCAGCTCGAGAGTGAAGATCATTGCCGTCAATGGAGATCGCATTGTTCCGCCCATCAGTGCGGCCATGCTGATCATCGCCCAAAGTCCGGGATCACCCAGCGATATGAATCTGCCTTCGAGCGCACCGAGTGCACCACCAATGATCAGGAGTGGCGCCAGCACACCGCCTGAAGTTCCCGATCCCAACGAGATCGACCAAACCACGGCTTTGCCGATCAATAATCCAATCACGACCGCGCCGACGATCTCTCCTTTCAATAGCGAATGAATCGTGTCGTAGCCGACGCCGAGTACTCGTGGATCGAGCCAGCCGCCGATGCCAACGAACAAGCCACCGATCGCCGGCCACCACATCCAGTGAATCGGAAGTTTGCTGAAGACGTCTTCACAGAAATAGACGAGAGCTGTGAGCGCGCCTGATGCGAGTCCGGCCGTGATGCCGACGACGAACGCGATCATCAATCCCTCGGCGCCGAGTGGCGCATGAGTCGTCACGGGAAAGATTGCGCCGGCTCCGAGTAATGGAACGCGGACAATGGCCGCTACTGCAGATGCAATCGTGACCGGAATGAATGAACGGGGGCGCCACTCGAAGAGTAGCAACTCCACCGAGAGCAACACTGCTGCTACAGGCGCGTTGAAGATCGCCGACATGCCGCCCGCAGCGCCCGCGACGAGCAATGTCTTTCTCTCAGCCGCCGAGAGATGAAAGAGTTGGGCAAAGATCGATCCGATCGCGCCGCCGGTCATGATGATTGGACCCTCCGCGCCGAACGGTCCACCCGAACCAATCGAGATCGCGGAAGAGAGCGGTTTCAGCACCGCAACTTTCACGCTCATGCGGCTGCGGCCGAACAGAATTGCTTCAAGTGCTTCAGGAATTCCATGGCCGCGAATTTTCTCCGAGCCATACCGAGCCATCAGTCCGATGATCAAACCTCCCACGACCGGCGCGAAGATTACGAGCACTCCGAGATGATGATTTGTCGGTGAAACGAAATCGGAAGAGAAGCGTTGATAGAACGTAAGATTGGTAATGATTGCGATTAGCCAAACAAGTGCTTTGGCTACGAGGGCGCTGATTGCGCCGATTATTACCGCCATTAAAGACAAAAGCAGAATCCTTTTGTCGCGGGTGAAGTCGGCAAGCCGATCCTCAACTCGTTCCGCGGTGTCGACCATAGTTCCTCCCTGGAAAAAAATGTGTTTGGTTTGTAGTCTAACAAATCCGCGAGGCGCTCGCAGGGTGATGGTCCCGTCCACAGATTACGCAGGTTTTTTCGACTATTCTTTGTAATTTGTAGGTCGAAAAAATTTGCATGTTTCCGAACCTCGGGCGTATGCTGAGACTTCAAAACCCCAATCACAGTCCCCAAAAGTACCCCGCGATTGCGTCCACCTAATCGAGCCGGAGGGTTATGTCATGCCAGTCAGAATTCTTTACGTAGTTATCGTGTTACTTGCTGCAACAGTTGTTGGTCTGGTTGTTGTTGGTAACAAAAGTGAGGCTAAAGGACCAGCCACTCATGGAGAGGGTCCGCCCGCACAAAGCCACGCTAAAAAAGAAAAGCTCAGAAACTTCGATGCAGAGATTGTCGCGAACGCCAACGAGTTTCTTGAGGACGGTCGAGAGACATTTCGTTTTGATACTTTCGGTGACGAAGTTTTCTGGGGTGGGCAGTTGCAACTGCATCAGGCGATTAAAGGCGCAGCACTGGGTGGAGTCGGTCCCGGAATTAGTCCCGTGACTGCGTTAACTCTCGGTTTGAAGGTTGATGTCGATGCCTTACCGCAGCCGATCATCAATCAATTGAATCAGGGTAAGGTCGACCTTAACGATCCGGCTACCACTGTCGCGCTGCTGAAACTCAACGCCGTGCTCGGCGTCCAGGGGTTCTTCGAGGGTGACAACCTGAGCGCCGTCGGCATCACGTGCGCACTCTGCCACTCAACCGTGGACAATTCGCTCACATTCGGTGTTGGTCACAGACTCGACGGCTGGGCCAACCGCGATCTCGATGTCGGAAAGGTGATTGCTGCGGCTCCAAATCTAAGTCCATTTTCGAATTTGCTCGGCGTTAGCCAGGCCACAGTTCGGGCCGTCCTTAATAGTTGGGGACCGGGCAAGTTCGATGCGGAGTTGCTACTCGACGGCAAGGCCTTCAATCCGCAACAGGTGACCGACGGTGTTGTAACAGGTACTAACGTTCCCGGAGCTACTTTGCTTCCCAATGCATACGGTCTCGCTGGCTTCAATCAGCATACATGGACCGGCGCATGGGGAACCGTCAGTTACTGGAACGCCTTCGTTGCTGCTCTCGAGATGCACGGCATCGGCAGGTTCTTCGATCCGCGATTGAACAACGCCGCGAAGTTCCCGATCGCGGCCGCTAACGGTTTCGCCGACTTGCCGCACATCGATCCCGAACAGGATCGGATCACGAAGAAACTGCCGTCGCTTCACTTTTATCAACTCGCGATTCCGGCGCCGGCGCCGACAGCGGGAGTAGATTTCGACGCTGAAGCGGCCGAACGTGGTGATGAGCTCTTCAGCGGTAAAGCCGGGTGTAACAACTGCCACGTGGAGCCGTTATGGACCGAGCCCGGTTGGAATCTCCACACGCCTGCGGAAATCGGCATCGATAGTTTTCAGGCAGATCGAGCGCCGGATGGCGTCTACAAGACGATGAATCTCGCGGGGATCTTCGTGCGTGAGAACGGTCTGTTCATGAGCCCTGCCAACAAGGGACGGTACTACCATGACGGACGCTTCGCGACGTTGTTGGACGTGGTCAATCACTACAACACGCGGTTTAGCTTGGGTTTGACCGCGCAGGAGAAGAGCGACGTGGTTGAGTATTTGAAATCTCTCCCCGAACGCGAGTGAGATCACGCACGATGGAAGCTACTATATGGGCGGCCCTCCGTGGCTTGAGCTAAAAGGATTCAAAAATGCGACGGCTCGGGTTTCGTGAACACGTATCAAAACCACGGGCGGCCACGGAGGGCCGCCCCTACAGTTGAACCTAAGCTATCAGCAATCCCATCACAAATCTGAGCGCACCGGCTCCGAATATTACCCAGAACGGGTTCGGACGAAATCGAATGAGCGTAAAAATCGCCAGCAGCATGATTGAGATGCCGACCCACGAGTGGATTCCTGCCCGCCCCACGCTTAATGCCGCTGCGACCAGAAGCCCTACGACTGCAGGCGCGACGCCGCGCAAAAACGATTGAACTTGTTCGTTGTCGCGAAAGCGACGAAGGGAAGATGCGGCTGCAATCGTCATCAGGAATGCCGGAAGAAAAATGCTGATTGTCGCCACCAGCGCGCCGAGTGTTCCGGCCACTCGATAGCCGACGAAGGTTGCAGTGATCAGCACGGGACCTGGTGTGATCTGTCCGAGCGCAAAGGCATCGGCGAACTCCTGGTGCGTTAACCAATGATGCGTATCGACTATCTCCGACTCAATGAGCGGAACCATCACCAGTCCGCCACCGAATGTGACACTGCCAATGCGAAGAAAGATTGTCGAGAGCGTAAGCAACAGCCCGAGCTTTGCAACGAGGGGCATCGCGAGAGCAAACATGCCGATCGATCGAAGCGTAGTTGACTCCTCGCGTTCCTGCTCTTCCGGTTCCTGTCCATTGAAGCGCCGCGAGAGATAGCTACGGAAAACATTTGGTCGTTGAGTTCGTCTGCGTTTGGCCAGGCGTGTGCGAATACGCGTACGTCGTCGAGCGACAATCGTGCGGAGATTTCGCAATCGTCGTAATTGCTTCTCAGCGATTGAGTCGATGTAGATTCCAATCAAACCCGCCGCAAACACGACTTCAAGCACAGTCGCGTTGAGGATCGCCACAGCCAGGAATGAAAGCACTGCAAGGACCCATTGCCACCGGGCAGCCAGGATGTTCTTTCCCATGCGCCAGGCAGTCACGAGTATCAGCGCTACGACAGCGCCATTCAGTCCATGAAAGAATCGCTCAGAACCGGCGAGGTTGTGTACGTGCTTGTACCCGATTGCGAGCGCAATCATGATCAGCATCGATGGCAGAATAAAGCCGGTCATCGCCACTGTCGCGCCACGCCATCCACGCAAGCGTACGCCGATGTAAGTGACGGAATTGCCGGCGCTCGTTCCCGGTAGACTCTGGGCGAGTGCTACGGCTTCGGCAAACTCCGAATCTGTTAACCAATGACGCGTGCGAACGGTGAGCGTCCTGATTTCCGCCAGCACAGCAACGCCGCCGCCAAATCCGACTAAGCCAATTTTCAGAAAGGAGAGGAAGAGACCACCGAGAGTTGCAGTCCGCGAGATTCGCTCGATTCTTCTTCGGGTAAACCGAACGCGCCGGCTCATCTCCTGTGCCCGCGCGCGAATTCTTTTTCCTCGAGTTGCCGACTGGTTCACCGATCTGTCCACAGATTACGCAGATTAGTTTATACAATATCTGTGTAATCTGTGGATAGCGAGGGTTTGCGGTTCAATACTTCTCTGACTTTTCTCGTGAGACCAACCCAGGTGAATGGCTTTTGAATGAATTTGACGTTGGCATCCAGCACGCCGTGCTGAACAATTGCCTCGTCGGTGTAGCCTGACATGTAGAGAACGCGGATCGATGGTCGTAACTCCAACAGGCGGTCGGCGACTTCTTTGCCACTGATCTCCGGCATCACGACGTCAGTTAGCAGCAGATCGATTGGCCCCGGATGCGCGTGGCACAGGCGAATCGCTTCGTCGCCACCTTTGGCATCCAGAACGTTGTAACCAACCTGCATCAGGATCTTTCGCGTCAATCCACGCACAACCTCTTCGTCTTCCACGAGCAGGATCGTCTCTGTTCCTCGCGGTGCATTAGTTTCCTGCGACTGCTTCGCAATCGTGCTCGCCGTAGCGTCGTCGATGCGCGGCAAGTAGACTTTGAATACCGTTCCCAATCCTTGCTCACTGTAGACCCAGATATTCCCGCCGCTCTGTTTCACGATGCCGTAGACTGTCGATAGACCAAGACCCGTTCCTTTACCGACTTCTTTCGTGGTGAAGAAAGGTTCGAAGATTCTCGCCTGTGTTTCCTGGTCCATGCCGCTCCCAGTATCGCTGACCGCGAGCATGACGTACTCTCCCGGTTTCACCGAAACGTGTTTCGAAGCATTCTGATCGTCAAGAGCGATGTTTGCTGTTTCAATCGTTACTCGGCCGCCGCGGGGCATCGCATCACGAGCATTGACAACAAGATTCACGATGATCTGTTCGACCTGACACGGATCAGCTTTGACGCTTCCGAGATCCGTTTCGAGTCGCGTCGCAAGCTTGATGTTTTCACCGATCAAACGTGTCAGCATCTTGTGCATGTCTTTCACGACGTCATTCAGGTCAAGCACCTTCGGTTCGAGAATCTGTTTGCGACTAAACGCGAGTAGTTGGCGGACTAAAGAGGCCGCCCGTTCGG
Organism: Pyrinomonadaceae bacterium; assembly: GCA_036006625.1. Classification (GTDB taxonomy): domain Bacteria; phylum Acidobacteriota; class Blastocatellia; order Pyrinomonadales; family Pyrinomonadaceae; genus PSRF01. The sequence continues at coordinate 15,617 of DASYPN010000156.1, read as the reverse complement.
CGGCCTTCTTCGTCTCTTCGAGATTTCGGCGAATGGGATTTTCCAGTCCTACTCGTCTGAGCGATAAATCGGTGTAGCCGATAATGGCGGTCAGCATGTTGTTGAAGTCGTGTGCTACACCGCCGGCAAGTTGTCCGATGGCTTCGAGTTTCTGCGACTGCTGAAGCTGCAACTGGCTGGCGCGAAGCGCTTCTTCGGCGCGTTTGCGTTCGCTGATATCTCGAGCGCTGCCTTGTACGGCCACCGGCACGCCGTTCTCATAGATCAAACGGCTGCTCACTTCGATCGGAACGCGACTACCATCCTTTCGGATTGCCTCAACTTCGTAGATCGTTAATGAATGATCCGCGAGCTTTTCCTTCAAGCGAGCGTGAATGTGGTCCAGACAGTTGCGTGGAACAACATCGGAGATTCGCATCTGCAGGATTTCTTCACGGGAATAACCGATCAACTCTTCGCCGGCTTTGTTGACCATGATGTAGCGACCAGTCAGATCGTGAACATAGATGGCGTCCTTCGCGTTTTCGAAATAGTCGCGATATCGTTCTTCGCTCTGACTCAAACTTAAAGGCTCCGGTGAATCATCTGCGAGGATTGGACCGCCATCGTGAGCTGGTTCGGGGGTGTCGAGTTGTGAAGTGTTCATAATGAGAATCTCTTAGCACACATGGAGAGAGCGCGGCGTCCACCCCTTTTCAAATGGACAACCACGCCCTCAACGCGCACGCAGTCCAACGACGGATCTGCCTCCCACATGCGCTAGCGTTGATCGGTGTCCCACACGCGAATCCGATCAACGATCGAATGGACCAATATAAGAGAAGATTGTTTTGTGCGGTATCAGAAGATGGCTGAATGATCTGTAGGTATTTGTCCTACGCAAACGTCTTATAGAACCTATAAGTTATTCGACGAGTCCGTTGCGAATGGCGTAATGAGTCAGCTCGGCGTTGGTCCTCATCTCCATCTTGTCGAGGATACGACGCCGGTAAGTGCTGATCGTTTTGTTGCTGAGTGATAACTTTGAAGCGATCTCATTTACTGTCTTGCCCGACGCGATCGAACACAAGACTTCGAATTCACGATTCGAGAGATTCTCATGAGGCACCTTGCCTGGCTGGGAAAGTTGCAGCACGATCGTCTCCGCGAGAGATGGGCCAACGTACTGACCGCCTGTGATAATCTTCAGGATCGCGCGGCGCAACTCTTCTCCGGAACTACCCTTGTTGATGTAACCCGATGCTCCAGCTTTGAACGCCCGGACTGCATACTGCTCTTCCGCGTGCATACTCAGGATCAAAACAGGCATCCGTGGACGAAGTTGCTTCAGCTCTGTCAGGACTTCCAACCCACTGCGACCTCCCAGCGAAATGTCGAGCACGGCAATGTCCCACTGCTGTTTGCGAGCGAGGGCTATAGCCTCGGCTCCGGAACGAGCTTCACCAAATGTGGCGCTCTCTTCAGTGAACATCTCTTTGATGCCACGGCGAACAACTTCATGATCGTCGATTGTCAGGATCTTCAACATATGTCTTCAGACGCCGATTGGGACTCGCACGAGAACGGTAGTGCCACCGCCTTCATTTCCGGTAATGCGCACCTCACCGCCAACCAGCAGCGCTCGTTCTCTCATTCCCAACAAGCCAAGCGACCTCGAATTCCGCATTTGACTCTCAGTGATTCCATGACCATCGTCTTTAACTTCCATTTCGAAGTAATTCTTACTGCGACCAAGCTTGACGTAAAGATTAGCAGCACCTGCATGGCGCAGAACGTTTGTAAGTATTTCCTGCAAAATGCGAAACACTGCAGTCGCCCTTTCACGACTCAGTTCGATGTCGCCCGCGTTGTTAGTCCAGTGACACTTCAGCCCTGAACGGACCTGGAACTGCTCGATCTGCCACTCAACTGCTGCCACAAGACCTAAATCGTCGAGCACGCCCGGTCGAAGTTCGGAAGCAATTCGTCGCACCGTGTTTATGGTCGTCTCGATCAGTCCCGTCATGCTGCTGATCCGGTTGTGGACTTCGAAGAGGTGTGATCCGTCGCTGGTGCTGTTCAGCGTCTTGTCGATTTTTTCGAGGTCCCACTTCAGGCCCGTCAGGATGCCGCCGAGTTCGTCATGTATCTCACGCGCGATGCGTGTGCCTTCTTCTTCGCGCGCCGAGTGAAGTCTGGCCGAAAGTGCTCGCAGTGCTTCCTCGGCGTGCTTTCGTTCAGTGATGTCGTTGGCGACCCAGAGATAACATGGCTCGCCGTCGAGATCGAACATCACTGCAGAAGTATTTGCTATCGCTTCGCGTCCGTCTTTTGATGTGAAGCGAACGTCCAGATTTATGATCGGTTTTGCAGATTTCAATACATGCTGAAGGTTTTCTACCAGGCCTTCGCCCATCGACGACGAGAATTTGAAAATAGATTCGTTGATAACCTCGGCGCGTGAGAAGCCGGTTTCTCTGGTCCACGCTTCGTTAACTTCCAAAACTACGCCATCTCGGATTCGCAGGATGCCCATTCGAAACGGACTGAGGTGAAAGATCTTGGCAAAGCGTTCTTCCGACGCGCGCAACGCTTCTTCGGCGCGCTTTCGTGCCGTTATGACCTGGGTAAACAGAATCAGTCCGCCGATTTCACCGTCAACTTTGCGCCAGGGAAGACTTTCCCATTGCAACCATCCCGTGCTGCCGTCCGAAGCGATGTAGGAATCTTCCTCGCAACGCTCGACCGCGCCTGCCAAAATTCTGCGATGAGCTTCACGCCAGCGCTCCGGAAGGTCAGGGAAAACTTCATAATGTGATCTGCCGACGAGGTCCTGTCCCTCGAGATCATAGTCTGTCAGAAAACGATCACTGACCTGGATGTACCGCATGTCAGTGTCGAACATGGCGATCGCAGCCGGAGTGTGTTTGATAAACAAGCGCAGCAGTGCCTGCTCGTTGGTTAACAAGGTCTGTGCCGGAATCGAGGGAGTTCTCTTCATATCTCTCCCGTGGCGGATTCTACAACTGTATCCACAGATTACACAGATGAATCCGCGTAATCTGTGGATAGCTATTTACTTACGACCAGCACGACGAACGAGCCGGGCTTGATGCTACGCTGCGGTCTGCCACCTGGTGTTGCCGGCGGTGTTTCGAGGTATTCGGCCGCACTCAGAAAGATCTTGTGCGTTTTTAGATCCAAAGCCATGGTGCGCGCGCCTGGCTGCGTCTTAACCGGACCGGCGTCTTCGTAGTCGTCGGCAGATTTCTCATGGAAGATATTTAGGACGCCCTCGCCGCACGAAAAGAAAACCAGCTTTGATTGCGGATCGAAAGCGGCATAGTCTACTCCACGTCCAATGGCGAAGCTGCTGATCACTCGTCCAGAGACCGCATCCATCACGACCATCTTTGGTTCGTTGCGGCAGCCAATGAACAATCGTTTTGTCTTAGCGTCGTAGGCTAAGCCAGTCGGCGTCTTCGCCACGCCGATCGGAAAACGCTTCTTCACTTCCAGTGATTTTGGATCGAAGACGACGACCTCGTTTGTATCTTCGAGGTTCACATACACCTGCGAATCGGCAACGATCGCCGATTCGCCATCGCCCTCGACCTTCACTGTGCCGACGACGTTGCCGGTTTTGGCGTCGATAGCGGAGATGTCGTGTGATCCATGATTGTTGGTAAAGACGCGTTTGGTGCCCGCGTCGTAGTAGATCCCGTCTGGTCCTTTACCGACCTCGATCTTGCTGATGAGTTCCAACGTCGTGGGATCAAACATTGAAACTTTGTTCTCACGACCGTTGCTGGTGAATCCATGTTTGAACTCAGAGGAGAGTGCAATTCCGTGAACTCCGGGTGTGTCCGCGATCGTTCCGATCAACTTACCGTTGTCGGGATCGATCACGTCCACTTGTGTTCCATGCGACAGGTATAGACGTCGCGCCGCGCTATCGATTGTCACGTAGTCGAAGCCGCCATTGCCGGGAACGGAATAGCGAGTCTCGACTTTATAACCGGTGCCAGTCTGAAAGAGCATTAGAGCGGCCGACATCACAATCAGTGCGTTCTTTATGATCATTGGATTTCTCCTCTCGAGTCGCGTCCAGGTATAAAAACCGCTGTGTTTTCTGTGTATCTTTGTGGCATTTTCTCCCCGATGAAGATTTTCTTCAATGCCATTGCGTGTTACTCATCATGGATCCGCATTGTTCTGTTTCTCATTGCGCTGCGGATGGTGTTCCCAAGCGACCACGCTACTGGCGAAGCATTTATCGACGAGCACTTCTTAGTGCCACTCGCGCCATAAATAACTCCAACTCCAGGGAGGACGCCGAACTTGGACACAGTCACCGTGCTGGGTTGATGGGCCGCTACTGAATCGACACAACTGCGAAAGAAATGTCAAAAAGGTAAAAGACCGGGACGATGAATTTGGTTAATGCTGGGGGAAACTTTACGGAGAGGTGAACGACCATGCTTAACAAAAGGGTGTTGACCATATTCAATATGTTGATGCTAGTCGCGGTTTTTTCAGTCGTCGTGCGCGCGCAGGATACGCCATACCGGCTCAACGATAAGCAAGTCAAGAAACTGATGGCACAGCTCAAGAAAGACACCGGCAAGTTCCGCAAGAGTATTGACTCTTCGCTCGATCGAAGCCGCTTGAACGGCTCGCATCGCGAAGACGACATCAACAGGTTCCTGAAGAACTATGAAGACGCAACGGAGCGTTTGTATTCGCGGTTCAAGGATAACAAGTCTGTTGGCGCGGACGTTGAGGCTGTGTTGGATGGTGCGGCTGAGATCGATCGGTTTATGACGCGACGTATAGCGAGTGAGCGGGCTGAACGCGACTGGGCTTCAGTGCGGCAGGATCTGCGGCAGTTGGCCGAGGCATACAATGTCAGTTGGCGCTGGTGGTCGTAATGCTGTGAAGTCCATGATCAATGACGGCGGCCGCTGCATTGGCCGCGGTAATCTTTAGAGGGCTCTAAGCAGTCGACATGTCGTGTACGCAGCGCCAAAGGCGCGAAATATGATAGCCAGGGGCAAGCGACGAGCGAAGCGAGGAGCGTCGCCCCTGGTAAAAGAAAAAGAATTAGAAAAGAGCACTGAAAGTGCGAAATGCCATCGTTGGTTTTTCCGCTCTTTCAGAGCTTCACGGTCTATTGTTTTTGATCCAGGGGCGACGCGCCTCGCTGCCCCTGGCTATAATATTTTGCGCCTTCGGCGCTGAGCATCAATTCGCCGCTTACTCGTGGTGCCATTTACCCGTGGTGCCGGTTACTCGCGCGGGAATTTTTTGATCTGGTCGGGCAGGGGGGTGACGGGGAAGGTTGTGGTGGTTTCGGCGCCCGCTGAGACTTTGATTGTTTGAGAGCCGAGGACAGAGCGGGTTTGGTCGGGTATGGTTTTCTCGTCGAGCAGAACAATGTGCTCGCCGGGAGGCAGGTCGCCGATGATGAAGTAACCTTTTTCATTCGTGAGGGTATCGCGACCGCTGCCGGTCACAACGCGAACGTCGGATAACGGTTGTTCGGATTCATCGAGCCGTCCATTCCCATTCAGATCGAGCCAGACCACGCCACTGATCCGGCCGGTGCGCACGACGCGAAAGTCAACAATCACATCGCGATTCGACTCGATCGTGATTAGCTGTTGTGTCTGGTCCAACAACGTCAGGTCGGCGCGAACTGATAGCAAGTCCAAATAGACCGAATGCTCACCGCGCGCAACACTGTCGATACGAAAGAGCCCGCTAACATCTGAAACCACGTAACGACTGCCATCCACACGAACCTGTGCATTCGCCTGTGGCTGATCGACGCCCGGATCAAACCGGCCGTTGAGATTCACGTCCTGGTAGACTCGACCATACACGGCTGCGTACGATCCCAGGTCCGCGAGTGGACCATTGATCGCGCGTTCAGCACGCTTTGAATTGAAAAACAGTCCGTGCAGACTGACCAATGCGGTCGTGCCGGTAATGGTCTTCAAGTAACTGAACTGCAGAGTCGTGCTCCGCGGCAACTTCACCGAGGCTGACAGATGTTCCGACGTATAGAAGGACGAAGAGTTGTTTCGGGTGTAACCCAGCCCACCACTGAAGCTCAATCGATTATTAAATAGACTCGACACCTGCCACGTCGCGAGGCCGCTCAACAGGCCTCGACTTCCCACCGACTGGCTAACCTCGAGTGTATTCCATTCATTGATGCGAATGTTTCCGCCGACTTGCCCGTTGAGTGCCGTATTCCCGAATGTCTTAATGCGCGACGCGTTCAGAAACATATTCCAGCGCTGAAACTTCTTCGTCGCAGTGATCAGCGTGAACGCTGAGTTTCGCAGTTGCGTAGTCCCACTTTGCGTGTGAGAGATAAAGAGAGAAGGCAATGAGCTTTCCGGCGCGATAGTCACACTTCCAGTAATGTAGCGATTGAATTCACCTGCTCGTCCAGGTGTGGTCGCAGTGCTCGCACTCAAGGCCGCCGTGAACCATCGTCGTGGTTGCCAATTCACGCCCCCCGCCACGAGATTGTTAGGTTCGTGTAATCCACTTTGAGGACTCAGGAAGTTTTTGCCCACATACGCGTAGCGACCTTGCATGACGAGTTGATCCGTCAGTTGATAAGAACCGGTGAGACTGAGCGCCATATCCGTGCCGTTTGTCTGAAGACCCGTGCGATTTACCCCCGAGAATTGGCCCACCGCGACATCAGCCTGAAGACGATTGAGGCCGGAGATGTACTTGAGACCACCCGCGACCAAATTCCCGGCGCGATTCGAACCGCCGAAGTGCATCCCGCCTGCGGAGAGTGTGAAGTCTGATTGACGTGGCACTTGTGTCGCAGTTGTTACTAACGCTCCAAAGATCCGTGTGTCGTAATTGACTGAGTACGGCGTCAATCGGAACTTCTCAGGATTCCCAGTGGATGGTAGTTGCGTGATTCCTGAAGTCGTTTGTCCGCCGAAGAAATCAAGACGCACGCGCTGTAAAGGTAGTTGGACCAACCCGCCGCGTACTGCCGCGCTCAGAAACTCCACATCAGTGCCGGTTCCAAATTCGCCGCCAACAAAGCTCTGTCCATTCGGACGATCGAGCCTGATGGTTCCGCCCTCGAGTGTGGGACGAGAAGAATTGCGCGTCACTCCGTACGCCGTGTTAGCGATAAAACTTAGGCGTGCGTCGCCCACACGACCAGTGCCGCGGAGCACGAGACTATGGTCGCCGACCGTGGTGTAACGGCTGTAGTTGTAGTCGTACTCGACTTGAAAAATTTCCCACGGCGCATGCTTCGCTCCAGTGCGAATCGTGTCAGCCACGACACCCTTGCGACTGATGACAATCGCATTGTTCACATCTCGTCGAACGGTGACGTCCAGAAGTGCCGCCACGATCTCGGCCGGCAGCATGAGCTCGTTCGGTGTTGGCGGAAAGACTAGGTCGGCCGTGCCCGAAACTGTTAGAACAACTGCGCCGTTTTCGCGCACCTCATTCAGTGGGGCATTAAACACCGCCACTGTTCCATTCTGGCGCCGAATCGTGACCACGCGCTGCGTCGAATCAGAGCTGAATGTATCGCCGAGCGCCTGAGCGATGGTGCCGATGGGCAGAAACAAGCGGCCACCGCGCATTTGGACCGAGCTGTTTGGTCCAACGAGTGTGCGTTCGTTAACGATTATTACTGAGGTTTCTTGCGGTTCAGGTTTCGGAGTCGCCGGTTTGACCTTTTTGCCGTCGAAGCCAAGCACACTCGATCTCCCCGTCGCGATGCAAACGACAGTCAGGACCAGGATAACTCGGAACAGTGTGTGCATTGATTCGTTGAGGAAGGCCCTCCCGGAAGTGCGCCCCGCGAGAGAGTGTGTTATAAACTCGGCAATCTAAAACTCAGGAGTTCTCACTTATGCCTGCGAAACGGTTAAGGCTGGGTTCTCACGTCTTCACGCTTGTGGCAGTGTTGCTTCTCATCCCTGCCGGTGTGGAGGCCCAATCCGGCGGCGTAACAATCAAAAGCACTGTCAGCGAAGTGGTTGCTTTGTCGGTCCTCCCGAATTCAACTCGTGGTGACGTTGAAACAAGCATCGTGAGTACCGGTAACACGGTGCGAATAACCTTGTCGGGTGTGGACGCAGACGCTACGGTTATTCGTGTGCCTTTGCTTGTGCGTTCAAATAGCAGTTACAAAATCTCGGCTGCGGTCGAGTCGAACACAGCCGAAGTGACTCAATTCTCGGTCGTCGACGCGCGTGTCACGGGATCGTTGGTTTCGCCAAACGCGATCACGGAGCTCAACGTGGCGCGACAGTTTGATGTACGTGGATTGGACGACAGCACTTCGTCCGTGCAGAACCCTCTGGATCTATCTCGACCCGTGCTCGTAGCGAGTGGTCCACCCGTTTCACGCGGTGGAACTCTTACTTCTCCAAACAATGCTTTGCAGATAACTCTACTCATTCGTTTGAAGCCACAGATTGGCCGCGGCTGGCTGGTCCATTTGACGTTCGCGGGGACTGCGGGATCACTAATTCAGTGATGCCCTCAGTTGGTCTGCTGCCGTCCTGAAAATCCACTCGATACTTCACGTTGTACGTGCCGGGCGCGAGCCGCGTCTCGAGCACGAGTGGTTGAAGTAATTCAGCACCACCAAGCAACGGTAACGATTCCTTTTGCGGTAACTCTGCGACTGCAACGCCAGCGCCGTTCGTCACCTTCAGGGAAGTGAGAGGACGAATCACACTGTTGCCTGCATTCTTGAGCAATGGCGTGACAACTACGCTGTCCGCTGTTGCTTCAGCGCGAAGACTTTCCAAAGAGCCGAGACGGCGCAGTTGCGGAACCTTGATATAGAACACGGCTGCCATTCGATAGCGAATGACTACCTGTCGTAGATTCTGATTCAGCTTGAGGTTGTCAGGTCGCTGTTCGATGATCAGCGCCGTCAGATGATCTCCGGGAGTCGCATCTTTCGGTACTGAGACAGTGACTCGGATCGCGTGCAGGTTTCCCGGTACCACAGTTGTTTCTGCCGGACTGTAGATCAGCCACGGGCTCGCCGAGTTAGGCAACGTGTTGGCGCGCTCAAACTGCACTTGTCCATCGCGATCGATGGTCCAATCATTCAAGCTGGCGACGATGCGAACGGGCTGCGGATTCGCACCCATGCTGTGATAGTCGAGATTCACAACTACTGTTGTTTCCGAACCGGGTTGCATCTCCAACTCGAGCCGAGCCGGAGCCAGCGAGATGCCATTACCTGCGGGTGTCGGCGTCGGTTCAGGACTCGAGCTCTGCGCGCTTACGCAAACCGCGGTAAGCAGGAACAGAATTAGAACAGCGACGAATCGGAGAATGTTGTTGAACGACATCGATCTAAAACCTTTCAACAGGGTACGTTTGGACCAGCCGAAATGCTGAAGATGAGAGTTGCGGAAGAAACGCCTGAGGCGAAGAATTGCGGTGTGAGAGTGAAGACTGCATCAAAAATCCAGCCGTCACTTTGCTGCCGTTTGATGCTGTTGTTTTTTGAGAGTTCCGGACCGCTAAGTACGACAGTCGATCCGGACAGATTGCCAAGAGACGATTGATAGGACACGCGGCCGTTGCTGCCGACGGTTGCGGTAAGGGCGGGATCGTTGTTGAAGGGTGAACGGATGACGTGGTTGCTCTGGGTGCAAATCTTGCCGGCGCCGCCTAACAAGCGAGGATTCGCGATGCCGAAGCCGATATCTGACGCCTGAACGGCCTGGCCGTTTGCGTTGTTGAGCCCGGACATCGAAACCGAAACTTGATACGGTTGATTGCTGCGAAGCGCGAATGGAACCGTGACCTTCACAATCGAATTCGTATTCAACGGTGAGACTTCGCCGAAATTGATCGTCACCACCAAATCGGTCGCAACGTCTGAAGTTCCGGTGACAGAACCACCCACCGCGCCCGTAATCGTTGGTTGACCGCCGCTGCTGATATCGAGCGCCTGTGCGGAAGTCGTCCGAGCGAAAGCGAGGCAGATTGGAATGACGAGCAGTGAGAATGTGACTCTGCGTAATCGCATTATGGCGCGGTCACGGTGAAAGTGACGGAAACAGTGGTGGTGCCGTTTTCGAAAAACTGAGGCTTAACTGCAAACATTGCGGGCGCGGTGAGTCCGTTCGCATTGCTGCGTGGCACCGCGTTCATGATGATCGGACCACTGAGTGCAGTTGTCGCCGAAGAGAACGCGCTGAGATTCGATCTCACTGCAGTGAACTCGTAGCGACCGGTTGTTCCGTTCACTGATCCGTTTGCGGCTAGTGTTGGATCACCGGATGTCGCGTTTGTGTCTGAGCCCGCGTTCACGCCAAGACCTGTTCTCGAAACTGTCCCCAGGCCAAAACCGATGTCGGCGGCGCCGATTCTGCTGCTGGTGGTGCCCGAGCTCGTGACCGTGGCGGTCATCGACAATACGTAGGCCGCGTTGCTTCGCAGTTTGAGTGGGACTGATGCGGTAACGAAACTGTTGGTGTTGCTTGGACCAAGCTCACCGAGGTTGATGGCCACTGCGAGTGGAGAATTGGCTACACCATCCGTCGTAACACCACCGCCTGAGTTGCCGGTAAGAGTGACGGCGCCGCCGGAATTGATCTCGACGAATTTCGATACCGTTGCGCTCATGCTCACAGTGCCAGTCGTCGACTGTCCTAAAGAGGAAACAGCAGCGAGCGTCAGCAACATCGTGAGCAGAATTGATTTGAAGAAGAATTTGCGGGGCATAAGATTTTTCCTTTGAGGAGGAGTGAAGATATGGTGTTGCGGCCGTCACCACGAGGCGACGGCCGCTGCCACCCAAATAGAGGAGGGGCGAAGACAGTTTACAGTGCGACGACTGTAAACTGAGCGGTGATCGTGATCGCCGGCGCTGGATCGTAGAACTGCGGTTTGACCGCAAAGATCGCCGGGAAAGTTAGGGATGTATTGCTGCTGGCCGAGACTGCCTGGTTGATGCGTGGTCCACTCAAAACCGCACCCGATACAGCATAAGCACCGAGAGTGGAATTTGCGCCGGCATATACCCAGCGACCGTTAGCATCCGTGCTGCCACCGACAGTTGGATCTCCCGGTGTTGCGTTGGTGTCGACGCCCGCCGCGAGATTCGCTGGTCGCGCAGCCGGAGTCAAACCAAAACCGACGTCGGTATCTTTAAGACTGAAGGCTGTCGCACCTGCGCCGGCAACGCTGCTCACCATGTTCAGTTGATAGGCTACGTTGCTGCGAAGTCGGACAGGCACGCTTAGCTTGACGAAACTGTTGGTGTTGCTTGGACCCAGTTCGCCCAGGTTAACAACCACTGCCAACGGGCTGTTCGCCGTGCCATCCGTGATGATGCTGCCGCCGGAATTACCTGTAAGTGTGACTGCACCGCCTGAAGTCAGTTCCACGAAGTTCGAAACTGTGGCGTTCATGGTCACAGAACCCGTCGTTTGAGCGAATGTGGCCGCAGCGCTCATTGCGAGCAAGGTTGATATTGCCAGGGCCATCAGTATGCCCTTGGTAAATTTAAACATGTCGTTACTCCTCTATGGTTGGGGATAGTAGGCTCAAGTCCGCTGTGTAAGGGCGACTGAGGAAGAAGGTTTTTATAGGGGGGAGCTGGTTCGGAAGGAATCCAAGCAGGTTCAGGCGCCCACTTTACCCTATGTCAGCGGCCGCTTGGGCATAATAGTGAGGCAAAACGACGTTTGTCAATGTTATTCTCATGGAGCGAAAATTTGGTGAGTGATTTAACAGACCCTGAAGCGCCAAAGGCGGGAAATATGACAGCCAGGGCCAAGCACGAAGCGCGTCGGCCCTGGTCTAGGGCCCTAAAAAGTGAGACAAGGCCTGAAGGGCCGAAATATGCAGGTGGTATCACGCCCCTTCAGGGCTAGCCAAAAATCTTGATTGGGTTACCAGGGGCGACGCGCTCCGCTTCGCTTCGCGCTTGCCCCTGGCTGTCATATTCCGCGCCTTTGGCGCTGTCAGCAATCAGAAGTCGTACGCGAATCCCAACTGTCCGCCGAAGCGGGGACTGGCGGCGTAGCGGCCGCCGAGGACGCCGAAGGTCAGCTCGAGCTTGTTCGAGAGGGTGTAGCCGCCGCCGATCTGGCCTTCCAACTGGCCTCGGCTCAGGGCGAAGTTCCTGGTAACCGCGCCAAACAACTCGGCGCCCAGCCGGAGTCGTGGCGTGAAGTTGCGCACAAGTGATCCATTCCCAGTGAAAACCTGACCGCGCGATGTCTGGATGCCGATGAGACCTGTCGATTCGTTGCCGGAGAAGAGAATTCCTCCGTTAAGCCGTCCGGTGATTCGCTTGGTGAACGATTTTTGCAGCACTCCATATAACCAGTAATCAACCAATCCCGACCCGAGCTGCTTGGTTGTACTTCCCGTCGGCGCCTCCACGTAAAAGACCACAGATGTCGACGGACGCTTTGAGCCTTCCCGCTCGTCGAGCAGCCGGACCTTCACTCCGAACTGTGTGTCTCCAATTCCGCTCGGGTTTCCAAGCATCAAAGATCGATCGTTAAAGATTTTGATCAGAGGCGCATTAATGCCAAGCTCGATGTGATTGGTGAGACCGTAGTTCAGTGTGAAGACAGTTGTGTTCTGTCGTAGTCCAGGAAACGAGGATCTTTGCAGCCAGTCGAGTTCGTTGGAAATTTCAAGATGAAACTTTCCTTTGGAAGTGGTGTCTGCGTCGTCGGTATAAAACGGAAGCTGAGCGTGAGCTGAGGTCGACAGGAAGGCGATAGCAAGAACGAACCAAGCCCATCTGAGTTGGCGACGCGCCATAGCGACACGCTTATAACACAGATCCGGTGTCACCAATCCAGATGGTCCCGATTTAAACTACGAAGGTATATCCGGGATCCAAATGCTGATGAGCGACGAGGACCTCGTGAATATTGTATGGATGTGTGGGCTTCCCAGACAGCTTGTTCCGCAGCACCTGAAACACATGTTCGAGTCCGCCAGCGTCGTCAATGTCGATATCCGCTTTGAATTTTTCGCCATTTGAGAAAAAGGTCAATTGCAAATTCCCATACTTCTCTGATGTCTTGAAACTTTCGGCGGGCTGAAAGCCTGGAGGCGGTGTATGGAGACTGCCACTCACCTTGCGGAACAATCCTTCGGCAGCACTGTTCTTCGTTTCCGAGCGTAATTCCTTCGGCACGTCGCAGAAAAATCGATCACCCCTGACTTCGTTCAGCTGCTCAATATAAGAGAGAACAGTTCGACCATTGCTTAGTGCGGTGGCGTTGGTCTTGGTTGCGATGTTAAGCATGCCGGCTTTGCGAATATCGTCCAGCGCGTCATAGAGATCCTTACCCTTTTTCCCTTCAAACGAAAGAACCGTGTCACTTTTGTCTAATAGGGTCCGTAAGTCTAGGGTGAGTTTTGCAAATGCCTGAAAATTCACTTTGACTACTTTTCCCGGATCGATCGGAAACGTAATTGAACGTGAGGTGATACCACTCGCCTTCATGTTTACGAACTCACTGATGTACTGGTAAGAAGGCGGGTCGATCTCCATCTGATACCTTCCCTGAGGAGCACCCTGCAGTCCGGTGATCTCAACTTTGGCGGTCACGTTGGGACTGGCCTTTCTCACCTCGCTCAGCACTTGATGACGGAGAATGATATCGACTTTTTCTCCCAGAAATTTTCCGTAAACATCTCGCAATTCAAGTTGGAGTTTTGCGTTGTCGGGCATGTCGGTCTCCTTTAAGAGCTTTCAGTCTTCGATCGGTCGGGGATCAGCCGGTCGCCAGGGAATAGGTGGTGGATGGTTCAGTATCTGAGGATGGTCCACACTCACGCCGGGGTAATTCAAATCGGGCCACGTCAGATCGCTTGCGTAATAAGTCGCAGCGGACACGTTGACGAACGCTACGTAAATGTTTCGCTGCTGCGCTGTGCCGGAGCGCAGCTTCTGGAGAATCTTTCTCCTGTCTGCGAGTGACAAGTGTGAGAAACCTTGAAGCTTGCCAATCATCAGACCAAAAGTCGTTTCCGCAACAAGCAATGCAAGGAGAAGATTGTCGCGCTGTGCAGCTCGTTGGTAGTTGAGGAAATCATCTACCGTTTCGATAAACCGAGGCGCTTTGACTAAAAAGCCTTCACCCAGTACAGCTTCGGCCACAGCGAAGAGAATCAGCGCGGTCTTTTTATTAAGATTCTCGAATGTCGTCTGCGTGACCTCGCTTCGATTCTTTGGATGCGCAGACGCATTCAAGGCTGAGCTCAGTATCCCGGCCACGGCAACTCACCTCCTTGCTGGTGATTGAGCTTGAACGGTCGCTGATGTTGTTCGCAGATTCCGCGCGCCGCCCACAGAGCCAGCGAGTAGATTGTGATCTGCGGATTAGCGCCGAGCGCCGTCGGAAAAATCGACCCATCCGCGACCCAGAGATTCTTTTTTCCTCTGAACGTGAAATCGTTGTTGACGCAGCGACGCTTGTCGTCTTTGTTCATCTGACAGCCACCCATAACGTGAACGGTGTAAATCGTCGAGGCCTGTGGCTTCGTGAAATCGATCTTCCTGATGGCTGCAAAATCAGCGTCTGATTTCACTTCGAGGGGCGGGTTGCGCATCACGTAAACGGACGATGCGCCGGCGGCGAGGTGAATTCTCGCCATCATCACCAGACTCTCTCGCATTGGAACGACATTGGCTTTGGGGATCTTGTAGTCCAACTGAGGATCGCCGTTATCGTCCAACTCGACTGTTCCGTATTCCTCCTTGTCGTCGAATCCCGTCGTGTGATGAGCGTAGGAGATAGCACCGGTCGGAAAATATTCCCGCATAATGCGATGCAATTCGTCTCCGTGCTGGAGCGTTGCAGACGCAGAGAATACTGGAAAGAAGGAACCGGTTTCGATCAGGTACCCGGTTGGACCAGGTGCGAATTTTGGCGTCCACATATTATCGGGTACGCCATACGCCGGCAGTGTCTCTTCAGGATACTTGCCGATAGTGATCGTAATCGGATGAATGTGAGTGTACTTACCGACTCGTTTATCGAGGTCCAGATCCGAACGCATGAGGATGCTGGGTGTACCAATGGCTCCAGCGGAAAGTACGACCCCTTTCGTAGGCTTAACGATCAGCTTCCGTTTTGTGGGTCGTGTTTTGTGATCGATAAAATGCGCATGTACCTCGCGAATTTGATCGCCGCTACTCACCAAACGATCGACTCTCGTGTCGGTGTAGATGTTAGCGCCCAGTGTGATAGCGTCGGGGAGCCACTTCACGAAGCCACTCATCTTGCGATCGTAAGGGCACCCCACACCGCAACTGCCGCACTCGCGGCACTTGTTCGTGTTATTCGGCAGGTTCTCGGTAGGAATGTCGTGGCGGGCACATCCAAGCTGGAATTTTCGCGCTGAGGAGTTGTATTTGTCGTTGCGAACAACCGGAAGATAGTTCACGACTTCGCGCAGATATGAATCCAGATTCTGACGTGTGAACGGAAGTCCGCGTTTCTGCCATTCGTCCAATGTCTCGAGCCGAGGTGGCAAACACGCCGACCAGTTCACTGCGGTTCCGCCGCCAAGACAGCGTCCCTGCATAACCTTAACGCCGCCGTTTTTCGTGAGACGAGTCCCGCCCT
>DASYPN010000155.1:0-3216 GCA_036006625.1 Pyrinomonadaceae bacterium | reverse complement strand
GCGGCGAACGCGATATTGAGAATGCAGAGTGTGGCCGCAATGATTCCTGGCGCAGCATGGCCCATGTGCAAGGTCGCCGGTCCCGGCATCAGATCGTATTTTCCAAGCGTGATCGCGAATGAACCGAGCACTGGTCCAAGCGTGACGCCGAGGTTCGTTGTTGCGGATAGCCAGCCAAGTGCGCGTGCGCGATCCTGTGGCGCAGTTGAATCAGCAACGTAAGCCTGAATCACACCGACAGTCCCGCCGCCGGCGCCCTGGACGATGCGCGAGAGCAACAGGAGCCACAACGAATCAGCGAAACCAAAGATCAGGTAAGCGATGGCGGAAGCAGTTAATGCGATCAGTAATGTTGGTCTACGCCCGACACGATCGGAGAATTTTCCCCACAGCGGCGCGCTGAGCAACTGCGCCACGGTAAACGACGAGATAATGATCGCCGTGATCGTGCCGATGCCGGCGTGAAATCCAAGAAAATCGACTCCCCCGCCGCCCAGGTTCTTCACGTAAAACGGCAAGAGCGGGAAAATCATCAACACACCCACCATGTCGATGAAAGCTGTTGCCATCAGGGTGAGTAACTTCGCGGGAATCTTTCGTACTTCGCGACCAAGAATGTAGAGCAATCCGATCGCAATGAACACGAGAAAAAGGCGGACTACTGGCGATTGAAAGGATTGTGCGAAGTTCGCTTGCAGGAGCATTCGAGAAATCATAATACACCAATGCGATCCGGCTTTCGCCATAGCCATGTGACAGGTGGGCTGTATCGTGTGTTCACACGTTTAAATTTTTGGAGGGAGTGAGTTTTGGCGATGAAACTAACGGAGTTTTTTCGGGAGCAGTTGGACCGGGAGGTTGAACGTTCGCGCAAAGCGCTCGAGCAGGTTCCCGACGGGAAGTACGATTGGAAGCCGCACGAGAAGTCGATGATCTTCGGATACCTCGCCGACATGGTGGCGACGATCCCGACGTGGATCACGATGGAGATCAAGCGTGACGATTTGGACGTGGCGCCCGCCGCGGGCCAAGGCACGAAGAAAGAACCGAAGAAGACGAGTGCGGAACTGGTGAAAGCGCTTGATGAAGCGGCGGCGGAAGCACGCAGTGCGCTGGAAAGCACGGATGACGAGTTTCTCAATACGACGTGGAAATTACTCGCGCGTGGGAATGTTGTCTGGGAAGGACCACGACACGAGATCATTCAGGACACGATCAGTCACTGGTCCCATCACCGCGGCCAGATGACGGTCTACCTCCGATTGATGGGCGAAAAAGTCCCTGCCATCTTCGGGCCATCCGCCGACGATCAGAGTTTCTAACGCCGACGATGATCAACCTTTTTAACGCCGAAGGCGTTGGCTAACCTCAGCCCAGGGTTCGAGCGCAGCGAGAACCCTGGGGATCAAACACAAGAAATACGTCAAACCCTGAAAGGGTTCGCCTTGAAGAGGAACCCTTTCAGGGTTTCATCGCAATTTTTAATTAATATCCCAGGGTTGTCGCTGCGCTCCAACCCTGGGCTGGGGTTAGCCAACGCCTTCGGCGTTAATCGAAGAAGACGCGCGATCAGAAGCACGTGCGATGAGGTAGGTAATCGGCCGCTGCTCATTTCCCTGGAGACGTTTGGCCCATGAAGTCTCAAATTCAGGCCATTCGGAAGCGGCGATTATTCCGCGTTCGATGATCTCAAATCCGGCGGCGGCGTAGTTGGGTACAAGAACATCATCTACAATCTCGAGCGTCAACGGCTGCACACCAAGGCGCTCGAGCTCTGATTTATCTCGCACCGGATCGATTCCGATCACGACTTCCAACAACGCATCAGCTGCACAGATCCGCCGCAGGTTGCGCAACAGCGCCACATCTCCAACAACCGCAGCCCGCAACAAGCTGCCCCACGGAAAGTGCACGTGCACCTCGTTAGCAACGCCGTTCAACTCATCAGGCAAATCCTCGATCGCGGACTGAATGAAGAGAACGTTAGGAGCGCCGCCCTTTGCAGGCTTGCGATGAATCTTCTCCGAGATCTTCTCGAGCAGACGCGTGTTCGGATCGATCCCGATGTAGAATTTGTTCGGGTCCCGGCGCGCAGACTGGTACACAAAGCGCCCGTCTCCCGTTCCAATATCGATGATTACTCCTTCGCCGGTATGGTCTGATGAGTTCGTCGAAGGTGCTTTTATCGAGTTATCAGATAGTGCTGCCACGAATTTGCTTGATCATTTTCTGAACCTCTCTACTTGCGGATTAGAGTAAGGAGCGAATCCAACCGCCGTCAACCTGTATCGACGTCCCGGTAATGTAGCTCGCGCGTTCAGAAGCGAGAAACGCAACCGTGGCCGCAAGCTCACGTGGCTCTCCCAACCGCGCCATCGGAATCTCTTTCTCCCATATCCCTCGAAATTCGCCGACGCTGAGTCCCTGCTTCTCCGCCATCATGTGTGCGAGGTCATCCAGACGTTCCGTCCGTGTGTAACCAGGCAGCACGTTGTTGACCGTAATGCCTTCGAGTGCGACCTCGTTGGCGAGCGTGCGCGCAAATCCAGTCAGACCCGCACGCAGACTATTCGACAACAAGAGACCATCGACCGGCTGTTTCACGGCGATCGAAGTGATGTTGATTATCCGTCCCCAGCGCCTTTCTCTCATTCCCGGTAACACGAGACGCGCGAGCTCAACGGCGCTTAGCAACGTTAACTTGATTGCATCATCCCACTGTTCTCGGGTCAATTGATCAAATCTTCCAGCCGGTGGACCACCCGCATTCGTAACCAGAATATCGATGTGTCCGAATCGCTCGATGCCTGCTTCGACGAGTCGCTTGATGTCATCGATGACAGTGACATCGGCAGGCACGGCGAGCACATGCGCACCTGAGCTCTCGGCAATAGCGGCTGCTGTTTCGGTCAACGTCTGTGCATCGCGTGCACAGAGCAGAAGAGATGCGCCTTCCGCTGCGAGTTCTTCGGCGACTGCGCGGCCCAGCCCCCGACTGCCCGCCGCAACCAGTGCCACCTTATTCTTCAGTCCGAGATCCATGGTCTATTTCTGCCTGAGGTAATCGTCGGTCTTGTCAAGCCAGTCCTGTCGTGGTGGACTAAAGACGTCGACGTCAAGCGTGTCTGCGAGTGCTTCAGCTTTGTGTTGGACGTGTGAAGGAATGTGCAGCACTTCACCGGCCATTACATCGATCACCTGTGATTCATCCTCGCC
>DASYPN010000154.1:0-12445 GCA_036006625.1 Pyrinomonadaceae bacterium | reverse complement strand
ACGGGCAGTACGATGTCATTTCGCGCAATGTATAAGGATCTCGTGCTGCCAATACCGGGGGACCTTCCATTGATTCACGACGGGTGGATTGCGCTGTTGATCTCAACTACCGCTGAAGTAGCGCCGATTTCAGAGCCGCTGATCAAGTACAGGCAACATCAAACTCAGCAGGTTGGCGTGCGTCGCTCTGAAAGAAAAGCAGCCGGCAATCTTCTTGACGCGGCGAGGCGAAAAACGACTCTGGGTCCCGAGATTGATAAACTGCGAGCCGTTCGCGATCGACTCGCTGCACAACGCAATCGCTATCAATTCAAGATCGAGCGTCAGATCGACATGCGGCTCAAACATCTCGAGACCAGAGCGTGGATTTCAAAGCGAAAAGTAGTGAATGCTCCCTACGTGCTGCGAGAGGTCCTTACGTGGCGTTATCATCGGTACTCCAACGGGTTCTATAGCGCGCTGAAGGATCTTCTCTGGTGAACACAGATTAGGAAGATTACGCAGATTAGGTAGATGAGTGAGCTGTCGATCGTCATCGTGAACTGGAATTGTGGCGAGCTGCTGTACCGGTGTGTCGAGAGGTGATCTTCGCGCCGGATCGGCGCGTCTGGCCCAAAAATACTGAACGACGACGGCTCGGTGCAGGTCAATGTCTGGCATAATCCTCCGCGGACCTGGCAAATCGTTCTTTCACAGATGAAGCTCTATCTGTTGCTGCCGAAAAAGTTTCGTGGTGAATTACTACTCGGAGGACATTGGGCGCACGATCAACGCAGAACTGTTCCCATGCTGAGTGGCGCCGCCATGATGCTCCGGCGCGAAGTCATCGACAACGTGGGTGGCTTTGACGAGCGGTTTCAGATGTATGCAGAAGACAATGAGTGGTGTTTCCGCATTACGCAGGCCGGATGGCAATTGCTTTTTGAGCCTGGGGCCGTGATCTGCATCACGGCGGTAGAAGCTCGGCTAAACGCTGGACAAACACTGAGAAGATCCGGATAAAGTCAGAAAGCTGGTATTTGTTCGAGCGGTTGTCGCTTCCTCGCTGGCGTTTGATCAACAATGGTTGGGCTAACCTGCTCGTAACTTCAGGTCAGAAACTCCGGCGGGACATTCGCGGAATCGAGACTGAAGAGCTGAAGTTGATTAGACAGCTTCACTGGAAACATCTGAAGCATTCACTGTCCTCTTTAAACCACAGAGACACAGAGGACACAGAGATAGCACAGAGGAAACTGTCGTAAACATGCACTATCACCTGATTGGAATATGTGGGACGGCGATGGCTTCCCTCGCGGGTATGTTGCACGCGCGCGGTCATCACATTACCGGCTCTGACGAAAATGTCTATCCGCCAATGTCGACGATGCTGCAATCTCTCGGCATTCAAGTGGCTCAGGGTTACCGGCCTGAACATTTGAGCCCGGATCCCGATTGCGTGATCATCGGCAACGCGATCCCACGCGGAAACATGGAAGTCGAAGAGACCCTGAAGCGGAAACTGCTCTACAAGTCTCAGGCCGAAGTGGTAAAAGAAGAGTTCATTCGCGGCCGCCGTTCACTGGTAGTCGCAGGCACTCACGGTAAAACTACAACCACCAGCATCGCGGCATGGATAATGGACCAGGGCGGCTTGAATCCGAGTTTTCTGATCGGCGGCGTCGCACAAAATTTCGGCAGCAGCTTCCGCGTCACCGACAGTGATTACTTCATCATCGAAGCGGACGAGTACGACACGGCTTACTTCGACAAAGGTCCGAAATTCATGCACTACCTGCCTGAGCTCGCGATCGTCAACAACATTGAATTCGATCACGCCGATATCTACCGTGATCTCGATGCAGTGAAGCTGGCGTTTCGTCGTTTTATGAACCTTGTTCCGGAGAACGGCCGGTTGATTGCCGGTTGGGACAGTCCGAACGTGCGCCAGGTGGTGGAATCGTTTGGTGAAAGACTTTTTACACGAGTTGAGACTTTCGGCACGAACAGCGATGCGAAGTGGCAGGTTCGCAATGCTGACTTCAGCGCGGGATTGTCGCGGTTTGAAGTGTTTTGTGAGAACCAGTCGTGGGGCGAGTTTCAGACGCCTTTGCTGGGTGAGTTCAATCTTCTCAACTGCCTGGCGGTGATTGTAGCGGCCGATGCCTGGGGCATCAGCAGGGAAAAGATCCGTGCTGCCCTCGCGAGCTTTCAGAACGTAAAGCGGCGCGCGGAGGTGCGTGGCGAAGAGCGAGGCGTCCTCGTGATCGACGACTTCGCACATCACCCGACCGCTGTTCGCGAGACTCTACGCGCCTTGCGGGCGCGATATAAAGATCGCCGTTTGATCGCCGTATTTGAGCCTCGATCCTGGTCCTCGCGACTAGCCGTTTTCCAGGATGACTATGCCAACGCGTTTGCGTCGGCTGATTATGTCGTTATCGCCTCTGTGTTCGACAGTCAGAAGGTCACAGAAAAGGGACGGGCGCTTGATACCGCCGCATTAATTGATGCGATTTCGAAACAAGGTAAACCTGCGTTTGCCCTCCCAGATGCGGATCAAATCGTGGCGCACATCGGGCCCGAGCTTCGGTCGGGCGATGTGGTGGCGATCATGTCCAACGGCGGCTTTGGTGGGATCCATGACAAGGTCCTGGGCGCCCTCCGCTCAGGCTAAGTTGGCCACGGATGACACTGAGCACACTTTAACGAACACTTCGTAACGCTCTCGCAGTCTTCCTCCGCTAAAAAAGGCTTTCCTATTGAGGCATGGAGGCCCCCCGCGGTGAAGAACTTTTCGATTTTCGAGCAGGCCCTAAAGCACTCCGGCGTCGAAAACATCGATAATATCGGTGAAATTGCCAGCCTCACCCGACGTGATTTCCTCGATCACGAGAGTTTCGTCTGCCACACCACCACCGCATCGGTCGAATACGGATGCCTGATGATCGAGAATTCGATTTTGCTGCGCACGAATCGCTCCGGTAGAGTCTACGCTGGAGTCGAAAAGCTCTCAGCGTTGCAGCCAATCATCGATCGTTACATGCGTATCGCTGATGTGTCGGAAACCGTCTACCTGTTTGGACAGGACGACTGGAGACCGCCACGACATCCAAACATCCGGCTGATAACGCTGAAGCAGGACTTTCGTTTGGCGCGCGAGTGGTTTGTAATTACACATTCAAAGTCACTCAATGGCGCTCTCGTCGCGTTTGACGAAACGTGCACTGACACCCTCCCGGAACAAATCAGGTATTGGGCTTTGAAGACGAGTAATGCAGATCTGGTTACGTCGCTCGCGAACTCGGTCGAGGGTGTGATCGACTGGTGTCTTGCAGCTTGAGTCTTTATTGAACTGCCTTCGATTCGGCGACTGGTCGCTCGACCAGCAGCGGCGTCATCGTGTCGGACTTTCCAGCCGGAATATTCGGCGCTTCAACTCTCGAGGTGAGCACGCGCCGGATTCTCTTCGGCAGTAGTCTGGCCGCGATGAGGGTTGCAGCTCCGACTAACTCCACCACGTCTCCACCACCGCGCCAATGCTCACGCACGACGCGAGGATCAGTGACGCTCATCAGTCGCAGCAGCGTCAATCCAATCAGATAAAGATCGTCAACCTGGCCCACAAAAGGGATCATGTCTGGAATGAAGTCGAACGGGAGGAACGCGTACACGATTGCGCCCGCAACCAGCAATCTCTCTTTCGCGGGCACCCTCGGATCGACCATCAGCCGCGCGCACAGCACGAGCAGATTTGGTATGACGAGCAGCAGATTGGTCATGCGACTTCGGAGGTTCAGGT
Organism: Pyrinomonadaceae bacterium; assembly: GCA_036006625.1. Classification (GTDB taxonomy): domain Bacteria; phylum Acidobacteriota; class Blastocatellia; order Pyrinomonadales; family Pyrinomonadaceae; genus PSRF01. The sequence goes on along the minus strand of DASYPN010000154.1, from coordinate 8,664 downwards.
CTGACATATTGGAGGATTATACAGATCTGTGCTGATCCGTGTAATCTGTGGCAACATAAACATCCATGGACATCCTCGACCGAATTCGCCAGCGTGCCGCGTCAAGACCGCAACACATCGTCCTGCCCGAAGGAAACGATCCGCGCACCGTCTTCGCTGCCGCGGAGGCCACCACTCAACGCATCGCACGGATCACTGTGCTCGGCGATGAGGAAACTATTCGAGCCGTCGCACGAGACAATCACCTCGATCTCGGTGGCGTGGCGATTATCGATCACAAGCGTGCTGCTGACTTTGATCGTGTGGTTTCGCTCTTTCACGATTTGCGCCGGGCGAAGGGACTCATGGCGGACGAGGCACGAACGCTCGTGTCTGATCCTTTGTACTACGGCAACCTGATGGTGCGTTCCGGTCTGGCGGATGGTTCCGTCGCAGGAGCGACCAACACGACCAGTCATACCGTTCGTGCTGCGCTTCACTGCATTGGCGTGAGATCGGGATTCAAACTGGTGTCGAGTTTCTTTCTGATGGCATTGCGCAACAGTGAGTTTGGCCACGATGGCGCGATGATTTATGCTGATTGTGGTGTGGTGATCGAACCGAGCTCGGTTGAACTTGCCGAGATCGCGATTGCCGCCGCGGATTCGTGCAAGGCGTTGCTTGGCGCTGAGCCTCGTGTGGCGCTGCTCTCGTTCTCAACAAAAGGAAGCGCGAAACACAAGCTGGTAGATAAAGTTGTTGAAGCAGTGCGAACGGTGAAGGCGCGCGCGCCCGAGTTGCTGGTCGATGGCGAACTACAAGCTGATGCGGCGTTGATTCCGGGCGTCGCCCAATCAAAAGCACCGGGTTCGCCGGTCGGCGGCCGTGCAAACGTGCTGATCTTCCCCGACTTGCAATCCGGGAACATCGCGTACAAGCTAACGGAGCGTTTGGCGGGCGCCACGGCGATTGGCCCGATTCTCCAGGGTCTGGACAAACCCGCGAACGACCTGTCGCGCGGCTGCACGGCCCGCGACATCGTTGACGCCATCGCGATTACGGCCGTCCAGGCTCAGGCACGTAAAACTTCGTAAGTTTCCTTTACGTTCTTTGCTCCCTTTGCGCTCTTTGCGTTAGGACTGTTTTCACTCAAAGACGCAAAGGACGCAAAGAAGAACTGAGGCAACGTAGCAGGTCTGGCAGCATCAAAACAGCCGACTCCTTAAATGTTTTGGCTAAAACGCACAACTGGACTTGTGGTCATGGTGGCGCTTTTGGCATTTGCCGCGGGGCAGAGTTCCAGCCAGGAACCAGCCAAACCACAACCTTCACCGTCACCAACCCCCGAAAAGGACCAGGAACCAGTCAAGGTTTTTACTGAAGAAGTCCGCCTTCCGGTCGTCGCCTTCGACTCGTACGGTCACTACGATCCGACACTCGAGCTCGACGACGTTCTCGTACTCGAGGATGGCGTTGCACAACAACTCAGAAGTCTCAGGCATGTTCCGGCTAACGTTCTGTTTCTGCTCGATACAGGTGGTGAGTCCAGCGGGCTTGGCGGCATGGCCAAGAGCACGAGTCTCACGCGCGATGTCGCGTCACGGTTAGTCACAAAACTCGAAGACGGCGCATCCATCGCTGTAATGCAATCGGGCAATGCAACCGAGATGCTTCAACCATGGACCACCGACAAAGCTGCGGTCCTGAAGACACTCAAGAACAAACTTCTCTCAACCAAGCGGTCGCGAATCTCCGATGCGATTGCGAATGCAAGTGTGCAATTGAAGGATCGTCCGGAGGGAAGTCGTCACGTTGTGATGATCACCGACGGTGTTGACTCGCCTGGCGGCAAAGTCGATCGCGCGGAGGCAATCCGCAAACTGATGTCGGCGCGGGCTACAGTGCATATCATCAGTTACACCGAGTTTGTGAGACAGAAAAATCCAAAGAACATTGCGCCTGTTTCAGTGGGACAACGTCCAAGAAGTTCAGACCCGATCGCCGCAAACGATCCCACGATGCCTCCCGGGCAGATTCGCTCACCTTCGTACGGCCTCAGCATTCGCTTCGATCCGGCGATGAAGCGCCAACGCAAAGCTTATGAAACTGAAGTGAAGAAGAGCCAGCAGGCCTTGAAGAATATTGCTGATGAGACTGGCGGGAGGATGATGTTGCCGCTCGACAGTATGGAAATGCTGGCCCAGGCAAACGAAGTGGCTCGCGCGATCGGAGCTGAGTACGTCGTCACTTATCGTCCCAAACGTCCTCTTGCCGAAGCCCAACCTGGCGAATATCGTCGCATCGAAGTAGCCTCACGCCGGGTCGGCGTCAGCCTGCAATCACGTCGCGGCTACGTAGTGCCACTTTCTAATTAGCCACAAAAAGGCACCAAAAGCACAAAAGAGAAAACCATTTGAAGAAATCTCTTTTTGTGCTTTTTGTGCCTTTTTGTGGCTAGATCTTCTTGTGGCTAGATTACGGCTTCGAGGCGAGCTTCCATCATCTGCATCACCTGGCGCACGTCGAATTGATCGGGCTTCGGCATCAACGATTGCCGGTGCAACTCTTCCCAATCTTCCTTCGGCACTCGATGAAAGGCTTCAACAACTTTCGGATCGAATTGCCGACCAGACCAATCGTCAAGCTCCTGTGATGCTGCTTCATACGACTTGCCGCGGCGATAAACACGATCGCTCGTGATCGCGTCGAAAGCGTCGGCCACCGAAAAGATGCGCGCGCAGATGTCGATCTCTTCTTTTCGCAAACCGAGTGGATAACCGGTGCCGTCCCACTTTTCGTGATGCTGGGCCACCACGCGTGATGCGCCCTGCAGAAACTCGATGCCACGGAGAATCTGTTGTCCATGCAATGGATGTTCGCGCATGCGCACCCACTCTTCTTCAGTGAGCTTCGCCGGCTTGCGCAAAATCGAATCAGGCACACCGATCTTGCCGATGTCGTGCAGCAGTGATCCAAACTCCAGCGCCTTCATCTCTTCACTGCTCAAACCGTATTCGCGTCCGAGTCGCAGACTGTAAGTAACCACGCGTTCCGAATGACCATGAGTTTCAGAGTCTCTCGTTTCGAGTGCCGCAGTTAACGCTTTGAGTGTGGAGCGGTAAGCACCTTCGAGAGAATTCAAAGCCTTATCCAGCTCGATGGTTCGCTGTTCGACTAGTTCTTCGAGGTGGTTTTCGTAACGCTGCTTTGCGACTACGAGATCGTGATGTTCGAGCGCGCGTTTGACGACTGCCTCGACCTGCCGCAGGTCGAAAGGCTTCATCAGGTAATCGAACGCGCCAAGACGCAGCGCACCGATCGCGCTCTCGACTGTCTGCATGCCGCTGATCATTACGACAACGGTGTCAGGCGCGATTTCTTTGACATGCGGAATCATGTCCAGGCCGCTCATACCCGGCATAGTGATGTCGCTAATCACGAGCTGGAATTCGCTTTCCTGCAGACGCGTCAGCGCTTCCTCTGCCGATCCCGCTCGAATACATTCGTATTCTTCACTGAGCAAATCGGCGAGGATCTCCGTTATTTCAACTTCGTCATCAACTATCAGAATGCGGGGCGACACAATTGTCGGCATTTGGTCTCTCCTGAAAATGGCAGGACATGGCGGCTAGAAGATTAGTAGAGCTCAACCAGCAAACGGTGAGTGAACGTGGGTAAGGGGCTGGGTAAGGCCCCGCCAAAACCTGGCTCAGGCATTCTAGCCCTTTTGCTACGCCGGTGGCAAACATGTTTTTACGTGGCAGATAAATCGAGTGATAACAGTAGTTTAGTATAAACGACACCCGATAGGAGATCATCTTTTGTATCAAGATGTGATTAAAAGTGAAGGCAGGCGTGAGTGTTGCGCTGAGTTCGAAAGCACCGTATCATGTGCATCCCCTTCACGCCGGAGTGGCGAAATTGGTATACGCACCAGACTCAAAATCTGGCGAGGTTCACTCCTCATGTCGGTTCGAGTCCGACCTCCGGCACCAAAAGCTTTCCACACTCAATCCAGCTTCATCAGTCGATGACTTGAATGCTTGACGATACACGGACACGCCAGCGCGTTCTCGCGGTCGCATGTGAGCTGCCTAAAAGCGCCGAAGGCGCGAAATATGACAGCCAGGGGCAAGCGCGAAGCGCGTCGCCCCTGGATCAAGCCCACCAAAAGGTGTCGAGCCCTGTAAAGGGCGAAATACGATCGCATCAATTTCGGCCTTTCAGGCCTCGACGCGCTTTTTTGGATACCTAACCAGGGGCGACGCGCTTCGCTGCGCTCGCGCTTGCCCCTGGCTTTCATATTTCGCGCCGTTGGCGCTATGTCCTGACTCTCGACACAAGCCAGCACTATGTCTCTCGACGCAAGCCAATCTGCTCGGTAAGATTATTGTTCGTCAGAATCCTGGTCCTGCCGGCTTTCCGGCTTCTCGAGTTTCGGTACGTTCGCGGCTGTCAATAAAACTTCGGATTGGTTCGAATCAGGAACCGTGCTGGGACACAGCACCGTTCAGCTATCCGGCGATACGCTCCAGCAGTTTGGGGTTGGCGTCGAATGAGTGGTATTGGAAGGGGTAGTCTCTTTTGTACTCCCTGATGAACTCGGGAACTTTGGTGAGCACGTTGTCGATCGATTTCATCATCTGCAATAGCATCTCCTGACAAATGTCGGCGCGCATCTCTTCGGGAAGTGTCGACGGGACTCGCCGGTTGATGCGTACCAGAAGATCATCGAAGTCGGTCCTGCGTTCACGCGCGAGTGTTTGCCAGCCCGGGCGCTTCTGACACTTCTTCGTGTGATAGAAGAGCTGCCCGCAATCGCAACGGCGCGGATCGTTTACCTCAAGTCGCAGCCGCGCTACCGTTCGATGATGACACTTCACCTTTCTCACGATCTGCTTGTCGAGATAACCGGCAGTGATCAGCTCAAGAATCTCCTGTTCTTTCTCGTAGCTCTTTGAGCTGTCGCGATAAGACGCTGTCATCGCCCTACAGTTGCGGCAGCGGTATGAGTGTGGCCGGCCACTTGTTCGACGAGAAAACCGATTCATCTGAACACGACACGAAACACAAAAAGGATGTTGCCACGTCGAGTCTTTCAGACTCAGTTTTGCTATTCCCGGACGCGGACCGACAGTCAATTCGATGCGCGTGGCGATGTGGCAGTGTGAACACGCAAAGTTATTCCCATGCCGCGACATTGGTTCGTGACACGTGAAGCACCAGGCGTTTTGCTCGGCCTTCTTCTGGCCGCGTTTTGTTTTTAGTTTACGTGGTTGACCGTACCGCACACCGCACCTATGCAGTCGATGGATTTCAGCAATGTCGGATTGTTAGTCGGGCTGCCGCACAGAAGCTGGTAATACCAAGTAATGGCTCAGGACCATCACGCAATCAGGAGGTGTCTGCGGAATAAATGATAGCGAATAATTGCTCAACACCTCTGACACAAATATACCGTCTTTTGTCACGAAGAGTTTTGGGTTAAAAGAACTGTTTGATTGCGATCGTGTTGCAGAAGAAGAGTTAGTCGCGAATTTCCGTAGATGAACGCAGATCTGGCTCAATCAGATTGATGGCGACGGCGGTCAGACTGCTATGGATCCGGTTAGCTTGACCTCATCGACTCCTATCCACCCTCAACTTTTCCACCCACAAACACTTGGCACGCGAGTAGCTAAAGAGGGCGAGGCGTAAATTCCCAGACCCGCTTCGAACCACTAATTACCAGACGCCTCCTAATAGGTATGTTCCTCGAACGACAATCTTTCATCTCCCGCGCCGGCCAACAGTTCTGGCCCCTCCCTACGTTCGTGATTCCGAGCGCAATTGGACTTTGTTTGATTGCTCCCCAACTCATCGGCGCCGCTCTAACTCCCGTAGTAATCGTTCTTCTTGTTGCTCAGATACTCTTCAGTCTCATGGTTTGGACCAGTTCGAGAGGGACGCGCGAACAACTCACCGGTGTTCGACACGAACTCTCGAGTCTCCAAGGCATCGTCGATGTTTCGCGCGACGCGATTATCGGTGTCACGCCCGACGGCGTAATCATGAGTTGGAATCGTGGCGCGCGCGCGATTTATGGATACACCTCGAAAGAAGCTCTCGGCTCGCCGATCTCGATGCTGTTCGATCACCGGCGCGGCCAGGAAGCTTCGCTATTGTTTGAAAAAGTTGCGCGTGGCGAGAACGTCACGCAGTACGAAATGGTCCACCTCAAAAAGGGCAGAACCCCGATCGACGTCTCTCTTACCATCTGCTCGATCATCGAAGGAAAAGCGATCACTGGTGCTTCAGTGGTCGCCCGCGACATCACCGAACGCAAACGCGCCGCCGGCTCTCTTGCCCAACAAGCCGCCGCAATGAAAGCGTCGATGGACGGCATGGCGATCATCGATCACCTCGGTGTCTGCATTTACCTCAACGACGCGTACGCGAAAATTTTTGGTTACTCAGGTCCCGAACGTCTCATCGGCGCGAGCTGGGAGATGTTTTACTTTCAGGAGGAACTAAATCGACTCAAGGAACAGATCATGCCGGCCGTTTGGCGCGACGGTTCGTGGCGCGGTGAAGCCATGGGTCTGAAGCTCAGTGGCGGCACTTTCCCACTCGAGATTTCGATTTCGAGCGTTGACGGCGGTGGTCTCGTGCAAGTAGTGCGCGATATCACTGAACGCAAAAAGATCGAAGAAACGCTGCGCAACAGTTCGCTCAAGGACGACCTGACCGGATTATTCAATCGACGCGGTTTGCTCAAACAAGCTGCACCTTACTTCGACTTCGCGCGCCGCCAGAAAGAAAACCTCTTACTGCTCTTCATCGACCTCGACGGTATGAAGCGCATCAACGACGAGTTTGGACACAACGAAGGCGACAACGCGCTCATCAACACCGCTGCCATTCTCAACCGCAGTTTCCGCAGCTCAGACATCATCGCCAGACTCGGCGGCGATGAGTTCACCGTGCTCGTAACCGATCTAAACGCAAGCAAAGAAGACGCGATCACAAGACTCAACGAGAACCTCAAAGCCTACAACGCTTCGGAAACACGAAGTCACAAACTCGCATTCAGTATCGGAGTTGCCACACTCGAACCGGAACGCATGACGTGTTTCGAAGAGTTGCTCGAACAAGCCGACCAGGCGATGTACGAACAGAAACGTATGAAGCGTCGTCGTGCGACGGAGCGTAGTCAGAATCGACAGCTCGGTGATGGCGGCGAGACGAATTCACCGTTCGCACCCAATTCAATTCCCTTCGCGCTCTCGACAAACTCAAAGACTTACGGCGGCACGTTTGATAACGCAGCGATTGGAATGGCAGTCGTATCGGTCGACGGTAGCTGGCTTCAGGTGAATGAATCACTTTGCAAACTGCTCGGTTATTCAGAACAGGAACTGCGCGCCACCAGTTTCCAGATGATGACGCATCAGGACGATCTGCGACACGTGCAGTCGTACATCCAGCGCGTACTCGAGGGATACATTCAGAGTCACGAGCAAGAGAAACGTTACATTCACGAGCAGGGTCACACTGTTTGGGTACAGTGGCACGTCTCGCTGCTCAAAGATTCTGAAACCGGAACGAAGCGTCTGTTCTTCCAGGTCCAGGACATCAGCGATCGCAAGCGAGCTGAAGAAAAGCTGACGCTCGACCCGCTAACAGGGCTACCGAACCGCGCGTGCTTTTACGATCTGCTCAAGCATAGGATCGCGCGCAAGCAAACCAACAAAGATCGACAGTGCGCAATCTTGCTGATCGACGTCGATCGCTTCAAGCTCGTCAACGATAGTCTCGGAAACGCGAGTGCGGATCAGTTGCTGATACAAATTGCACAGCGCGTCAAAACCTGTCTGCGACAGAACGATGTGCTGGCGAGAGTCGGCGGTGATGAGTTCGCGGTTCTGCTCGACGACGTCTCGGGTGAAGAAGAGGCATCGTCAGTCGCGACTCGCATTCAACAAGCACTCGCGATTTCGTTCAATCTTCACGGCCAGGAAGTTTATACGACCCTCAGCATCGGCATTGCCCTCGGCTCCGATTACTCTGAAAATATTTCAGACATGCTGCGCGACGCGGAGACGGCGATGCACCAGGCAAAGGCTCATGGCAAAGCGCGTTACGAGATCTTTGGACGCGACATGCACGGCGAGTTGATGAGTCGTTTGAAGATGGAGACAGACCTGCGACGCGCTTGCGAACGCGACGAGTTGTTCGTCGATTATCAACCAATCGTGTCGCTTGAAAATCAAACCTTGATTGGTTTTGAAGCGCTTGTGCGCTGGCGTCATCCGGAGTTTGGAATGGTGCCGCCGAAAGACTTCATTCCGGTTGCAGAAGAAACAGGCCAGATCCTGACTATCGGACAGCGAGTGCTCGAATCTGCGTGTCGACAGGCGCGCGATTGGCAAACGACGTATCCAGCGGCGCCACCGTTGTTCGTCAGCGTCAATTTGTCAGTGAAGCAATTTAATCAGCCGGGTTTGGTCGAAAACATCGCGAGCTTGTTGCAAGAGTTTCAATTGCCGCCGCGTTGTTTGAAACTGGAGATCACCGAGTCAGTATTCAGCGACAATCTCGACGCGGCGGTTGGATTGTTGACGCAGTTGCGTGAGCTTGGTGTGCAGTTGAGTATCGACGATTTCGGCACGGGCTATTCGAGTTTGAGTTATCTGCAGCGTTTCC
>DASYPN010000153.1:0-3173 GCA_036006625.1 Pyrinomonadaceae bacterium | reverse complement strand
AGTATTACGACCGGCCTTACTACCTTGGACCGGACGGGGATTCCGAAACGTACTTCGCACTTGCGGAAGCGCTGGCAAACCGGGAGAAGGAGGCGGTGGTGCGTTGGGTGATGCGCAAGCAGCCTTATGTCGGCGCGATTCAAGCGCACGACGATTATCTGATTTTGTATACCCTGCGAAATAAGGAAGAAGTTCTCTCTGCGAAGGACTTACCGCGTCCCGCGGGACGCGCGCCCGACAAGAAAGAACTGAGCATGGCCAAGCAGCTGGTGGAATTGCTCAAGGGTGAATTCGATCCTAAGGACTACAAAGACGAATACCGCGCTCGGGTGATGGAGTTTGTTGAGAAGAAGGCGAAAGGTCACAGGCCAAAGCTTCATTTGGTGAAATCTAAAAAGAAGACGACGTCTCTCAATAGTGTGCTGTCGAAGAGTATTGCGGCGTTGAAGAAACAGAAGAAAGCAGCGTGAATCAGTGAGCAGCGAGCAGTAAGCAGATGATGGGTAGCCCGACGGTGAGGGAAGGCGCCCTCGTCTCCAAAAATTTATGCCACGTAAGAAAGCAACAAGAAAACGAGCCAGATCTCGCGAAGACAACGGCAACGCTCGCGCGGCCCGACCGTTTTGGTCAGGCACGCTAACGTTCGGACTGGTGAGTGTTCCCGTCGATCTTTATCCAGGGACGCGCACGAATCGCGCGCCGTTACGAATGCTTGGGCCGAAGGGCGAGCCGCTCTCGCGCCGATATTTCTCCCAGAAGACAAACGAAGATCTCGAAGATGACGAGATGATTCGTGGCTACGAAATCGAAAAGGACAAATACATTCCGGTCACGGACGAAGAGCTCGAGCGGCTGGCGCCGGAAAGCAGCCGCGACATCGATTTGCGCCGCTTCGTCGATCTGCAGTCTATCCCGCCACTCTATTTCGACCGCTCATATTTTCTCGCGCCGTCCGAAGGCTCCGAGAAGGCTTATAAATTGTTAGCGGGAACCATGGAGACGGAAGACCTGGCAGGTGTGGCCACATTCGTGATGCGCGGCAAAGAGTACCTGGTTGCGATCTTTCCCGAGAACGGGATTCTGCGCGCTGAAACGATGCGATTTCCGGACGAAATTCGCTCGGCGAAGCAAATTGACTTGCCGGAGAAGAAAAAAGTTTCCGCCGCTGCAGTAAAGAAATTCGAGAGGCTCATCTCGAAACATTCCGATAAACACCTGTCGCTTAAAGAACTGAAAGACGAGAAGACTGAACAACTCATGAAACTCGTCGAGAAGAAGCGTAAACAGCACAAAGATATCGTCGAAGTCGAAGAACCCGAGCGCGAAGAAGGCAAAGTGGTCGATTTGATGGAAGTCTTAAAAAAGAGCCTCGCCGGAAAACGAAAGGCCGCATAAGGCGAGAACTGTAATCAAAAGTGCGTCAATAACAATTCGTTAGACCCCGCGATTCCACGCATTACAACAGGAGGCGAAAATGCTCTGGACCATCGTAGTGATTATCTTGATTCTGTGGCTACTCGGATTTATCGGCCATGTGGGCGGCGGACTGATTCACCTGCTGCTGGTGATTGCCGTCATCGTGATCGTTATCCAACTGTTGACCGGTCGTCGGGCCGTTTGAGTCGCTGCGGACCCGCCTTACTAACACTTATCGAGATAATTCCGCGAGTCGCTGTTTGAGGCGGCTGATGGAAGCGTCTGCGTTCGCGATGAGACTCGGGATGCGCGCGCGGGTTGACCGAAGGGTTTCAAGTTGGCTTTGTATCTGCCGCTTCTCGTTGCCCAGTTTGGTCATTATGGCATCTCGTTCTTGTTCCGGATGCGTCGAGCCAACGCCGGCCATGCTTCGTTCAATCCTATCCGGTCGCTGCTCCCGCTCGATTTCATCGAGACGTTTATTGAGCGCAGTCTCCTTTGTGGCGATGTCGGTGAGATCGGATTGCAGACTCCGAATGCGGTCTTCTTCTTTGATCATCAAATCGCGCGTGTAATCGATTTGTTTGTACTTCTCGAGCTTCGCAAGTTCAGCGCGCAGTCGCGCGACTTCGCTAGTCAACTGCGCAACTCTCTTTTCCAGTTGAATGATCTTTTCTTCTGGAGATAACTCTGCCGTTTGGGGCGACGAAGCCCGGGCCGGCGAGTCTTTCTTTGCGGGTTCCTGCGCGCAGATCGTGCGTGACGCTGTGCAGCCAAACACAATCGTAATCGCCGAGACAGCGAGCGGTTTCACAAGAGATTTCCCAAGACGAGTTAATCGATTTTGCAATGAGAGTCTCTGCCGCATTTGAATACTCCTCCCGGGAGTGGTTGGCTTCTCGCGTCGCCCACCGCTAACACGCGGCGCGCATTAATTACGTTCCGGGAATGATTGCACTAACCACCGGAAGTGCCAAGATCTTAATAAAAGGTGAAGCGTGGAATTAGGGTCGCTGTAGCAGGTTTCGGCTCGCTTAATGCAGGATGATGAAGTAAGTGACAGCAGCACCGATGATGAAGCTAAGCACGAGCACGACCAACAACCAGACCATCCACGCCGTTTCTGGCGGAGAGGTAAATGAGGCAAATAATGGCTGGTTAGCACCAACCAAAGGGGTCGCGTCGATCGCGGGTGACTGTGGCCTGAGCAACTCTTTTGTTTGTGCCGCTGATATTTTGTTTTTGAGCAACGCCTCAGCCTGGGAGTTCGGCAACCGTTCAACGGGGACTGAAATAACCGCTCGCTCTGCTTCATCGGAAGAGGCTTCAACCACGCTGTGATTAACAAGACCGCGAGGCAGTTGATTTTCTGGTGCTACTTCCGTTGTCGGCGGCGGCATTGGTTCGACTTCTTTGGTTTTGCGACTTGCTTCCTCGTCAATTCTCCGCTTCATGCCGGCAAGCCAGCGACGACTCTTCTCGTCGTCGCTCGCCGATTGCGTTGATGCTCCGGAAGCTCGAGTCGTCTGCTTCTCAGATTGGTTTTGCGGGACGCCGCCGAGAGGCATGGGTTTCTTACCTGGTGGGACTGGCGGTATTTCCTGCTTTCGACCGAGTAGGTTCAAACCCTTCCTCTCCGCCCAGTCTGCTGCGTTCAGCCCGAGACTATCAGGCTGGTGAGGGTCCGCTCCCGCCTCGAGTAACAAAGTTATTATTTGAGTGCGCTCGAAGAGTATGGCCATGATAAGTGGAGTCCG
>DASYPN010000152.1:0-8767 GCA_036006625.1 Pyrinomonadaceae bacterium | reverse complement strand
CATGCAAAATGCGCGGATCGAGCTGACATCCGTCAGTCGCGGTTTGTCGGAACTGCGCGAACAGTTCTCAAAATCGTTAAAAGTTCTAATGGCCGTGGTGGCGCTCGTGTTGCTCATCGCGAGTGCGAACGTGGCGAACCTGCTGCTAGCCCATGGAACCGCACGCACGAAGGAATTCGCATTACGCATGGCCGTCGGCGCCGGACGTTTACGACTCGTGCGGCAGTTATTCACCGAAAGCGCGTTGCTGGTGTCTCTCGGCGCAATTGCCGGCCTTGCTTTTGCGTGGTGGGGCACGCGTCTGCTGTTGATGATGGCCTCGGATGGACCAGAGGCTCTGCCTTTATACGTGGCGCCGAGTTGGCGGCTTCTCGCATTCACAATTGGCGTGTCAGCCCTGTGTGCATTTGTCTTTGGCATTGTGCCTGCGCTGCGCGCTACGCGAATCGAACCAAATTCCTCGCTGAAAGCCGGGAAGAGCACGACACTCAGCCCACTGAAGAATCCACTGGGAAAAGCATTCGTGGTGGCGCAAGTCGCGCTCTCGCTTCTTTTACTGGTCGGCGCGGGTCTCTTCGTCCGAACCTTGATCAACCTGCAAAGTATTCCGAGCGGGTTCAATCAGGAAAACGCCATGCTGTTTCAGGTGGACACTTCGGCTACGGGTTACAAAGCTGAAGATGATCCGAGATTGCCCGCGATGCTGAGTGAGGTCGAAGACAAAGTCAGGGCGATTCCCAATGTCCAGGCGGCTTCGTTTGCTTTCTTCGTTTTTCATCAGGGGCAGTGGAGCAGTGCTGCTTACACGCGTGAGGACGGCATTGCTGAGGGACAGAGCCGCCAGCTTCGCAACAACATCGTGGGCAAAGATTTTTTCGCGGCGATGGGAATTCCGGTGAAGGAGGGACGAAACTTCGGACCGCAGGACACGAAGGACTCGCAGAAAGTCGCACTCGTTAATGAAGCGATGGTGCGAAAGTTTTTCCCGACCGGTTCGCCAGTAGGTAAACGCTTCGGAATTGATGGTCCTCAGAGCAGCGAAGCGTTCGAAGTTATCGGAGTAGTCCGGGACGCGAAATTCGGAAGCCTGCAAGAGAAGTTCACTCCGATGGCGTTCTACCCGCATATGCAGCGTCCGGATGCGATCAGCAATTTCGTGGTGCGTTTCTCGGGACCGGCGAGCGCGGTCGTACCGAAGATCAGAGAAACGATCAAGCAGGTCAATCGCAATCTTCCCGTCGACGACGTCGTAAGTCTCTCAGATCATATCAATCGATCGTTGGTCCAACAGACGCTCGTAGCGCGGCTCGCGTCATTCTTTGGACTGCTGGCTTTGTTGCTCGCGTGCATCGGGTTGTACGGAGTGATGTCTTACGGCGTGGCGCGACGCACGAACGAGATCGGGATTCGGATGGCGCTCGGTGCCCGTAATCGCAGTGTGCTCTGGCTCGTGTTGCGTGAAGCGTTGTTGCTCGTTGCGATTGGATTAGTCGTTGGCGTGTTTGCTTCGTTGGCACTGACGAAGACAGCGGAGTCGTTGTTGTACGATCTCAAGCCTAACGATCCACTGACGATCGCGCTCGCGACGGTCTTGCTGGCAACGGTTGCTGCCGTTGCAGGTTACTTACCGGCCCGGCGTGCCGCGCGCGTCGATCCGATGACTGCATTAAGGGAAGAATGAAAGGCAATTCACAGATTACGCAGATTAAGAAAAAATTCTGCGTAATCTGTGGATGGATTTAAGTCTTATGAATACTTTACTTCAAGACATTCGCTTTGGCGTTCGCATGCTCCTCAAATCTCCGAGCGTCAGCATCGTCGCTACTATTGCACTCGCGCTCGGGATTGGCGCCAACACTGCGATCTTCAGTGTTGTGAATGCAGTGCTGCTGCGTCCGCTGCCGTTTCCGGATCCGGATTCACTTGTCGCGTTGTTCGAGACCGACACGCAGCGCGGCATCATAACCGGATCGCATTCGTATCCGAACTTCCTCGACATGCGAGCCCAGAACACGGTGTTCGAAAATGTCGCCAGCTATCACGGCTCCGACTACATCCTGACCGGTCGCGGCGAACCGGCGCGACTGCAAGGCGAGGTTGTCACTGCAAATCTATTCGCGTTACTCAAAGTGCAACCGATGCTCGGCCGCGTGTTTCTTCCCGACGAAGACAAGCCGTCGGAAACCGGACGTGTCGTCATTCTCAGTCATAAACTCTTTCAGACTCGCTTTAATGGCGATTCGTCGATTGTGAATCAGGCGATCACGCTGGAGGGAAAGAAATTCACCGTAGTCGGCGTCATGCCGCCGGCGTTCGAGTTTCCGGTTCAGAACGATCCGGTGGACCTATGGACCACGATTGCGGGCGACGCGTCCGGAGAAGAACCAATTACCGTCCAGCGCGGCGCGCACTTCCTGCAGGTGATTGGGCGGCTCAAACCTGGCGTCACTGAAGAAAAAGCACAGGCTGAACTGACTGCGATCGCTGCTCGTCTGGAGCAACAGTATCCCGACACCAACAACCGCAGGAGCCTGCGAGTTGAATCGGCATTGAAGGCAGTGGTCGGTGATATTCGTCCCATCCTCCTGATACTGCTCGGCGCTGTTGCCTGTGTGTTGCTAATCGCATGTGCGAACGTTGCAAATCTTTTACTCGCGCGCGCGACCAGCCGTCACAAAGAAATGGCGATTCGCACTGCCCTCGGCGCGAGTCGCACGCGCGTCATTCGACAGTTGTTGACCGAGAGCGTCCTGCTCTCCCTCGTCGGCGGTGCAGTCGGGTTGTTGCTCGCTGTGTGGTGGTCCGATCTTCTGGTCGCACTCGGAAAGGAAGACATTCCACGCGCGATTCACGTTGGGATGGACTGGCGTGTGCTCGGTTTCACACTCGGCGTTTCGTTGTTGACCGGAATTATCTTCGGCCTCGCACCCGCGTTTCACTCTTCAAGGACCGAGCTGGTTGAGTCACTGAAGGAAGGCGCACGCGGCACGAGTGCCGGTACCTTCGCGAATGTGTTTCGCAAGTTGCTCGTTGTAATCGAACTCGGAGTCGCAGTGCTGTTGTTAACTTTCGCCGCGCTCCTGATTCAGAGTCTCTGGCGTCTGCAAAAAGTGAACAGTGGTCTTCATCCTGAGAACATCCTCACGTTCAACGTCACCCTGCCTGAAGTCAAATACAAGAGTGGCGACCAGAGTCAGTTTTTCATCAACCTGAAACAGCGGCTCGAATCAACGCCGGGAGTGCAATCAGCCAGCTCGATATTGCCATTGCCGTTGAGTGGTGAACGCTTCGGCATCTCCTTTGAGATCGAAGGCAGGCCGATGGCGAAAAAAGATTATCCTTCCGCCGACTTCTTCACCACCGGCGTCGGCTACTTCAAGACGATGGGTATCCCGATCGTCAAGGGTCGCGACTTCGACGACCGTGATAAGCATGGTTCAACTCCGGTGATCATCATCACCGAAACGTTTGCGCGGCAGTATTTTCCGAACGAAGACCCCATCGGAAAACGTATTCATCCCGGCATTTCCTCTTACGACAACGAAGATTCGGTAATGCGGGAGATTGTAGGCGTTGTTGGCGACGTCAGGAATCGCAATCTAAGTACAGAGTCGAAACCGGCGTATTACGTGCCGCAAACACAGGTGCCGTTCAGCGAGATGGTGACGGTTGTCAAGACCAACGGTGAACCGCGCGCTCTGATTTCCGCGGCGACGAAGGAAGTAGGGGCGATGGACCAGGACGTGCCCCTGTTTAGCGTGAAGACGATGGATGAATATTTGTCGACATCAGTTGCCAGGCCGCGTTTCAGCACCACCTTGCTTTCGATCTTTGCAGGCGTCGCACTCGTGCTGACGATTGTTGGGTTGTACGGCGTGATGAGTTACTCGGTCGCGCAACGCACGAATGAGATCGGGATTCGGATGGCCCTCGGGGCGCAGTCACGGGACGTGTTGGTGATGATCGTGAAGCAAGGCTCGGTGCTGATTCTGTTGGGATTGGGGATTGGATTGGCAGGAGCGTATGCCCTCACTCGCCTGATCTCGAGTTTGTTGTTTGGGGTTACTGCTAAGGATCCATTTACGTTCGCGGCCGTGTCGGTGTTGCTGGCAATGGTCGCATTGCTCGCGTGCTACATCCCGGCGTTGCGCGCAACGAAAGTTGATCCAATGAACGCGTTGAGATGCGAATGAGGTAGAGACATGAACACACTTTTCGCTGACGTTCGGTTTGGAATGCGGATGCTTTTGAAGAGCCCGACGATGACGATTGTGGCCCTCGTCGCGCTCACTCTCGGTATCGGCGCGAACACGGCGATCTTTAGTGTGGTCAACGCAGTGCTGCTGCGCCCGTTTCCTTATGCGGACGCCGAACGTCTTGCATTGGTGTGGGAGAAGAGACAGGGCGGTCGCACCGATCAGAACGTAATCAACCTCGGCAACTTCACTGACTGGAAAGAACAAAACCATGTGTTCAGTGACATGGCTGCGTTCTTCGATCGCAGTTTCAATCTCACCAGCGACGGTGAACCTGAAGAGGTGCCTGGCGAATACGCAACCACGAATCTGTTCTCAGTGCTCGGTACCAATCCGGTGTTTGGCCGAACGTTTACGGATGACGACGGTCGTGAGGGCCAGCCTCGTGTTGCCGTGATCAGCTACGGCCTGTGGCAAAGACGTTTTGGTGGCGATCGTCAGATTGTTGGCCATCAAATGACTCTCAACGAGCTTCCCACCACAATCATCGGCGTCATGCCCTCTGGTTTTGGCTGGCACATTCGAAGAGGAACACAAGCCTCTAAACCCGCCGACATCTGGCTACCCATGCAAATCTCAAACGACATGCGGCAGCGCCGCGGCCGATTTGCCTCGGCGGTCGCTCGATTGAAGCCCGGTGTTTCGATGGACCAGGCGAAGAGTGAAATGGACACGATCGGTGTTCGCCTCGCTCAACAATATCCTGCGTTCAATACAACCTGGGGCGTGAACGTTGTTCCACTCCGCACACAAATGACGGGCGAAATTCGTCGACCGCTGTTGATCTTGTTGGGCGCAGTTGGATTTGTACTTCTGATCGCGTGTGCGAACGTCGCGAACCTGTTGTTGGCGCGCGCGAGTTCGCGAAGGAAAGAGATCGCTGTTCGTGCCGGACTGGGTGCCAGTCGCTGGCGTATTGGCCGCCAGTTGTTGACCGAGAGCGTGATGCTTTCGCTCGTTGGCGGAACGCTCGGCGTGTTGGTCGCGTGGTGGGGAACGAAGGCGCTGGTTGCACTTAGTCCTCCCGCGCTTATAGATCTTAATCGTGTTGGCGTCAGTCTTCCGGTACTTGGATTCACACTCGGCTTGTCGGTCATCACGGGCGTTGTGTTTGGACTCGTTCCCGCACTCGATGCGACGCGCTTCGATCTGCACGGCTCACTTAAGGAAGGTGGCAAGAATGTCGGTGGTAGTTCCGGCAGCAATCGCGTGCGCAGCCTCTTTGTCGTCACACAAGTCGCTCTCGCGCTCGTGTTGTTAGTGGGCGCCGGTCTGTTGCTTCGAAGTTTCAAACGACTGCAGGCAGTCGATGCCGGATTCAATCCCGATAATCTGTTGACCGTACGCGTGAATTTGCCGCTGGGCAAATACGAGAATGAGCAGAAACGGATCGCGTTCTTCAAAGAAGCAAGAGAGCAGATGAAAGCGATTCCGGGCGTTGAAGCTGTTGGCGCAATCAATACGCCTCCGTTTACAGGTCTATATGCCGGCACGACTGTCGACGTTGACGGCCAGAAACTACCTCCCGGACAGGAATTGAAGACAGGTGTTTGCGTGACTGACGCGAAATACTTCGACGTGATGCAGATTCCACTGAAACTCGGACGTCTTTACACGGAGCAGGAAGCGACTGAGATGCGTCACGTCGTGGTCGTCAATGAAACCTTCGTGCAGAAGAATCTCGGTGGCCAGAATCCGCTCGGACACCGGGTCACGATCTACATGAAAGACGAGATCGAGCCGTCGGAAATCATCGGCGTTGTGGCGGATCACAAACATCTCGGTCTCGATGTTCCCGTCGAGCCGGTTGCTTACTGGCCGCACCCCGAACTGGTCTATCCGGGAATGACGTTGATGTTGCGCACACGCGGTGATGCGAGTGCCGTCGCGTCTTCGGCGCGCAATGTGATTCACACACTCGATCCACAGCAACCGATCGGCGAAGTCAGCACGATGGAAGCGCTGTTATCGACTTCCGTCGCGCGCGCGCGATTCAGCGCATCGTTGTTGACGGTGTTTTCGGTTCTCGCACTCGTGATGGCGGCAGTCGGGATTTACGGCGTGATGTCGTACACGGTGTTGCAGCGCACGCATGAGATCGGTGTGCGAATGGCGCTCGGCGCGCAACGTCTCGACGTGCTGAAGCTCATGGTGAAGAAGGGAATCGTGCTTGGCGCAGCGGGAGTCGTGGTGGGATTGATCGCGTCGTTTGCGCTCACGAGATTGATCGCGACGCTTTTGTTTGACGTGACGGCGACCGATACCGCGACGTTCGTGATTGTTTCTGCCGGATTGTTTTTAGTGACGTTGTTTGCGTGTTATGTGCCGGCGCGACGGGCGACGAAGGTCGATCCGTTGAAGGCGCTTCGGTACGAGTAAGGCATTAGAAAGCCGAACCAGACGGATTTTTGACGATGATTGACGTCCAGACTCAACGTACCTGGGTTTTCGATCCGGGATACACGACTGTCGAGTTCGTGATCAGGAATCTGTGGTTCAAGGTCAGGGGAAGATTTCGAGATCTCGAAGGCCAGATCGTTTTGGATGAGAGTGACATTAGTCGCTCGTCGGTTAAGGCAACGATCAAGGTTGATAGTGTTGAAACTGGCAACAAACGACGTGATGCGCACCTGAAGGCCGCGGACTTCTTCGACGTCGAGAAGTTTCCCGACATTGAGTTCCGAAGCACCAGCATTCGCCGCGGGCGGGATCGCGATTCGTTGAATCTCGATGGTGAGTTGACGATCAAAGACAAGACAGTGCCGGTTGCTCTGTCGGTCAACGAAATGGACCGCAGTCGCTCACCAAACGGCGAAGAGTTTGTTTACTACAGCGCGACCACCGAGCTCGATCGTAGTGCTTTCGGCATCAACTACGGGCGCGGAATTATTGGTCGCCGCTTGCAGGTCACGATCAACGTGCAAGCCTGCGACAGTTCAAAAGTAAGGAGAGGAAAATGAAGTTGCTCAAACATTCACTCAAAGCGCGAGTCTTTTGGCTGCTCGCCTCATGCCTGGCGTTACTGATGTCGTCGCCAGTGCCGAGTCTGTACGCGCAAAAGAGCCGTGACGAAAACAAAAGTGTCACGCGATGGGAGTATTCGGATACCGACATCGGATTGCGACGTCGTTTCGAAGTAGAAGGCAAGGTTGAATTCACGGACGATTACACCGACATCAGGAATGTTTCCGACGATGGCTGGGCCATCATTGAAGAGCATCGCGACCGGCAATCGTTTCGGTATGAGGTGCGACACGATGCGAGTGGTCAATTGACGCGCACGTTCTACGTTAACGGAGCGGCGCGACCGATTGATGCCGCAGGAAAGGCGTGGCTCGCGAAGTTTGTGCTCGACGCTGTTCGCCAGGGCGGCGTCGATGCGGAAAAGCGAGTGAAGACGATCCTCACTCAACATGGAGTCGCGGGTGTACTGGCCGAGATCGATCAAGTCACCGGCGACTATGCGAAGCGGATCTACTTCGAACAACTCTTGAAACAAGCAAATCTTGACGCTGCAGCACTGCGCGATGTCTTACACCGGATGGCGCGCGACATCTCGTCGGATTATGAACAAGCGCAATTGCTCACCGCGGTCGCGCCGATGCTGACCGGCAAAGATTCTGCTATCCAGCCGTTCTTCGATGCAGTCGCAACTATCAAATCCGACTACGAACGCAGTCAGGTGTTGAAGAAGCTCCTGAAACAGGAGACACCGAGCAGCGCGTTGCAAGTGCTGGTTGCGTCGTCGACCAAGACCATCTCTTCTGATTACGAGCGTCGCGGTGTGTTGAGTGCGCTCGCGAAGACACGGATTCAAAGTGAAGAAGTGTTGCGGCTGATGCTCGACTCGGCAACGGAGATGTCGTCGGACTATGAAAAGGCGACGCTGCTGGTTGAAGTCTCAAATGCTTACACGGGAGATTCGCGTTTGAAGAGCGCGTTTCTGAAGGCGGTCGAGACGATCAAGTCGGATTACGAACGCGGGCGTGTTTTGTCTGTGCTGCTGAAGAATAAACAGATTGGGTAACACGGATCGGACGGATTTTCGAGCCGGATTAGAACGGATCTGAACCATGGAAAATCTGATTAAAGACGTTCGTTACGGTGTCCGGATGTTGATGAAGAATCCGGGTGTGACGCTGGTTGCGGTGATCACTTTGGCGCTCGGGATTGGTGCGAATACCGCCATCTTCAGCGGAGTCAGTGCGTTTTTGATGAAGCCGCTTTCAGTGCCGAATCCGAGCAATCTCGTTCGTCCGATGGAAATCGCCGAAGACCGCGGTGTCGCCGACGAGTTTTCTTATCCCGACTTCGTCGACTACCGCGATCAGAGCACTTCATTCACGGGTCTCGCGGCTGAAGACATGCTCCAGGCCGCTATCAATGCTGAAAACCAGAACGATGTCATCTGGGGTCAGGTTGTTTCTGCCAACTACTTTGACGTGCTCGAAGTGAAGCCGATTCTCGGTCGAACCTTCTTACCTGACGAGGACAAGAACGTCGGCGCGAAT
>DASYPN010000151.1:0-4899 GCA_036006625.1 Pyrinomonadaceae bacterium | reverse complement strand
CGGTAGCGGAGGGCAGTGGCTTTTTCGAGTGATTGAGCAGCCTCTTCAGGCTTTTGTAATCGGTTGAGAATCGTTGCCCTTGATCGATGTACGTCTGCGTCGGAGGGTGTGAGTTGAACGGCTTGATCGGCTGCAGGGATTGAGCTCTCGACGAGTGCGTATCTCGCAAGTATCCGCGAGAAACCAAATCGCGCCGACGCCTGAATGAGAAACAGGCACAGCGCGATTCCGAGCATTGTTAGCGCGACGCGCATTCAAAAGCACAGAAAAACGCCGATCCGTGTTTATCGATTTACACAGATCCGCGTTGTCCGTGTTACGGAGTTGCGTCGCTCGGGTTGTCCTGTAAGGCTATTGGTACCAACACTGCGACGCCAACACCTGTAAAGATCGCGATCGTTGCCGGTACGCCCAATCCAAAAAGTCCACCGCCGCCACCCGCTCCTGCACCCGCGGGCGCTCCTGCACCGGCTCCAGCTCCCGCACTTGCTGCAGCACCCTGTCCAACTGTCGGCGCTGTCGCACCTTGTGGGAAACAAATATCAAGCACGCCACCCGCTGCCGGATCAGTCTTACCTGCCGATCCCTGCTCCGTCGCGACTTCACCCGTAGTCTTCTTTTTCGCGGTCAGGATCGCGCAACCGTAGATCAGCAACGCTTTCACATTTCCATGCTCGTCATACGTCAGCACGAGTTTGGTGTTGGGCGCGATGTCGAGTTGGCCAAGTGGTCCAAGGTTGACGGTTGCCGATTGATCGGCGCCTGTCTCAATCGTCGCCCCCGTTAGAATCGATGCGCCTGTATTCGCACCCAGACCATTAACGGTGATCGGCTGATTATTTCTTGTGGTCAGCCGGGCGACAAACTGCTGCGGAATCGCGGTTGGATTCGTCGTCGTGTTGGGTTCAGCTAGACCAACCTGAAGACCAATCTGTGCGATTGCGAAAAGTACGAAGATCGCAATCACTCTCGAACCATTCCGTCGTTTTGTGTTCATCTAAAGTGTCCCTTCGCAGATACGATAGACCACGGCCCCGCTTGTTCCGGTAAGTCTATCCAGAGATTACACAGATTTCAATAAAAAAATCTGCGTTATCTGTGGATTACTTCTTCATGTACTTCTGAGAAAACTCTTCCGCGAGTTTCGGATCGAGCTTCTTCAGACGGTTGTACTGCTCAAGCGCACCTTTCTTATCGTTCAGTGCGACATATGCGAGCGCGAGATTGAAATGCGCTTCACTGTAATCTGACTTGATTCTGACAGCCTCTTTAAACGCTGCAGCGGCTTCGGGGTAACGTTTGGTTCTGAAGTAAACAGTGCCGAGGTTGTTGTTGGTTTCGGCGTTAGAGGGTTTCAGCGCCAGCGTCTTCTTATAAGCGGCGATCGCCGGTTCAAACTGCGAATCTCGATACAGCGCAGTGCCGAGACTGTTGTATGCATCGGCGTAGTCCTGTTTGACGCGTACTGCCTGCTGAAACTCAGCAATCGCTTCTTTGAACTGATTGCGGTTATATAAAGCGGTGCCGAGATTGTAGTGCGCCTCGGCAAAGTCAGGCTTTGCTCGGGTGGCGCGCGCAAGCACATCCGCTGCTTCCTGATACTGCCCCAGCTTGTTGTACGCCGCGCCGAGATTGTTCAGCGCCTTCACGTAATCCGGTTTCAACCGAAGCGCTTCTTTATACGCATCAACGGCCTGACGCAGATACTGAACTGCGGCAGTGCGATCCAAAGTCTCGCCGATTTTCACGTACGCGTAACCCAGATTGTTGTAAGCAACTGGATTTCCCGAACGAAGCTTGATCGATTGCAAGAGTTCGGAGGTTGCACCCTGGAGATCGCCCAGTGAGATCAACAAACTGCCGAGATTTGTTCGCGCTTCAACGTAGTTCGAATTCAACTCA
The DNA here is from genome assembly GCA_036006625.1 of Pyrinomonadaceae bacterium. Classification (GTDB taxonomy): domain Bacteria; phylum Acidobacteriota; class Blastocatellia; order Pyrinomonadales; family Pyrinomonadaceae; genus PSRF01. Next base: position 2,997 of record DASYPN010000151.1, on the reverse strand, counting down.
ATCGCCTTGCGATAGGCGGTCGCTGCTTCGCGATGTCTCCCGGTCATGTAAAAAGCGTTGCCGAGATTGTAATAAGCATCAGCAGAGGTGGCCTTGGCGTTAACGGCTTTCTGAAAACTGTCGCGCGCGCGCTCATACTGTTCGAGCGCATACTGCACTGCTCCGAGATTGTTCAATGCATCAGCATCATTCGGGTTGAGGCGGACTGCGTTATTGAAAGCCTCAAGTGCCTCCTGGTAACGGCCGGCTTTGTACAAGCTGGCGCCGAGATTGTTGAAGGCAACGTCGTCGTCTGACTTCAACCGCACTGCGTTTCGCAGCGCCGTGATCGATTCCGAAGTTCGTCCGAGTTTGTCGTAGGTATAACCGAGATTGCTGTGCGCAGCAGCGTTGTCAGGCTGCAGTCGAACTGTCTTTTCGTACGCGGTTGCTGCTTCTTCTAATCGATTGAGTGTCAGGTAAGTATCACCGATCGCGCCCTGTGCTTCAGCGTCCTGAGGCATCAGCTTGAGTGCGTTCTGATAGGCTTCGAGTGCTTGCGCAAACTGGCCCTGATCGTAATACGTGTTGCCCTGAGCCTTCAGGGCTTCAACCCGCTCGCTGGCTGTTGCACTCGTAGTTGTGGTGGTTGTTGTCGTTGTAGGTGTACGCGGGTTGTTTCGCGCAACATCGGAAGAACGACTTGTTCTCTGCGGGCGCCGGCTTGCCATCATCGCGGCCGCACCACCGGTGAGATCCTTAACGCGCTTCGGAGCCTTAAAGATAACCGCAGCGCCACCGATGATGTCCTGTCCCTGGAATGCGAGTGACCCGCCGATGTCCTGAGGGAGTGGTGGGAGAGCAAGAAAGACCATCAGTGGGAACACCAGGGAATTCAGGCGCGTCCTTGGAGTGCGCCGACTTGTCGGCGCTTTGGTACGTATTACCAAAGCGGTGCCAAGGCACCGCACTCCAAGGAGGCGCCTTATGCAAACGGATTTGAATTCTTCAACGATCATTTTTGAGTTTCAAATCTAGCTGTAGCTATCATTATCAGGACGATGAAAACAACCGCGTTCGTCATGATGTGAAGACCGAAATCAACGAGACTGTGGGCCGCGATGCCAGTGATTCCGAGAACAGCTCCGAACCGTTCCGCACGTTGGGACCGCACATCGGTCGAAAGATTCTGCCTGAGTTTGCGAACGACAGCGACGGCGAACCAAACACCGAGTGCAAGGCCGATCAAACCACCGCTCGAGAGTAGTTCGAGATAGTCGTTGTGCGCTTCCTGTGGCGTCATCAAACCCGAAGCTTCGTGATACGCAGTGATGCCGATCCAGTAAGCACCCAAACCCACGCCGACAATCGGATGCGCGGCAAACATCTTCAACGTTGCACGCCAGATCTCGTTTCTGCTCGCGCCGGTCGAACTGGACGCGATCTCGTTGGTCGCGTTTTCGAAGTTGGTTGCGAGACGATCACCGCCCACCCAAAACGTTCCAAACAACACGCCAATAACCAGGACTACCAGCAGAACCGCGCGCACGGCTGCTGATTGCGCGATTTTGGGCAGCTCGTAATCACCGTGAGAACTGACCAGCAACAATACCGCAACGACAACCTGCGCGAGCATGGCAAGGATACCCCCACGCGAATTCGCCAATACGAGTCCGGTCCATATCGGCAACAAGAGCGCGACGTAAATCATCAGACGCTCTCTTGCGACTCCGCCGCCAAGAACGATTCCGAGTCCGAGTCCAAACGCCATTTCCATCAAATACGCGAAATGGTTCTTGTTGATGAACTGTCCGTAACCCTGATTCTTTTTCAACAGCGGCAAAAGAAATCCGGTTTCCTGTTGGGTTGTTTGACGAAGGATTCCAAAGACGGCGCTGGCAACAGCAATCGCAAGCACTGTATAGACCAACACACGCACCCGTCGCTCGGTGCTTGCATAACGATAAAGCAACGCGAGCAACGTTGTGAGCGCGAGCATCTGTAGTGCGAAGAAACGCGTTTGATACGGATCGGCGCTGATCGTATTCCAAACTGAGAGATTAGCGTCCGTGCGCGAGCCGAGTGAGAGCGTTTGCAGAAATGCCAGGAGCGACAGCGCGAGCATCGGCAGCAGAATCGAGGCTCCTTCGATTCGCTCGATGCGGTGCTTAAGAGTTTCGATGAGTGCAATTATACAGATCGCAAAGACCGCACAAACAAACGCTGCCTTCCACCAAGGCTCAACCGTCCCGTACGGAATCGGAGCAACTACGATCAGGACTACAAGCGCGCAGAATGTTATCTTACTGAGCAAAATTAAAGTTGTTTCACGCAAAGCCGCAAAGGAAAGCGAAGCCGCGAAGAATTAGATCCTCTTTGCGGCTCTCGTTTTCTTTGCGACTTTGCGTGAAACCCCTACCTCGCGCCTTCAGCAGTCATCGCCATTTCAGGCGCTGCAACCGGCTCTTCATGCAATGCCAGAATTCTCGCGGTCGCATCAGTAAACTCGCGCCGGAACAGATCAGCCAGATAATTTGTATCCACCAGCAGCGGTTCGCTGTCTGCGCTTCGATAGAAATTCAACCAACCCCACTCCACCCCGTCTTTCACGAGGGGCAAACGAATGCACCAATCCGAACGTGAGGGCAGGTCCTCCGCCTTCTCGGACCACGACCAGAACACACGCCCATTGCGAAACTCGAGCAACTGTTTCGGATGGCGTTGCAAACTCGCGTGGTAAGCACGCTCATTCATGTCCGCTCGACCAGCCTGGCCCACGTGGGCATTCGCAAAACTAAATTCACCGAAGTCGAGCAAGTGTCGCGTTGCTTCAAACATCTCGTGCAGATCCGAAGCCTTCGATAACGCCAGCGCCGAGCGTCTCACTCGAATGTTGTTCGCCACCCGCAAACGACGATCAGCCACCGTGCGCTTCACACCAGCGCGCAACTCGTCCACCTCGTGATAGCGCAGATGGCCCACAGCGATGATCACCGCCACCGAGATCACAAACAACAT
>DASYPN010000150.1:0-4106 GCA_036006625.1 Pyrinomonadaceae bacterium | reverse complement strand
TATGCTCACGCTCGAAAACGTTTCCGTAAACTATGGCGCGATCGAAGCCCTGACCGGCATTTCGCTGCACGTCGAAAAAGGCGAGGTCGTCACGCTCATCGGCGCGAATGGCGCGGGCAAGACCACCACGCTTCGCACCATCACCGGTCTCCTTGAACCACGATCCGGAAAAGTCACTTTCGAAAACGAAGACATCAGCGGCAAGCCAACACACAAGCTGGTTGCGCGCGGGATCTCAATGTCGCCTGAGGGACGTGGTGTGTTCGCGAATCTCACCGTGCGCGAGAATCTTCAGATGGGCGCGTATCTGAACTCGAACAAGAAGGCCGTTGCCGCCGACATGGAACGCGCATTCAAGATGTTTTCACGGTTGAAGGAACGCGAATCGCAGAAAGCCGGCACCTTGTCAGGTGGTGAACAACAGATGCTGGCTATAGGACGAGCGCTGATGTCCAATCCACGACTGTTGCTCCTCGACGAGCCGTCGCTGGGGCTGGCGCCGCTCGTGGTCCATACCATCTTCGAAGCCATCGACGAAATTAAGAGCAAGGGGACTACGATTCTTCTGGTCGAACAGAACGCACACGCGGCGTTGGGCCATTCCGATCGCGCGTACGTGCTGGAAACCGGAAGAATAGTGATGGAAGGTCCATCAAAAGACCTCGCCAATGATCCCAGGATTAAAGAAGCCTATCTCGGTGAATAGTTCTACTGTTGGTCGCCAGTCAGTTTCCCGATTTACACGACGACCCCGGACTACTCACAAACTGCGAATTGCATTCGTACCGGTCGCCATCGTCCTGATGGCACTTGCCTTCTCCTGTACCAGACCAAACGACGACATCAGCACCCCGAATCACAGCACGATCAAGATAGGTTACTTCGGCGATCTGACCGGCCCCACGTTCAACTTCGGACAGTCGGCCATCAACGGTGTCCTGATGGCGGCGTCAGAGATAAATCAGAACGGCGGCATCAACGGGCGCCAGATCGACGTCGTCATTGAAGACGACAAAGGCAGTCCGGAAGAAGCCGCACGCTTGACTGCCAAATTGATCGACCAGGATAAAGTCGTTGCGATCATCGCCGGCGGCACATCAGGAAACAGCCGCGCCGCGGCGCCGAAGGCGCAATCGTCTCACATTCCCTTCATCTCGCCGTCGTCAACTGACCCGGCTGTCACGCAGGCCGGCAGTTACATCTTTCGCGCCTGCTTTGTCGATTCGTTTCAGGGTGAAGTGATGGCGCGTTTTGCCGCGAACACGCTCAAGGCGCAGAAGGCAGCGGTTCTCTACGACTTCAACTCGCCTTACGGCCGCGGTCTGACACAGTATTTTGAAAACAGTTTCGCAAAGCTCGGCGGGCGTATTGTGAGCGACCAGACATACACGCAAGGCGACGCCGACTTCAAAGGACAGTTGAGTACGGTCAAAGCCGCCGAACCTGATGTGATCTACATCCCCGGTTACTACGGCGACGTGGCTCTTATCGCGAAGCAGGCGCGCCTGATTGGACTTACCCAACCTTTGCTTGGCGGCGACGGGTGGGACGCACCGGAGCTCTGGCAGCTTGGCGGCGACGCGCTGAATGGCGCTTACATCTCAACACACTATTCGATCGACAATCCCTCGCCTGCGATTCAATCGTTTGTCGACCAATACAAACAACGTTACGGCAACCTGCTTCCCGATGCTCATGCGGCACTCGCTTACGACGCAGCGCGTTTGTTGTTTGATGCGCTCATGCGAATCGGATCTACTGACCCCGACAAACTGCGTGAGGCGTTGGCCCAAACAAAGAACTTCGCTGGTGTTACAGGCGTGATCAGCATGGATGATGATCGTAATGCCGTGAAGCCCGCGGTTGTTTTGAAGCTGCAAGACTTGAAGTTTATCTACCAGGAAACAATCCAGCCTGACGTAGCGCAACCAACACCGTCACCAAGCCCGTCTCCGAGTCCGACTAAGAAGCGTTAAGGTTCACTCAGAAACCAGTGCTTAGGGTTTTCGGGTATCTTTTCGGCATCGAATGTGAAGTCTGCATTACGAATCTCGCCCGGTACGACTGTTATGTCTATCTCCTGCGCGCCAAACACTTCGTGCCATACTACCAATTTATAAGTTCCCGGGGGCAAGCCGCGAATCTCAAACTTACCTAATCCGTCGCTGACCGCAAAGAACGGATTGTTCATGACACCAGCGTAAGCCTTCATCCATGGATGTTGGTTGCACCTGATCGGTATCATCATCTCCGCGCGTGGAAACGTCCTGAGTATGGCCGGAGAATCGTGCGCCTGACTTAGATTCCACTCCTGGTTCAGTTTTGGTGTGGGATGGACGTTATGTTGTGTTGGGTCGCCGTTGATTATTCGCAGCGTCTGTCCCGCACGAATACCGAAGACATGTGGCCCAAAATAGCAGGCACGCTGGTCTAGAGTCACCTCGGAGTCAGGCATCTCAAATCGATAAGCATCGATCGTGTCGCCTTTCACGAAGACAAAAACATTCTTCAGCCGGCCCTGATTTGTTATCACCCAATCGGTTTGAGGTTTGCTATTGAACTGCGGGCAAGCGGGATCCGCGGACATGTCGATGAGCCGCGGCTTTGGAGGCGTGCCTTTGAGTGTGATCGTTCCCGTGACGACGCCTTCGTTACCGGTAGGGTAGTAAAACGGTTTCTGCGTTTCTTGCGCAACGACCGGCAAAGCCGCGATCAAAAGCAGGAGGTAGAGTGTAAATCTCATAAAAAAATTCCTGTCATCAGTGGTTAAGCTCGACCAGAGACTTGCGCGCGCTTGCTAAAGCGGACGCGACTGTTTCCGGAGATGTGCCGCCCGTTTGCGACTTGGACCTTAACGTCTGTTCGAGTGATAGAGCAATGTGGACATCCTCAGCGAAGAGCGTCGAAAACGACTGAAGCTCCGCGAGCGGTAGTTGCTCGAGTTCCTTTCCAAGCTCGATTGCACGTCTAACAACTTTCCCAACAACTTCATGCGCATCTCGAAACGGCATCCCTTTGCGCACCAGATAATCGGCGAGCTCAGTGGCGTTCATATAGCCATCAACTGACGCCGCTTCTGCTCGATCTCTATTCACACCTAGATTCTTAAAGACTGTCTCCGTCACCCTCAGACTCGACGAAACTGTATCAAACGCATCAAACACGACTTCCTTATCTTCCTGCATGTCTTTGTTGTATGCGAGCGGCAATCCCTTCAACGTCGTGAGCAGCGCAAGGAGATCGCCAAACACGCGTCCAGCCTTCCCGCGCACGAGTTCCATCGAATCGGGATTCTTCTTCTGCGGCATCAGACTCGAGCCTGTCGCAATCGCGTCGCCGAGCTCGAAAAACCCAAACTCATTCGTCGCGTAGAGAATGACGTCTTCGGCGAGGCGCGAGAGATGGACCATAATCAACGAACACGCGCTCAGAAACTCCACACAGAAATCGCGATCGCTTACCGCATCAAGACTGTTGCGCGAAACGTCGTCGAAGCCAAGTGACTTTGCCAGCTCCTCGCGATTAATCGGAAAGGCCGTTCCCGCGAGCGCCGCGGAACCCAGCGGCAAGACGTTCACACGTCGTCGCACGTCACGGAGACGTTCGCGATCGCGCACGAGCATTTCGAAGTACGCGAGTGACCAGTGAGCGAGTAACACCGGTTGCGCGCGTTGCAGGTGTGTGTAGCCGGGAATGACGACGTCGCGATGCGCTTCGGCAAAATCGAGTAGTGAGGCTTGCACGTCTCGAATGGTTTCGCTGAGCTCGTCGATCGCATTGCGGACCCAGAGTCGAAAGTCAGTCGCGACTTGATCGTTGCGGCTGCGTCCCGTGTGCAGCTTGCGGCCGACGTCGCCAGTCAGTTCAATCAAACGCGCCTCGACAAACGAATGCACATCTTCTGCTTCGTGATTTTCATCGACGCCGGATTTGAGAATTGTGTCGAGCGCGGTGCGTATCTGATTTCCTTCATCCGCTGTGATCACGCCGGCATTCTCCAGCGCCTGGCAATACGCGATGCTTGCGGCAACGTCAACTTCGAATAGCCTGCGGTCGAAGCGAAAGGAATTATTGAACTCGGCAAAACCCGGATCGATCTGCCCTTC
>DASYPN010000149.1:0-4724 GCA_036006625.1 Pyrinomonadaceae bacterium | reverse complement strand
GTGCTTCAATGGACTCTGCCGCTTCAACAAGAGCGGCGACTTCAATGTGCCGTTCGGCACGTACAAGGCGATCAACTACGCGAAGGATTTTTCTAATTACGCGAGCGTGTTCAGGCAGTGGAAGTTCACGAACAAAGACATCGAGGCGCTCGAGTTGAAGGATGATGATTTCGTGTATGCCGATCCGCCGTATGATGTAGAGTTCACGACGTACAGCGCTGGTGGTTTCTCGTGGACCGATCAGGTGCGCACGGCGAAACGACTGGCGGCGCATCCCGGCCCAGTGGTGATTTCAAACCAGGCGACAGCGAGAATCATCGAGTTGTATAAAGACTGTGGATTTGAATTGAGTTATCTGGATGCACCGCGGCGCATTAGTTGTACCGGCGATCGCACGGCTGCGCGGGAGGTGCTTGCTGTCAAAAAGTAGCTGGCTACCGGATCTAATCTACACGGACGGACAATTTCAGTCTGATCGCGCACTTGTGTGTGACGGCGGAAAGATCGTTGACATTGTTGAAGCTTCCAAGGCGCCGGACGCGGTGAAACTCAAACGCCGCGCGTTGCTGCCGGGCATGGTTAACGCTCACTCACACGCGTTTCAGCGCATCATTCGAGGCCGCACAGAACATCGTTCGCAACACACCACCGACAGCTTCTGGACTTGGCGCGAGCAGATGTACGCCGCGGCGAACCGTCTTGGACCAGAAGAGATCTACGCCGCATCACGCCTCGCGTTTCTCGAGATGGCGCTCACTGGAATCACAGCAGTCGGCGAGTTTCACTACATCCATCACACTCCTGACGGCTCCACTTACGACGATCCAAACTTACTCGCACGCGAAGTGATCCGCGCCGCGCGCGACGTCGGCATTCGCATCGCACTCCTGCGCGTCGCCTATGCACGCGCTGGTTTTGAAACTGAACCCAACCCACAGCAGCTTCGTTTTATCGAAGCCTCGCCGGACATCTATCTAAAGCACCTGGAACAACTCCTCGACGCGCCCGAATTGAAAGACGAATTCGCGTGGGCGGGTGTCGCGCCGCACAGTGTTCGCGCGGTGCCGCTCGATTACCTGAAGACGATCATCGCGTTCGCGAAAGATCACGATCTTCCAACACACATGCACGTCGCCGAACAGCCGGCTGAAGTTAGTGCCTGCATTAAAGAGTACGGCCGTTCACCGGTGGCTCTGCTCGATACGGAAGGTCTGCTGAGCAAGCGTTTCACCGCCGTTCACGCGATTCACGTCACTCCAAAAGCGATCAATGCGATAGCCCAGGCCGGAGCGATTGTTTGCGCATGTCCGACTACAGAGCGAAACCTCGGCGACGGCGTTGTGCCGGTTGATTCATACTTCGAAGCCGGCGTGCGAGTATCGCTCGGCAGCGACAGTCAGATTCAGATCGATCTGTTGGAAGACGCGCGGGAGCTCGAGTATCACCTGCGACTGCAAAAGACAGCCCGCAACGTCCTCGCGCCCGCTGACGACACATCGAGCTCTGCATTGGCCAGAAGACTATTCGATTGTGCGACGGTGAATGGCGCTGAGAGTATCGGCTTCAATGGCGGTAAACTTGAAGGAGGTGCGCCGGCGGATTTTTTTACAGTCGATCTCGACGATCTCTCGATTGCGGGATGTGCTGTTGAAGATCTACTCGCAAACATCGTCTTTTCACTTTCAAAAACTGCCGTTCGGGATGTGGTGGTCGCAGGAAAGCAGATAGTGAGCAAAGGATGATTAAAGAAACTCTCGCGGATCTGGTACGGATTGATTCGGTTTCGTCGCGATCGAACGCAGAGATCGTCGAGTACCTAGAAAAGCGTTGTCAGAAGTTGCGCATGATGGTCGGGTACGTGCCGTACATCGACAAAAACCTCGTTCAGAAGTTCAACTTGATTGCATGCTCACACCGCACTGACAAGGTTGAGCTGGCCCTCGTGGGCCATACCGACACCGTTCCTTACGATCCGAATTGGTCCGAAGCCACTAATCTCACTGAACGCGACGGCAAACTCTACGGTCGCGGCTCGTGCGATACGAAGGGCTTTATCGCCGCCGCGCTGACGGCACTCGAAACCGCAAAGCCACAAAAACCAGTGGCGCTCGTATGCACTGCTGACGAGGAGATCGGTCTCCTCGGCGCGAAGGTGTTGGCCGAGAACCAGGCACTGCGTGCTCGTTACAGTATCGTCGGCGAACCGACCTCACTCAAACCGATTCGCGCCGGCAAAGGTTACTCACTCGCCGAAGTGATCGTAAAAGGACGCGAGGCACACAGCGCGTATCCAGCACTGGGCGCATCGGCTGTCTTTCGCGCCGCGCGCCTTATCAATCGATTGGAATCCATTGCAACCAAACTCAAAGAAGACCAGCATCCTGCATTCGATCCGCCTTACACGACACTGAACATTGGTCTCATCCACGGTGGCTCCGCCAAGAATGTGCTCGCCGGTGAGTGTCGTTTCACACTCGAATGGCGACCCATCCCATCGCAACCTTCCGATCAGGTGCTCAATCTCTTCCAGGCGGCAATTGAAGAAGAGACGAAACTCGATCCGGGCTTTCAATGCGAAGTCGACGCGAGTCGTCAGGACACCGGCTTCGAAACTGCCCCCGATTCGCCGTTGGTCAAACTTCTCGAACGCGCAAGCGGCAAAGAATCCGGAACCGTTGCGTTCGGCACTGAAGCCGCGCAGATGATGCTTTTAGGCAGTGAATCCGTCGTAATCGGCCCCGGCGACATCCGCGAGGCGCACCGCACCGGCGAATTTGTGCCTGTGGATGAACTTGAGCGCTGCGCCGAGATTTTGAAGACGGCTATCGAGACACTTTGCAGTTAAAGAGTTTCACGCAAAGGCACAAAGTGTTCGCAAAGACGGAGTAATCGACTTGGTTTGCGTCTTTGCGAATCCTTGCGCCTTTGCGTGAAACTTCCTTCCGCCTTATCCTTCCTAGGCAACCACGCTTGGTCAAAGTCCATCGGAAGGTGCAATGCTCCGCATTAATAAACTCCTTTTAGCAATTATTATTTTGGCGTCGTGTGTCCCGCTTCTGGCGCAGGACCCAAAACCACTGACCAATCAGGAATTCGTCGCCCTGCTCTACCAACTCCAGCGCAACCCAAACATGCGCGACGAAGTTGTCGAACAGGTCAGAACACGGGGCATCGGTTTTCCCTTAACCGACGGCATGCGCTCGCTCGTTTCTACGAAAAGTGGTAACGACTCGCTGCTGCGACGTACGCTCGAAGAAGCCGAGCGCCGCCGTGTGAATCCGAAAGCCTCCGCACTTCCATCCGAAACTGAAGGACAAGAGCTTCTCGAACGTACGCGCAACGTGACTCTGGCCGCCGCCAACGCGATGCCGGACTTCCTCGTGAAGCAGATCATCAAGCGCTCCGTCGCTTACGGACAAACGGCCAACTGGATCCCACAGGACAACCTCACGATCGCAGTCGGTTATCGTGCGAACGTCGGTGAGGAGTACAAGATCCTGACCGTCAACGGAATGCCTCCGGGTCCGGAGCAGTCGGAGGCGAGTCGCGACTACAGCAAGAACGTCCCGAAAGGTGCGTCGTCGAGTGGGGTGGAATACATCTCGGCGCAAGCGGACATCTTCAAGCCGGAAGCTAAGACTGAATTCCGGATGGTCGATACGGATGTCATCCTTGGCAAAAGGACAGTCGTTTACGAATACGTAGTTAAGAAAGACAACTCACAACTGACATTGAGTCTCTCGGATACCGGCGCTCGCGCGGTTGTCGGGTCGCGTGGTCGGTTGTGGATCGATCGCGAGTTGGATCGTGTCGTCCGCTTTGAACAGATTGCGTCTGAGATTCCTCCCGATTTTCCGATAACGGCTGCGAGCAGTTTGATCGATTACGACTGGGTGCAGATCAACGAGCGCAAGTATCTGCTGCCGACTCATTCCGAAATCCTATTGACGACCGTTAATCCGAAGTTCGTGCTTCAGAGCCGGAACGATATCAAGTTTCGTAGTTATCAGAAGTTTGGCGCTGAGTTGAAGGTCGTCGATGAAGTCGGCGAAGACGACGACGAGCCGCCACCTCCTCCAAAGCCCAAGCCCACTAAGCCACCTCAGCAATAAGATCGGTGTAAATCTGTGGCTCAATGTCTACAGGGTGTCCACATCCGTAGACAGCAAAAGTCACGCAAAATCTCCTGCAATCCCGCAAATCCGCTTTGTTTCCTGCGTTCGTACTTAGATCGACTAAACGGTACGACCTTTGCTCTACCGTAACGTCAGCAAGGAAGGAACGTTCCCGGAATGAAGCCCAGGATTTTGATAGTCGACGACGACTCCCAGATCACGCAGCAGCTTTACTGGACGCTGTGTGATGAGTACGACGTGGTGACGGCAAACGATTTACAGACCGCGATTCGGCGGGCCACTTTTTACAAGCCCGATATTTCGATATTGGACTTGCAGATGCCTCCGGAAAAAGATTCGACCGCGAGTGGTCTGCGACTGCTGGAGTACATCAAGGGTCACCTCGCGAACTCGCGAGTTTTGATAATGAGCTCCAACGCCACGACCGAAACACGTCGTGCCTGTTTTGCGCGCGGTGCCGATGGTTTTTTTGCAAAGCCGTTTGAAATTCAGGACATGCTCGCGAGCATTTGCAAGCTGAGCCCTGTTCATCGGATGGAATTGTTCGCTCACATTCTTTGACAAAAGATTCGGACGTCCACTCCCTTT
>DASYPN010000148.1:0-5263 GCA_036006625.1 Pyrinomonadaceae bacterium | reverse complement strand
AGCGGTTTCAGATCGTCGTAAATGGATGGCATCAATTTTAGCCACAGATTTTACGGATTAGGAACGGATTTATCCGTAATTCATCCGTGAAGATCTGTGGCTTCAGGTTCGCCGAGTTTAATAACTCGATAGACTCTCTTAAGTCTTCCATCATTATGCGGATGATGTAGATTTCTAAGGAGTAACAAAATCTGAACTCTCTGTGCTGGAGTTAATGACTGATAATACTTCCTTTCAGCTTCTACCGCCTCCGCAAATGACTTGAAAATTTGGACAGGCTTCTCCATGCGTCGGAAATTATAACATCTCCAGGAACACAGGTTTTTAACGACTACGAATGATGATTCCCGTTGCCGTTGCGCGATAGTCGACCGTTGAGCAGAGGGCGCAGGACGTGGCCGGTGTGGGAGCGGCGGGAGCGGGCGACTTCTTCGGGGGTGCCGGCTGCGACGACGCGGCCGCCGTGTTCGCCGCCTTCCGGGCCAAGATCGATAATGTAGTCGGCGGATTTGATCACGTCGAGATTATGTTCGATGACGAGCACTGTGTTTCCGAGTGAAACCAGTCGCTGCAGGACGTCGAGGAGTTTGTGTACGTCTGCGAAGTGCAGTCCGGTCGTGGGTTCGTCGAGGATGTAGATGGTCCTGCCGGTCGCACGTTTTGAAAGTTCTTTAGCGAGCTTGATGCGTTGTGCTTCGCCGCCGGAGAGTGTCGTTGCTGACTGGCCCAGCTTGATGTAGCCGAGGCCGACGTCCAGCAGTGTTTGAAGCTTTTGATTAATCTGCGGAATGTTTTCCAGCAACGGATGGGCTTCCTCGACGGTCGTATCGAGCAGGTCTGCAATTGACTTGCCTTTGTACTTCACTGCCATCGTTTCACGATTGTATCGGGCACCGCGGCACACATCACAAAGCACGTACACATCGGGGAGAAAGTTCATCTCGATACGTTTCATGCCGTCGCCTTCACACGCCTCGCATCGCCCACCTTTAACATTGAAAGAAAAGCGGCCCGGTTTGTAACCGCGTTCTCGAGACTCAGGTAGCATCGCGTAAAGCTCACGCAACGGCGTGAACAAGCCGGTGTACGTGGCGGGATTGGACCGCGGTGTGCGACCGATCGGCGACTGATCGATCTCAATGACTTTATCGACGTGTTCTAGTCCTTCGATGGCTTTGTATGGTCCGGGCTCCGTCAGTGAGCCGTAAAGATGCTGCGCGAGTGCGTGATAGAGAATGTCTTCGACGAGCGTGGACTTACCTGAACCTGAGACGCCAGTCACAACAGTTAGCAAACCGAGCGGAAACGAAACATCGATCTCTTTGAGATTATTCGCGTACGCGCCCGTGATCGTCAGGTACTTCCCATTCGGCGCGCGTCGCTCTGCCGGCACTTCAATCTTTCTCGCGCCACGAATGTAGAGTCCCGTGATCGACTCCGGATTATCAGCGACGTCAGCCGCGGTTCCGACTGCGACAACCTTTCCACCATGGGCGCCGGCGCCTGGACCAAGATCGACGACGTAATCAGCCCGTCTGATTGTCTCCTCGTCATGTTCGACTACGAGCACCGTGTTGCCGAGATCGCGCAGTGCTGACAGTGTTTCGAGCAGCTTCTGATTGTCTCGCGGGTGAAGTCCGATCGACGGTTCGTCCAACACGTAAAGAACGCCGCGCAGTTGCGAACCGATCTGAGTTGCCAGTCTGATGCGTTGACCTTCACCGCCTGAAAGTGTTGACGACGACCGGTCGAGCGTCAGATAGCCCAAACCGACCGTCTTCAGAAAGCGCAGCCGGCTCCTTATCTCTCGCAAGATCGAACCGGCAATCTGTTCTTCACGAGTATTGAGTTGAATCTGCTCAAATGCTGTGACGGCGTCTTCGATCGGCAAAGACGTATACTCCGCGATCCCGCGCCCACCGACTTGCACTGACAGTGAATCAGATCGCAGCCGTCGTCCATTGCACTCGCTACACACCGACGGCGAAACGAGCTCGTCGAGTGCGATTCTGACTTTTTCCGAAGGCGCTTCGTTGAGTCGCTCCTTCAACCATGGAAGCGCACCCTTCCACTCATTCTGATATGAGTAGAGCCCTTGATTAAAAGTAATCTTCCCGCTGACCCCATTTAGAAATCCGTCACGGACTTCCTTTGAGAGATCTTCATAAGGCGTCTTCGGATCGGCGTTGAAATGTTTGCAGACTGCGAGTAGGGCGCTACGAAGATAAGCTGAGCCCTGCTTATCCTGAGTGCCCATGTATCCGAGCCTGTCGGGTGTCTGGCGCGAGTCGGGAATCAACTTTAGGGAGTCGATCTCCATCACTGTTCCGAGTCCATGACAACGTTTGCACGCGCCGTACGCGGAGTTGAAAGAGAATGACCGCGGCTCGAGTGGCGGAACGTTTATGCCGCAGTTCACGCATGCCATCCGCTCCGAATAAAGTTTCTCCTCGCCGTCGACGATCGAGATGAGCACTGCACCGCCTGTGAGCTTCAGCGCAGTTCGAATCGAATCAGTGAGCCGCTCGCGAATACCGTTCTTAATTAACAGGCGATCTACAACTGCTTCAATCGAATGATTTCTTCGCTTGTCGAGACGAATCTCTTCGTCGAGCGACAGCAACTCGCCGTCGACACGCGCGCGCAGAAATCCTTCCTTCGCGAGTTTTTCCAGTTCTTTCTTAAACTCTCCTTTGCGACCGCGAACGATCGGCGCAAGCACCATCACGCGTTCGCCTTCCGGTAGCGCGAGCACGGCCTGAACAATTTGATCGACACTCTGTCGCGTGATTGCGGCGCCGCAGATGTGACAATGCGGGATGCCGATCGACGAGAACAGCAGACGCATGTAGTCGTAGATCTCCGTCACTGTTCCGACGGTTGAGCGTGGACTACGCGAGACTGTCTTCTGTTCGATGGAGATCGCAGGCGAGAGACCGTCAACTGAGTCAACGTCCGGCTTTTCGAGTTGATCCAGGAACTGGCGCGCGTAGGCCGAGAGCGATTCGACGTAGCGACGCTGGCCTTCAGCGTAGATTGTGTCAAAAGCGAGGGACGATTTGCCGGAGCCGGACAGACCAGTGATTACAGTGAAGCGATCGCGAGGGATGTCGACGTTAATGTTCTTAAGGTTGTGTTGGCGTGCGCCCCTAACACTGATGCGATCAATGGCCATAGCGAAAACCCGTCATTGTAGCGGACGGATTTTCGCGTCGCAACCCTTCCACAGATTACACAGCAAATCTGCGAAATCTGTGGATTAGAAATTGAACCGTAATCCTAATTCCATACGGCGTGGTGACTGCGCCGAGGTCGCCTGACCGAAGAAGGGCGAAGTCTGAACACCCGAAAACGTGCCCAGATTCGCATGGTTCAGGAGATTAAAGGCCTGCGCGTAGAACTCGAGCCGGTATTTCTTCGTGGAGCCCATTCCGAATGAAGGTGGCGCCGCGCCATCACCGCCGCCGATGCGGACCATCCTGACTTGCGGTCCACCGGTCTGTTGTTGCTCGGGGCCAAAGTCTTTTCCCCAACTCAAACGCGAACCGATTTCCCAGCGCGAAGCACCACGAGCGCTGTTTCGGCCGACACCAAACGGACGGTCGTTGATTACAGTGTCGCCGTTATTATCGAATCCCGTGGTGATGTTGTACGGCAGGGCCGACGTCGCCTGAAAGATCGTCGAGATATTGAATCCCTGCGGTAGTCGTTTGCTGATGAATCCGGAAATCAGGTGACGGAAATCGTTTGCTGCCGGACCACGATCCGCGTGCAGGTTGAAGTTATTCGAAGGCAAACTAAACGTGCTGTCAGCCTCGTTGGTGTTCTTCATCAGCAGGTAATTGATGTTCCAGAATAGTCCCTGAACAAACTTCGCCGGACCTACGCCGATCATCAGCCGGTGACTCGATTGGTAAGCAGATGACTCAATGTTCGTGATGTTACCGACCGTCGGATCGGGCCGGCCCAGCCCCGCGACAGGCGCATTCAAGTTGCGGCCGTGCAGCAGATGAACTCCACGTTGATACTGATAATTGGTTGTCAGTCGAAACAACTTGAACGGGTTTGTCTCCACACCGATTGAACTCTGAATGATGTACGGAATCTGCAAATCAGGATCAGTCTGGATTCGACTGGGAGGCAGCACTGTCTGCATGCCGCCGCTGAAAGGATTCGGATAACCTGGATTGGCGATCACGAGATCCCTTTGTCGCTGGCCATCGACTCTCAGCGTTTGTTCGTAAGTCTGCGCTGCGAACCAGTCGTAAAAAATGCCTGAGCCACCTCGCAAAGTGATCCTTCCACTCTTCAATGGTGACCAAACAAAACCGAAACGCGGCGCGACGTTGAACTTACCCGGCCCATTATTCTGCACTTCATGACGCGCGCCGTAGCTCAGGGTCAGATTTTTGCGCACACGGAAATCGTCCTGAACGTACCAGCCAAATTGATATTGACGATACTTCACCGCCGGATCGCCGATACGTTGCGTGTACTGCGTCGGCAGTCCTGCTTCGTAAGCCTCCAAATCTGCAAACTGGAACGTGCCAAATGCGTTGGTCCTATCGTTACTGCGATAGCCGCCCGCTTCGAGTTGGGCGCCGAAACGAAGTCCGTGTTTCTCGAGCGCATAATCGACGTTGTCAGCAAGTTCAAAATCGAGAGACCTGCGACCGCCGCTTCTCTGTGCACTGCCGTCGTTGAACGAGCCGGGAACGAGAATCGTTTGGCCCAGACTCACCGAACGCGACTCAGTGGTGATCCAACGCGCCTGCAAACGTGTTTCGTTGAAAAACTTCTTCCCGAACACACCCGAATCGCCAAGGCGCGCGATGTATTCAGTTTGCTCCTGTGAATAGCCACGCGCGGGAAGATCGAAATCACCGACACCGAGATTGTTCTGCAAACTCGCATTGCGTTGAAACTGAAATCGCGAGGTGTGGGTTTTTGTCAGCGCATGTTCGAGACGTGCGTCGAGATTGAGTCGTCTTGAAGGCCGGTATGCGAGATCCTGGAGCGTTCCGGTCGGCAATGTCGCAAAGATTGGACGCGCATCGAAGAACAACGAACCTTCGGCATTCAGAAAGAGTGACGTGTGATTCTTCCAGATCGGACCATCGAGTGAAAGACCGAACCGCCGTTGCTGTTCCGGACCGCGAAACGGCGCGAACACCTGACGAGCATTCATCGCCTCATCGCGAAATCCGAAGTTGAACGAGCCGTGCCACGCGTTCACACCGGGTTTGGTCGTGATATCGACGAG
>DASYPN010000147.1:0-16307 GCA_036006625.1 Pyrinomonadaceae bacterium | reverse complement strand
ATTTTTCAGATAACCTCTGACTTCATTCTTCAACGAGTCGAGCGGAATCGTGTTGTTTTGGCCACGACGGATTCCGTTATCGCTCTTCAGCGAGGTCTGTCGCAGATCGCGAGAGACGACCTGCAGCCCGTCTTCATCGGTGATGATGGAGAATTTTCCTTGAGAGAAGCCGGCAACGGTATAGCTACCCGGAACTTCGCCAGTAGCAGTCAAAAACAGAAAAACATTTTCACCCGGCGTCATTTGTGGGGCGCCCGGATAGGTCATGGCAATGGGAATCTTGCGATTGGCGTCCACGCCTCCCGGTAGCGCAACGGTGATAGTTGAGCTTTCATTTCCTTTGAGACTTTCACTTATTGACACGGTAGCAAGCGTTACTAAAGTGCGATCAACCCAAACGCTCCTGGTTTCTACGCAGTTGCCGATGGCGATGACGTCCGACTGGTTGACCATGTCCTGGACAGACAGAGCAACTGCGAGACTGGTATCGGCGATAGGGAGAGTGTCTGGGCTCGGTGCATCGACTGCAGTAGCCCAGCGCGAGGAAACCAGCAGGGCGATCACAACTAGTAGTACACAACTAACCAGGGTAATCTTTTTCATGCTTAAAGTCCTTTCTTGCTTTCCTTTTCTTGGAAGAACGGTCCTGCAGAGAGAGCTTGGGACTGGAGATCACCGGATCCCAAAATTTTCCGCACGTGTTAGCTGTTGAGGCACGACGAGCACGCAGAAGGTAGTGTGCTGCACACAGCCGGGCCCTGCTCTCAAGGAGTGGGGGCACATTATTCTGCTGTCAGGATAAAGTCAAGAAGGATGGCGCGCTTTTTTTATAACTGAATAAATCAGGCTGCGGATGACACGGACAAAATGCGGATCCAATCCGTGTTATCTGTGGCCCGCTTTTCTCCCGAAACCGGATCAAAGAAATGAGTTTTGTCTTTGCTAATCGTGATCCAGACTCGACTCTCATCCGCAGCGCGAAAGTCAGCAGGCGCGCGGGCAATCAACCTGTTAGTACCGACCGTAAGAAAAACGAAAGTCTCATTTCCCATTTGCTCTGTCACGTAAACCGTCGCGGGAATCGCGCCGTCCTGTGGTTGTGACAGCACCTGAATATGTTCGGGCCGAATGCCTATTGTTAACTGTGATCCTTCAATGAAGTTCATACTCGGACTGCCGACAAACTCCGCGACGAATCGATTCACCGGATGGTTGTAAATATTCATCGGCGCGTCGAATTGCTGTAGCCGGCCTTTCTTCATCACTGCCACACGAGACGCCAGTGTCATTGCCTCCGCCTGATCGTGTGTGACGTAAATCGTCGTGGTTCTGAGTTGATGCTGAAGACGTTTTAACTCGCCACGCATCTGCACGCGCAGACGCGCGTCGAGATTTGAGAGTGGCTCGTCCATCAGGTACGCACGCGGTTCGCGCACGATTGCACGCGCGAGCGCGACACGTTGGCGTTCGCCGCCGGATAGTTGTCGTGGTTTGCGATCGAGGAGCGTTTCAATTTCGAGCATCGCAGCCACGCGCTGCACACGTGCGGCGCGTTCAGGTTTGTCGAGTTTGCGGACGCGCAGCGGGTAGCCGATGTTTTCGGCAATCGTCATGTGCGGATAGAGGGCGTAACTCTGAAACACCATCGCCAGGTCGCGATGCTGCGTAGGTACATCGTTAACACGTTCGCCGTCGATTGAAATATCGCCAGAGGTGACAGATTCGAGACCGGCAAGCATTCGCAGAGTCGTCGTCTTGCCGCAGCCCGATGGACCAAGCAATACGATGAACTCGCCGTCGTCGATTGTCAGCGACAAATCGTCGACGACGCAGTTGTCGCCGTATGTCTTGTTCACATTCCTGAACTCGATGCCCATCTAACCTTTGACGGCTCCCATCGACAAACCTCTCACGAGGTATTTCTGTACGGATAGTGCAAACACGAGGATCGGGATGATCGCCACCGAAGCCGCGGCGCTCATTACGCCCCACTTGATCTCGTATTGAGTCACGCGGCCGGCGATTCCCACCGGCAACGTCATCGCCGCATCAGTCTGCGTCAAGACGAGCGCAAACAGGAATTCATTCCACGAAACGATCAAACAGAATACTGCTGTGGCAGCCAGACCCGGCGTTACCAACGGCAGTACCACGCGCACGAGTGCGCCGAGGCGAGAATCACCATCGACGAGCGCCGCTTCTTCGAGATCGCGCGGTAGATCGGCAAAAAAACCGCGCATCATCCACACAACAAACGGCAGATTGAAGCCGGTGTAGACGATGATCAGCGATGCACGCGTGTTGAGCAGTCGCAGGTCACGCATCATGAG
This sequence comes from Pyrinomonadaceae bacterium, assembly GCA_036006625.1. Lineage (GTDB taxonomy): Bacteria > Acidobacteriota > Blastocatellia > Pyrinomonadales > Pyrinomonadaceae > PSRF01. The sequence continues at coordinate 13,977 of DASYPN010000147.1, read as the reverse complement.
AAAGAGCGGGACGGCAGTGACGATGGCTGGAAACATGCGCGTTGAAAGAATCCACAAAGAGAGCCTGCGATTGAGTCGCCAGGGCAGTTCAAACCGCGCGAGTGCGTACGCCGCGAGTGTGCCGATGATGAGTGCACACGCTGTTGAAGCGACGGCGACGATCGCGCTGGTGAGCAGGTAGTCTCCGAAACCGCGCGCAACGAATGCGTCGTAGTAATGCTCGAGTGTAGGAGTAAAAACAAACCACGGTGGTGGACTGGCAAACTGCTCGACCTCAGTCTTCAAAGAGATCGTCAGCATCCAGTAAACAGGTGCGAGCGAGAACAAGAGCGCTGCAACCAACGCCACGTATCGCAGCAAGGCCGTCGCCTTCGAGTGCGCCAACTTGTTCGCGCTTTGGTATTTCTCTCTAGTTCGCGTTCTCATCGGTTTACTAAAGCGCCAACAAGTTGGCGCACTCCAGGGTGGCGCTCAGTTCGGTTCAGCTTGAATTAGTCGGATATAAATAGCGCTGATCACGTTTGTCAGCGCGAGCAACACAAACGACATCGCCGCCGCATAACCAAAATCGAAAAACCGAAACGCCGTGCGATAGATGTAAAGACTGATGGTCTCAGTCGCGAATCCTGGTCCGCCTTCAGTCAAAATAAATATCTGATCAAACACACGCAGCAAATCCATCGTGCGCAGCAACAGAACGATCAGGATCGACGGCTTCAGCAACGGCAGCGTTACATGCCAGAAGGTTTGCCAGCGACTCGAACCATCAATCAGCGCGGCTTCATATGGTTCCTGTGGAATCGCTTGCAGTCCTGCAAGCAGCACGAGAAAGACAAACGGCGTCCATTGCCAAACATCCACCGCGATCACAGAGAGCATCGCGAGCTTCGGCGACGCCGTCCACGTTAAGCTCTCGGTGTTAATGCCAATTTGTTTGAGTGTTCCATTGATGGAGCCGAAGTTTGGATTCAACATGAGACGCCAGACCACTCCGACCACCACCGACGGCAGCATCATCGGGATCAGCAAACTCGCACGAAACACTCCACGACCGCGAATCTGATTGTTCAGTAACAGCGCGAGACCAAGTCCGAGAAGAAACTCGCACACGAGTGCCGAGATCGCGTAGATAAACGTATGGCCCAGTGCGGTTAGAAAGAAGTTGTCAGAAAAGAGACGCGCAAAGTTTCCGAGCCCCCAGGTTATGCCCGCTACAGTCTCTTGTTGCAGACTGATCGTAATCGAATAAATGAGCGGATAGATTGAGAGTGCGAGGAGCACCGCGAGCGCCGGTGCGAGAAAGAGTGCAGGCAACAGCAGCTCGCGCTTATTGAGCGCGCTGAAGAATCTTCTCGATTTCTGCATTCGCCTGATTCATGGCTTCCTCGGCCGTGAGATCGCCGCTGTTGGCCTTCGAAAGAAAAATACCGAAAGCGTTTTCGATTTCGTTCCAGTAAGGAGTGCGAGGGCGCGGTCTCGAACTTTCGAGCGAACGCAATTGCGCTGGATACGCGGGATACTTTGCCACCAGCTCTGGATCCTGAAAGAGCGATTTGCGCGTCGGTGGATTGCCACGTTGCGCCGAGCGCTTCATCTGTTCGGCGCTCGTGGCCCAAAGCAAAAAATCGACTGCCGCCTCTGCGTTATGTGAATCGCGCGGGATCGCAATCAGCCAGTTACCGATTTCGGCGTGACCCGACTTCTCCGCACCTGGCAACGTTGTGAACTCCATCTTTCCGATCACCTTCGACTTCGCCTGATCGCTGAACGAACTGATCCACGCGGGCCAGTTGATCGACATCGCCGCAGTTCCCTGCAACAGGTGTGCACCAACATCGTCGGCATTGAAACTCGCATAACCCGGCGGCGAGTATTTTCCCAAATCGATCATGAACTGAAGTGCCGCGATCCCCTGTGGACTGTTGACGGTGGGCTTTCCATTCGCGTCGAACATCTCACCGCCGAAAGCCCAGAAGATCGGCATGAAGTCCGCAACGGCAGCGTTACCTTGCGCGGCGCGCTCGACATAGCCATAGACTTGTCCGCCATTCGCGCCTGTTGTTTCTTTCTCCTGGATTGTTTTGGCGGCCATCAGCACGTCGTCCCATGTCAATGGTGGTTTCATCAAATATTTCTCAAAAAGATCTCTACGATAGAAAAATAATTGCGAGTTACCGACGTAGGGAAGAGCGTAGAGAGAGCCGGTCTTATACGGGTGACGGCAGAGGGCCAGCGACGTCTCGACAAAATCGCTGTCAGGCCCGGATTTCCCACGTTTTTGCAGAAAGGGAGTGAGGTCGGTCAGTACCTGTTCGTGGGCGAAACGCGGGAACCACGGATCGTCGAGCATGATCAGGTCGTAAGCGGCGGTCCGGGCTTTGAGATCTATTAATTCTTTCTCAAAAAGATTTGAATAAGGAAACTCTGCGACAGAGACGTGAGTGCCGGTCTGCTTTTCATAGTCGGCGGCCGCCTGCTTGAGCGCTTCACCTTCAACTCCGGAGACTACTGCGAGGGTGAGTTGTTTACTTTGAGGGCTCCCCGTGCAACCTGAGAATAAGACCAGTAGAGCGAGTAATAAAGTTAGTCTCATATTTAGCCACAGATTAACACTGATGACGCGGATCAGAACTGATAATATCGGTCTATGCGACAAATTGTAACGACCGCAAACGGCGACATTGATGTCCTCAAAGTGCAGGAGAAACCCGATCCCACACCACGCAACGATGAGGTTGTAATCAAGGTGCGTGCGGCAGGGTTAAATTTCGCGGACATCCTGGCGCGGCAGGGTCTATATCCCGATGGACCGCCGAAGCCGTGTGTGATGGGATACGAGGTTAGTGGCGTCGTTGAGAGTGCCGGCAAAGATGTGAATAGCTCTTTCGTCGGCAAGTCTGTGGTCGCGATGACGCGTTTTGGTGGGCAGTCGGAACTTGTGGCAGTGAAAGCTGCGCAGATGTTTGAGAAACCCGAGAAGCTGACCTTCGAGCAAGCGGCCGCGATTCCGGTGAACTATCTGACTGCTTACGCGCTGCTTATCGTGATGGGTTCTTTACACACCGGTGAATCCGTGTTGATTCACAACGCCGGCGGTGGAGTCGGGCTTGCGGCACTCGACATCGCGAAGAAGGTGGGTGCAGTCACTTACGGAACTGCCAGCGGGAGTAAACATCAGTTTCTAAAAGAGCGCGGGTTGGACCATCCCATCGATTATCGCAAACAGGACTGGCAGCCGGAGCTGCAGAAACTCACCAACGGTCTCGGAGTGGATCTGATTATCGATCCGATTGGTGGCGCGCACTGGAAAAAGAGTTATGCATCGCTGCGACATACGGGACGTCTAGGGATGTTTGGAGTTTCGACAGCTTCGGCAAACGGAATTTCCGGCAAACTCAAAATGCTCAAGGCTGCGATTCAGATGCCGTGGTTTCATCCGTTACCGTTGTTGAATAAGAATCGCGGTGTCTTTGGTCTGAACCTCGGTCACATGTGGCACGAACCGGAGAAAGTCGCGGTGTGGATGCGCGACATTCTGCGCGGTGTCGACGAGGAATGGATCCAACCACACGTCGATCAGGTCTTTTCGTTTGATGAGGCAGGCAAAGCGCACCGGCGACTCGAAGAGCGAAAGAATATCGGGAAGGTCGTGTTGGTGCCGTGAACAGATCCTATAGGACCAATAGGACCTATGACCGTTCTTCAGAGTGCCGCTTGGCGAGAAAGAACGAGATCACGGTCGAATAGATCAGGCCAAAGACCACCAAGCCGAGAAACAATCCCACGAATGCCTGGGCAATTTGTGACCGCGACACGCTGCCTCCGCGTGCACCAGGCTCAACCGCCATCCATTTTGATCCTATCACTGCGAGCACAACTGCAAAGAACAGCGAAAGTGCGAGCCCATAAACGACTGAAATCCCGACTCCAGTCTTTAATCCCTCTTTAAATGTCAGTCGATCGCCTTTCTCTCGCTCAACGGCTTTGATGCCGAGGTAGATCAGTGCGAACTGGAGCACGTTGAAGATAATCGGAGTGCCAAGCTGGTGCACCATCGACGCTGGATTGCTGATTACGTTGTGCGCAATGAGTACCCACGCCATGGCCAGGACTGCGATCAGCAGTCCATACTTGAGTGATGTTTTCATAATCTGTGTAATCTGTGGATAAAGATCTTACTCCCACGCTGGTTTGGCATCCCAGTAAGGCGCCCACGCAAGTGTAACCAGCTTGACTGCGATGTTTGCTTTCGTCGGTTTTAGGCTGACCTTCTCGAGTTGTTCTGTTTGCGGATCGAAAGAGCGTTCGAGAGCGGCTGTCTCCGACTGAAACTCCGCCTCCAGATCCGTGAGCTTCTGCGATATCACTGCCACGTTGTCCTCAGCCCGATCGACGTCCTGTGATTCCTTCATCGAACGGCCCACACCGCGCACGGCGGTCGTTGCTCTGCCGATTGTCGAGAGGCTGGCTCGCTTACGACCAAGGAAAGACGAAAGCAGCGTCGCGCCAAACGAGATCGCGGTCTGCACTTTCTGACCTTTCGCTTGCTCCGCCTCGCGTGCGACCGCCTGCTCAGCACGACGTTTTCGGTCTTCAAGTTGTTCCATCTTCGGCGCGTACTTGCGTCGCAGCTTTTCGACTGCATCGTCGCGTTGCTCTCGTCCGAGCTGCTGCAGACGTAAGCGAAAGTCGCGTTCGCTCTCACCCGGATTCGAGACGATCTCCAGTGTCGGACTCTCGAGCAACTCCAACCGCTGGTTTCGATAAAGCCAGCTCGCGAGATCTTTACGCCAGTTCGCATAGCTCTTTGCTTTTGTCGCATCAGCCGGCGCTTCGACGAACTGCGCTCCCGCTTGCGCATCCGATTCGAGATCTTCAATCGGTAAATCAAGGGTCTGGGCGGTGCTCCAGTCGAAACCTACTGGACCATCATTGAATGGGCAAAGCAACGTGACCTGCTGAGTCATTTCGAGATTTTTCGAATCGCTGTAACGAACCTCGGCAGCGCCCAGGAGTGTTGGATGATAGGTCAGACGTGCACTCGCATCACCCGATCCGCGGACGGGAATGAAGTACTGCGTGATGTCAGGTGGCAGAAGCGCGCGCTCGTTCTTTGCCGGCGCGCTCGCAACAGGTGCAGGAGCAGCAACCGAAGCCGGCGCCGAAGCAGGCGGTGCGGTCTGTTTCAAAGGATCCATCAGCAACTTGATCTGCGCGCGCGTCAGTGGACCACGCAGGTACGACAGCGCCCAACGTGTTTCGAACAATTCAGGCGCGTCGTCGTGTACGTTGTTCATCAGAAAGATGCGCTTGTCGAGACCCGCGAGGAGTTGTTCCATCGCTTGCTTATCAAATTTCTGGCCCGTGCCTGCCGCAATGCCTTCGAGTCCTTCGAGCACTCGCGCTTTGTCACGCTCTGTTTGCAAGCGACCGATAAACCATGTGCCTGTGTTCGCCAGTCCTTTGTAATCAAGATCGACCGGGTTCTGTGTTGCAAGCACAACGCCGAGGCCAAACGCTCGACCCTGTTTCAAAAGTGTCAGCAGCGGCAGTTTCGACGGCGGGTTCGCGACGGGCGGGAAGTAACCGAAGATCTCGTCCATGTAGAGAATCGCGCGCAGGCTCGTCGTGCCCGACTGTGTTCTCATCCAACCGAGCACCTGATTCAGCAGCAGCGACACAAAGAACATGCGCTCAGCGTCGCCGAGATGCGCGATTGAAAAGATCGAGAGACGCGGTTTGCCGCTTTCAGTGTGAAGAAACTTCGGAATATCGAGCGCTTCGCCTTCCATCCAGCTCGCAAAACTCGGCGACGCGAGAAGATTGTTGAGCGCCATCGCGAGTTGGAAGCGGTCGCCCGCAGGAAAGAACGAGTCAAGATCCATCACGCCGATCTTCGTTATCGATGGTGATTGAACTTTTTGAATTAGCCCGGCGATGTCGAGATCTTTTCCGTTGGCCCACTCCTGATTGAGGATGTTTGAAATCAGGATGTGTTCGCGACTGCGCACCGGATCTCCTTCCACCCCGACGAGGGCGAGCAGACTGGTGACCGTCGTGCTGATTCGTTCGGCGAGTGATTCGTTGTCCTGCCTTATTGCTTCGGGTGGCGCCGCGAATGATTTGAGAATTGAAACGGGCAAGCCGGCGTTGCTGCCCGGTGTGTAGATGCGAAAGTCGGCGGCGTCCTGCAGTCGCCTGATACGTTCGCCGTCTTCGCCCCACTTCGCGAGACCTTCTTTCCAGAGTGTCGCTTGTTGTGCTGGATCGACGCCTTCCTCAACCCACGGTGCGAAGTCTTGCGGCGCAAGGTTGGGAAACTGCAGTAGTAGATTACATAGATCGCCTTTGGGATCGATGATGATTGCGGGGATGCTATCGATCGCGGCCTCTTCGAGCAGCGAAATACAGAGACCGGTTTTCCCACTACCGGTCATGCCGACGCAGACCGCATGCGTGACGAGATCCTTCGAGTCGTAGAGGAGCAGATCGTCGTTTGATTTATTTTTGCCGAGATAGAAGACGCCGAGCTTTTCGAATTCCTGCATAATCTTTCCTCATATCCTGAAGAATCCTGTGAATCCTGTCTAACTTTACCTTTAGAGTATAGCTGGACAGGATTTACAAGATGATTTCAGGATTTACATGATTATTTCGACACTGCGAATAGTCGCCACTCGCCACAACCAGACAACATGTGAACTCCACGTTCTTCGAATTGAATTCCCGAGCCGGCTACGAGATCCTTCACTGTACTCGACACGAGTATTTCACCCGCTTCAGCTTCGTTCGCCACGCACACACACATCTGAGCCGCGGCGCCCGCTACGTGGCCGTCGACGATTTCACACTCGCCCGTGTGAAGACCGGTACACGTTTGCACGCCGAGCCGGGAAGCGTATTCGGTGATCGCAGAAGCACAACGAATCGCGCGCGCCGGGCCGTCGAAGATCGCAAGCAGACGATTCTCGAGAATGTCGATCTCGCGGCCACGGAACCATTCAATCTCTTTCGTAATGTGCGCATGCAAACGCCGCCACCATTCGGCCCAGCGCTCCGGTCCAAGCCTGTCGACAAGATCCTTTATGCCTACGAGTCGCGCGACCATCACGGTTGCGAGCACAGTATCTGGCTCGATGTGGTGTCGCACACCGGTAAGGAATTCTTCGACCTCGTCGAGAATCGCATCCTGATCGCCGACAAACGGGAGATGATCGTTGCCGGGTAACTCCACAAACTTTGCGCCCGGAATGCGATCTGCCACAAAGCGTCCTTCTTCCACTTCCAAACACTGATCTTCCGTGCGATGAATGACGAGCGACGGCACACGTATCGACGGTAACACGTTGCGCACGTCGATCTCGGCGTTCATTTGTGTAAGGGCGACGGCAGCGCCCGGACTCGCGCCCATGCGCAGGTAAGTGGCCCACCAGTCGCGAAATTGTGGATCGCCGGCGACGCTTGGCGCGCGTTCGTCGATCCCGACTGGTCCACCCCATTGCTTCCGCATCACTTCAAAAAAATGTTCGCGCTGTTCCGCTGTCGGACCCCACGGATACTCTGCGTCGCGAAGTCGTTTTGCATACGTGCCGATCATCACGAGGGCCAGCGTCTTCTCTGGATAGGTGGCAGCGAAGAGACTGCACATCGGACCACCTTCGGAAACACCGCACAACGCTGCGCGTTCCGAACCGACCGCATCCATCACGGCGCGTACGTCGTCCATGCGCTGCTCGAGTGTGGGCAGTTGATTGATGGGAACGCGATCCGAAAGACCCGTACCGCGTTTATCGAAAAGAATCAGACGTGAGAACGATGCGAGCCGAAGAAGGAAGCGCGCGAAACTCGGCTCGCGCCAGAAGTATTCCATGTGCGACACCCAGCCCATCACGAAGACCAGATCGAGCGGTGCGTCGCCGATGACCTGGTACGCGATGTTTACATCGCCGCTGCGCGCGTACATCGTTTCGGGTGGACGTTGTTCGAGTTGGTGAATGGCTTCTGCCGAAGGGACGTCAATTATGCGCGCGCCGAACGGGGGCGATCGGTCGTCTTCGTCGTCGCGTTCGACGACGATTCTCGCCCGGGTTCGTTCGCGAACGATGACGCTTTCGTCTTCAGCGCCTGATGTCGTGACGTCTCCGACGAAGCGGTAGCCGCGCTTCGGAACGGTCTGAATGTATTGCTCGCCTTCCTTACCTTCGCCGAGTGCTTTTCGCAGGATTGAGATGTTTTGCGCGAGGTTGTTTTCCTCGACAAAACTGTCGGGCCACACCTTCTCCATCAGCTCTTTCTTGGTTAGGACGTGGCTGGAGTTTTCGAGCAGGACAAGGAGCGTGTCGAACACCTTCGGCGTGAGCGACACCTCGCGACTCTCCTTAAAGAGAAGCCGCTCTGATGCGTCAACTCGAAAGCCGTCGAATAGATAGAAGCGTCTCATAACAACCTGACTAAGGCTTTTTTCAGAACTCTTTCAAAAGAATCTCACAGCGAAATCAGGATTCTCTAAATACGAGAGCCCACTCAGACCCGTATTTTCCACGCACACTCACACAGCACCCGACGAACTAGCCAGATTATTTAGGAGGATTTGCAATGAAGACAAGTGAAAAGCATGCCGTGGTGCTCGGAGGAAGTCTCGCGGGGCTGCTCGCCGCACGCGTTTTGGCCGACCATTTCGACCACGTCACCCTGATCGAACGCGACGTTTACACCGATAACTGCGAAATGCGCCGCGGTATCCCGCAAGCGAATCACGTGCACGGTTTGCTTGTTCGTGGACGCCAGATTCTCGAAGAACTCTTCCCGGGTGTGCAGGACGAAATGATCGCCGCTGGCGCGCCGGTCGTCGACATGGCGAACGAAATCGCGTGGTTCACGCGTGCCGGTTGGGGCGTCAGATTCCCCTCCGAGTTCAAAGTCCTCGCGTTCACGCGGCCGCTGCTCGATCTGCACGTGCGGCGTCGAGTCAGCCAGAACCCGCGGATCGAGATCCTCGACAACACTGACGTGCTTCGTTTGATTCAGGGCCCGTCGAAAAATCAGGTCGCAGGTGTGCTGATTTGCCCGCGCAGTTCAGAGACGGATCGCAGAGTCGCGAAAGAGCTGCGTGCCGATCTGGTAGTTGACGCAACCGGTCGAGCATCCCGCGCGCCGCGTTGGCTCAGCGATCTCGGTTACACGGCGCCTGAAGAAACGATCATCGACGCACACCTCGGTTACGCCAGCAGGTTGTATCGCATTCCGGAAACGTTCAATGCCGACTGGAAATGTGCGTACGTGCAGGCTGCGCCGCCGGAAAGAAAGCGCGGAGCGATTCTCTTCTCAGTTGAAGGCAACCGCTGGCTGGTGACGTTGACTGGTGGCGGTGGCGATCACCCACCCAGTGATGAAGCCGGTTTTCTTGAGTTCGCGCGCAGCCTTCCTGTTTCGACGATCTACGACGCGATGTGCGCGGCAGAGCCGATCTCGCCGATCAAGACTCATCGCGCCACACAGAATCGAGTCCGCCGGTACGATCGCGCAGAGTTGCCGCACAACTTTCTGCTGCTCGGCGATGCGGTGTGCGCATTCAATCCCGTTTACGGCCAGGGCATGACGATCGCGTCACTCGGCGCGGTCACGCTACACAAGAACTTAATCGAACAGCGCAGACGTGGAGATCTGACGGGTCTATCGCGTCGATTTCAAAAGCAACTCGCAAAGGTAAACGAGGCGCCGTGGATGCTGGCGACCGGTGAAGACTATCGCTATCGCGAGACTGAAGGTGGGGCGCCGACTGCGATGAACCGGTTCATGCATCGATACATGGACCAGGTGATCCAACTCTCGACGCATTCCGTGTCTGTGCGTCGTGTGTTGATGCGAGCCTTCAACATCCTCGTGCCGCCGACCGCGCTTTTCCATCCCCGTGTTCTGTTCCGCGTACTGCTGCCAGAGACGATATGAAAACACGAACTGAGATCACCGTTGAGACAGAGAGACTGGTCATCGTCAACCGTCGCCGAAGAGTCGCGTGGTGTTCAGTCTGCGCGCGCGAGGTTGAAATGTTGACCATCGACGACGCCGCGATTTTTGCACACGTAAACTCCCGCACGATTTTTCGCTGGGCCGAGTCCGGAGTGGTGCACTCGAGTGAGACGCCGGAAGGATTACTGCTCATTTGTCCCCATTCACCCACATTCTCTTGAAAGGAGAACCGCCATGAACTCCGCCCAGAAAATCAAAATCATCCCTATGCTCCTCCTGTTGTGGGCTCTGCCCATGTCGATGCTGCCGCGCGTGACCGCCAAACCACACGCGACAGCACCAGCAAGCCAGCCAACATCAACTCCCAACGAAGCCCAGTTGAAAATGACTGCCAGTGAGAACTACGGCAAGCTGCCGCTCAGCTTTGAACGTAACCAGGGACAGTCAGACGAAGCAGTCGAGTTTCTTTCCCGCGGCAAAGGCTACACGCTCTTTCTGACAACAACCGAAGCAGTCTTTTCTTTACGCAACAGCGAAAAGAAAACTTCAGCGCTGCGCATGAAACTCATCGGCGCTGATGTAAACGCACAAATCAACGGCGAGCAGGAGTTGCAGGGAAAAGTCAACTACATGATCGGCAACGATCGCGCGAAGTGGCGCACCGGTATTCCGACGTTTCGCAAAGTGCGTTACGACAACGTCTGGCCGGGCGTGGACATGATCTGGTATGGATCACAAAACAAGCTGGAGTACGACTTTGTAATCAAGCCCTGCAGCGATGTCGCACAGATCCGACTGTTCTTCGCCGGCTCGGACGAGCTACGCACGAGTGACAAAGGCGACCTGTTGATGAAAGTGAACAGCGAAGAAATGGTCCAATCCACACCGCAGGTTTACCAGGACCTACCACAAGGTCGCGTAACCATTCCCGCCAGGTACCTCATCAAAGGTACACACGAAGTCAGCTTTGAAGTCGGCACTTATGACATCAGCAAACCACTTGTGATCGATCCCGTTCTCTCCTACTCAACTTATATCGGCGGCGACTCAACCGACACCGGACTTTCGGTGGCTGCGGATGGAAGCGGCCGCGCTTATATCGCGGGCCAAAGCTCGTCTGACGAAACGTCCTTTCCGCTTGAGAATGCTATTCAACAAACACAGATCTCAAATTTGGGATTCGTGACGAGGCTCAATGCAACCGGTGACGACGTTCTCTATTCGACCTTCCTCGGCGACGATAACGGTTTCTGTACTGGAAATGTTTGCGGCACACAGGTAAATGGAATTGCCGTGACCAGCGACGGCCGCGCAGTTGTCACCGGTCAGGTAACCAACGAAGACGACGACAGCAAGTTTCCGGTTACTCCTAATGCGTACCAAAGGAATGGCGCCTGCATAAGCTGGTGCGGCCTTGAGCCAAACAGAATGGTCGATGCGTTTGTGACGATGTTCAGTGCAGACGGCACCCAGCTTGTGTATTCGACTTTTTACGGCGGTTGGACCAATTATCGTTACAGCGAACGTGGATTCGATATCGGAAACTCAATCGCCGTCGATAGTTCAACTCGCATCTACATTACAGGACTAACGGCTTCCAACACACTGCCGAATAAACATGGCTTCCAGGGATCGCGTGCTTCGGAAGGCGACGGAAAGGATGCGTTCATCGCTGTCTTCAATCCGCTTGCTGCCAACGGCAACGACACGCTGCTGTATTCGAGCTATTACGGTGGCGATGGCGACGATGTGGGCCTCGGCATTGCCGTCGATGCAGATCGCAACGCTTATATCGTCGGCAGCACCGCGTCGACGGACTTGGAAACAAAGAGTCCGGCATTGTCTCCTTTGCGAGCTACTTTCCAGGGTGGTGGCTTCGATGGATTTGTAGCCAAGATCGACACGGAAGCCGATGGCAACGCTTCGCTGACTTACAGCACGTATTTTGGCGGCAACATCAACGATCGCGTCGAGTCGGTCGCGGTTGATGCATTTCAGCGAGCATATATCACGGGCGCGAGTAATTCTTCCGCCGCGTCGTTCCCGCTGCGCAATGCCTTCGACTCAACCCAGACCAACGGCGAAGCATTTGTTGCCAAGCTGAACGCCGATGGCACGGCGTTGTTCTATTCGAGCTTTCTCGGCGGCAATAATGGAAATACGCCGAGCGACGGTGAAGAAGGTTTGGGTATTGCGATCGACTTCGCCGGCAACGCCTATGTCACCGGCCGCACAACTTCCGGCGCATCATTTCCGGCAGTGCTTCCGTTAGCTTCGAATCTTCAGGGCACAGCGTTTTTAACTAAGATCGAAGCCACGGTGGCCAACAACGTCGTGCCGAAGGTGCTTTACTCGACGACGTTCGGCGGCAGTGGCGCACGTGGTGAATCGATTGCGTTGGATCCGCAAGGTAATGTTTTTCTCGGTGGTACGTCTCCGGGTACTTTGCCTACCACGGCCGGCGCTTTCGATACGACCTTCAATGGCGGAACCTCGGATGCGTTCGTCGCCAAATTCCAGGGCACCTTTAACGACACGATCGGAGTTTTTCGTTCGTCGATCAATCAATTTCAACTGCGCGATTCGAATACGACAGGAGCAGCAGATCACCTTATCACCTTCGGTCAGAGCGGCGATCAACCCATCGTCGGCGATTGGAACGGTACTGGCACTGACAAGGTCGGTGTGTTTCGTCCTTCGACCGGCCAGTTCCTTTTACAAATCAGCGCCTTCAAAACGATCACGGTTAACTTTGGACAAGCAGGACAGATCGCTGTGGCAGGTGATTGGGATGGTAACGGAATCGATACGCCGGGCGTGTTCAATCCCGCCACCGGGCAATGGCTCCTGACGAATGGTATTGGTGGCGTCAACGTCAACAACAGTTTTCCGGTAAGCAAGATCGCGTTCGTCTTCGGACAGAATGGAGACACACCGATTACGGGAGACTGGGACGGTGACGGAAAGGACAGCGTTGGAACGTATACCGATGCGACTTCAGTTTTTAGACTGAGCAACGGCTTCGCCGGAACAGTCGATTTTACACCCGTCGTTTTCGGCAACATCAACACACGGCCGATTGCGGGTGATTGGAACGGCGACGGAGTCGACACGATTGGAGTCTTCAATCAAGTAACCGCGGTGATGGCGCTCAACAATGCCATCATTGCCGGCGACGGTGAGATCGTCTTCAACTTCGGACAAGCCGGCGATATTCCACTCGCGGGCGACTGGGACGGTAAGCCTACTCGGCCTTAGTTCCGCGTGAATCGTCCTGGTGATTTCCTATCCATACGGTCTTGATGTTCACGAACTCGCGGATTCCAAACTCCGCGAGTTCGCGACCGTATCCCGAATGCTTCACGCCTCCAAACGGCAGACGCGGATCTGACGCAACCATGCCGTTGATAAAAACCGAACCCGCCTCCAATCCATCGATGAATCTCGCTTGTTCCGCGGCGTCGTTGGTCCATGCTGCTGAGCCGAGTCCAAACGGGGTTGCATTCGCAACCTGAATTGCCTCATCGATATTGGCCACACGAAAGAGCATCGCCACTGGTCCAAATATCTCTTCGCACGAAACGGGCGCCCTGCGATCGAGATCGACCAGCACCGTTGGTTCGAAGAAGTTTCCCCGTCCATCAATCTTCTTTCCTCCGGTTAAGACACGTGCGCCACTCGCGACAGCTTTTTTCACCTGCTTGTCAAGATCGTCGACGATCTGCGGCGTTGCCAGTGGCCCGATCTCAACTGATTCGTCCATCGGATCGCCGATCTTCAACGCGCGCATCTCGTCGACAAACTTCTTTTCGAACTTTTCATAGATTTCATCGGCGACGATAAAACGTTTGGCCGCGATGCACGACTGACCATTGTTGATAGTGCGCGCTTTCACGGCTGTCGTGACTGCTTCGTCCAGGTTTGCTGAAGGCATCACGATGAACGGATCGCTGCCGCCGAGTTCGAGGACAGTCTTCTTGATCTGTTTACCCGACGTTGCCGCAACGC
>DASYPN010000146.1:0-1736 GCA_036006625.1 Pyrinomonadaceae bacterium | reverse complement strand
GCGTATGTGGCCGCCGGCGAGGGCGGATTGCGTGTTTACGACGTGGCACAGATCGATCAGAAAGGATTCTCAGAGCGGATCGTGACGGCGCCCGTGTCGCGTTTCGGTCAGAAGTTCTGGGTGAAGACGAAGTATGCGACGGCCGTTGCAGCGCCGACGACACTCGCGGTTGATCCGGCGCGCACGAGACGCCCGGAGAATGAAGAACAACCGATTCATCCGCTTTATGCTTATCTCTACGTCGTAGATAAATATGAGGGATTGATCCTCGTCAATGCCGCGACTCTCCTCGACGGTGATCCGCTGAACAACTACCTGAAGCGCGCGCTCACATTCAATCCGAACGGCACACTCAACGACGCCAACAACATCACAATCGCCGGAAATTACGCTTACATTACGACCACAACCGGCCTCGCAATCGTCAACCTCAACGATCCACTGAAACCACGGCTGGTAACGCGTCTCAGTTTCAAGAATCCAAAATCAGTCGCAATTCAGTTTCGCTACGCGTTTGTAGTTGATGATGAAGGATTGAAGGTTGTCGATGTAACAATGCCTGAGCAGCCGCGAGTTGTTGAAGGCGCATTCGTGCCCTTGGCCCACGCGCACGATGTCTACGTCGCGCGCACCTACGCGTACGTCGCGAATGGACCGGAGGGAATCGCGATCGTCGATGTCGAACAGCCAGAACGTCCACGACTCGACCAGGCGTTCAACGCCGCTGGCATGCTCAACGACGTACATCAAGTGAAGGTAGCGATGACGAATGCGAGCTTGTTTGCATACGTCGCTGACGGAAAGAACGGCATGCGCATCGTGCAACTGACGTCGCCGGAGACGATGCCCGAGTATGCGGGGTTCAGTCCACGTCCGAAACCGGCGCTGATCGCTACGTTCAAGACAAAAGGCGAAGCGCTCGGTATCTCGAAGCCACTGGATCGGGATCGTGCGGTGGATGAGAGTGGCAACCAGATTTCCGTGTTTGGACGACGTGGCGCGCGGCCGTTCACATTTGAAGAGATGTTGAGGATGTTGCGGACCAACGATGGCCGCGGCGACTGGTTCCGGGTGAGTGATAAGCCGCGGATAAATACGGATTGAAAAACGGATTTTTGTATCCCGCATTTGGGACTTGCGATCCCGATTGCGGACGAACTCCTGCCTAAAACCTCTTAATCTGCTCCGAAATCGCACTGGTACGGCGTTTGGTTATGCCGATTCGCAGCCGTTCATCTCTCAGTCAGGAGCAACTTCAATGACGTCTATCATCCAGGATATTCGCTATGGCGCTCGTCTATTGCTCAAGCAACCTGGGTTTACTGTAGTTGCGGTTGTCACGCTCGCACTCGGTATCGGAGTTAACACAGCAATTTTCTCAGTGGTCCATGGAGTCCTGTTGCGACCATTGCCATTCAAAGATTCAGAGAGAGTGGCGTTGGTCTGGCATCACGGCGCCGAAGCTGCCGGCGGTGACCGCACCCCTCTGTCGTATGCCGATCTGCTTGATTGGCGCGCACAAAATAAATCTTTCGAAAGCGTTGCTGCCTTTCAGTGGGCCCAGTTGAACATGAGTGGCGACAATCCGATTCAACTGCGTGCAGTGAATGTGACGGCTAACTTCCTGTCCACTTTGGGTGTGGGAGTTCAACTCGGTCGCGATTTTCAAGCAAGCGATGAACAAGTTGGTGCGCCTCAAACGGTAATCATCAGCGACGAGTTTTGGCGTTCCTCTT
>DASYPN010000145.1:0-5167 GCA_036006625.1 Pyrinomonadaceae bacterium | reverse complement strand
TGGTCGGGGCGAGAGGATTCGAACCTCCGACCTCTCGGTCCCAAACCGAGCGCACTACCAGGCTGTGCTACGCCCCGAAGGATGAGGCATTCTAAGAGTCGGGTTGGAGATGGTCAAGCTGGGACAGGAAATCGCGTGTGTTCAGCAGAGCGCGGGCGCGATGGCTGATGATGTTTTTGATGTCTTCGGGAAGTTCGGCAAAGGTTTGGTTGAAACCGTCTGGGACGAACAATGGATCGTAGCCGAAGCCGCCGTCGCCGCGTGGTGAGGAGATGATAGTTCCTTCGCAAATGCCTTCAGAGACGTTGAGCACCGTACCCTTCGCATCGGAGATCGCAACGGCTGCGACAAACCGCGCGCGGCGATTCACATTGGGAATCTTGGCTAGTTCAGAGAGAAGTAATGCGCGGCGATCTGCGTCGGAGGCGTTCTCGCCGGCATAGCGTGCTGAGAAAACGCCGGGCGCGCCATCGAGTGCTTCCACTTCCAATCCCGAATCATCAGCGAGCGCACACATGCCAGTAGCCGAAGCATAGAATCCCGCTTTTAGGATTGCGTTCTCTGCATACGTGGCGCCAGTCTCGTCAGGAGTTTCGACATCTGGGAAGGCCTGCAATGAAGAGAAGGACCAGCCGCAGTCTGCGAGGATGCTCTCGATCTCGCGAACTTTACCCGGATTGCGTGTGCCGAGTAAAAGCATGGTCTAACGATTCGCGCCGTCAGGCTGGAGCAGGGAGATGAAGGTGCTGAACTGTCCAAACGCAGAGTGAGTAGTGCGTTCAATACCGAAAGCGTTCAGTCTTGTTTCGGTAGACACGAGATCAGCACTGTGCAACGTGTTCTGTAACTTTGCTACTTCGTCATTCGAGAGTCGTCGTCCCTGAAGCTTCAAGAGCGTCAGAATAAAATTGTTCAATCGCGCTTCGTCGTTCGCGTAGGTGACGATCGGCGCGGAACTCTCCTGTGCCGACTGCTGCAACTCCTTCACGTCGGCGGCTTTCTGTTGTAGAGCCAAAAGTCCCGCGCGCATGTTCTCTGACTTTCCGAGCAGTACGTAGCCATCCGCAAACACCGCCGTGAACTCTTTCTCCGGATCGACCTTTGCCGTGAGTCCCTCGAGAATCTCGCCCTGAGCGCTTTTGAATACTTCCTGCGTCAGTGAACGTCTGAGTCGAGCTTCGTCACTGACACGCGCAACCAGAATCGATCCTTCTGTGCTCGACGATGGCTTCAACGTCAACAGCGGCGGGCTCAGTGTGGCCAACGCTTCTTTCGGATCGCTGATTCCGTAAACTGAAAGACTGGACCGCAACAACGATCCAAACAAAACTGCCGGCAACGCGTCGAGCTTGAATGAGACGGCTGAGCCGAGAGAATTCCATGCGGCTGCCGGCGCTTTGTTTCGGTAAATCGTCAGCGATTGAAAGCCTTCGGGAACTAGTTTCCAGAAGTCCTGGTCTCGTTCTGCAGTTTCAAATGCAGGTTGGAGACGCGAAACAACTCCAGGCTCGAGCGAGAAGAGAAAGCGATCTTCGATTCCTTCCGCCGACGGATTTGCAGTCCATGCGACGCCGCGCAGAACCTTGCCCGCACTAACGGCGAGCAGTTGTTCGAGTTGTTGATCGCCGGGAGCTTTGCCCATGAGAAGCGGCGCGGCCCACGAGAAGAGTTTCGCGGAGTTCAGCGGCGAGATGTAACCAAAGCCGAGCGATTTTTCTGAGGCGAGACTCGCGCGGACTTTCAGCAACTCCGGATCGGTGTGAATGCTGGGTCGTGTCCCGCGGCGGACGTCCAAACAAGCGCGCACGGCGTTGTCGGAGTTGCCGATTACTACGAGGGTGCCCTCGACCGCGCCGACGATCTTGCGGTCGCCGCCGGCAACTGAACATTCGATGTACTCCGCGTCGGTGTTGCGTTCTGCACACATCGATGCGCCGTAGGCGAAGTTTGCGAGTTGCTTGACGGCTTCGACGGCGGCTGGTTTTGTGCGCCATTTTGCGGTGTGAGTCTCGGCGATGATCGCGACCTCAGGACGGACTTTGAGCGTGTCGGTTTCTTCGGTTGTGTTGAGGCCGACGACGACGAGTGCTACCTGGGCACGAGAGAAGAGGACGGCGGGGAGTGGCCCGATGCCCGCGCGCGCGGCAGTGCGCATGAGTCGATTCTGAGGCGCAGGTTTGCTCTGCGTGATAGTTGCCGCAGATTGCCAGGCTTCGCTGTGTTGAATGGCGGTGGCGACGTCTTCGAGGTTGTTGAATTCGACGTAGACAAGTGAGTCGGCCGGGGCGTAGTTGGCCATGTCGACTCTCGATGGCGTACTCCACCAGAGGCAAACGGCGACGATCAGGATTAGGAGTACAGCCAGAGCGAGAAGCGGGCGCAAAAACTTCATTGCTGCGAATCGTAGCGTTTCTCACGCGTGCGCGCAAAGCTCAGAACGCCGAAGGCGTTGGCTATCTCACGCGTGCGCGCAAAGAAGAACGCCGAAGGCGTTGGCTAATTTCAGCCCAGGGTTGGAGCGAAGCGACAACCCTGGGAATATTGATCCCGGAGGAGCTCTAAACCCTGAAAGGGTTCCTCCCAAGACGAACCCTTTCAGGGTTCCCCGACACTAGCGAGGGTGTTCCCAGGGTTGCCGCTTCGCTCCAACCCTGGGCTGAAATTAGCCAACGCCTTCGGCGTTTATAAATGAATTCGTTCTTCACTATTTACGCGCCACTATGTTACTTTTGCCCGCTTGGTACTCCAGTCTATGACCTATCGTGAATTGTCTGCACAGGCCCTGGCGGAGCAGGACTACGACGCTTTTCTCAACGAGTTACAAAAGTCACTGACAGACGGACGACGAGATCCGAACGACGTCGTTCGCGATACGCTGTTTGAGATCTACTACGGAGCCTCGCAACCCGATCGAAAAGATCTCAGCGTCGCTGCCCGCACAGCAATTCACTCGCTCGACCCACGCAACATTGCCACCGAGCCCGAGTACTACACAGATATCGATCAGAAACGTTACGCCGAACGCAAGCCGATGGTATGGCTGTGGCAGATGTTCGACCGTTCACCGCTCGGTCAAAATTCGCTGCTCGGCCATCGTTTCCGCCGGATGCTCGCGCCGATGATCTTTCGGAGCGTCGGCGAAAATTTCAAGTGCTGGCACTTTGTAGAGTGGTCATTCGGCTATAACTTGTCGTTCGGAAACAACGTCGTCGTTCACCGTCACGTCCTGCTTGACGATCGCGGCGGCATCGAGATCGGCGACAACGTGTCGATCTCCGACTACGCGAACGTCTATTCGCATAACCACGACATCTACGACATCCACAAAGTCGAAACTCCCGTGACTCGCATTGGGAACGGCGTTCGAATCACGTATCACGCAACGGTTCTTGCCGGCATGCAGGTGGGCGACAACGCATTAATTGGCAGCGGAGCGTTGGTTAACAGAAACGTCGAACCTCATCACATCGTGGTCGGAATTCCTGCCAAATCCGTGAAGGTCAAACACCTGGAATCCTTCAAAGTAACCGAGTAGCGGGAAACTGGAATACTGCCGAATGAATTCCAGTTTTGTACTGGTGTTGGTCCGATTTCTTGACCTAACCTAAGAAATAATTTGAGTTAAACGATGAAAAATAGCGGTTGACATTGTTTAGCCCATTAATGTACTCTCACACGGTTGACGGCGATAGCTGCCGTCCGCCGGGTGCCCACCTGGTGCAACAGCGGTCAGTCCCGCGAAATCTTTTGGAGCACGATAAAGGCACACTTCGCGTGAGCGGAGGTCGCAAAGCCTACAGAAGTTGGCGAGTACCAACTTGGCTGGGTTTCCGATGAGCTTCATTCCTGCCGTAGCAGACCACTCCAGCAGTTTCCTGTTGACACCCGCCGGGACCCTACCTTTGCCCAATGGTGTCATGTCCAACAATCCTACAAACAAACGGACGGCAACCTTGAAACCAACTACTGATTCTCTGACCTCCAAAATGTTTAGACCACGCCCACTGTCACGCGCACGAAAAGCTCGCGTACGCCTGCGCCAGCAGAACAAATTGCGGATCGCTGTTGTGAGGACTAATTAGCCATGTTCAAAAAATCCTCTGGAAAGAAGAACCTCGTCGGTCTCGACATCGGATCGAGTGCGGTGAAAGCAGTTGAGCTTGGTCGCAAGGGCGCCGGTCTCGCGCTGCTCAATCTCGGATTCGAAAACCTGCAGACCGACACGATTGTTGACGGCCAGATCATGGAGCTCAACAACGTCTCCAACGTCATCGCTCACATCTTCAGCGAACACCAGATACGGACCACGCGTGTTGCTGCCGGCGTCAGTGGCCACTCAGTTATCGTCAAGAACATCGTCCTCCCGCAGATGAGCCAGGAAGAGTTGCAGGAGTCGTTCAGTTGGCACGCCGAAGAGCACATTCCTTTCGACATCGGCGATGTGAATCTCGATTACGAATTAACCGGCAAATCGCAGGAGTCTCTGCACGTGCTGATGGCTGCGTGCAAGAGCGACAAGATCAATAACGTGAAGCAGGCGATTCAGCTCGCCGGAAAACAACCGGTGATCATCGACGTCGACGCGTTCGCGCTGCAGAACTGTTACGAAATGAACTATTCGCCGCGTCCCGGCGAAATCGTTGCCCTCCTGAACATCGGCGCAGCGACGATGAATATCAACATCCTCAACGGCACTCGCTCGATCTTCGCGCGCGATGCTTCAGTCGGCGGCAGCCAGTACACGAGCTTGTTGCAGAAAGAACTCGGCGTCAGCTACGAGCAGGCCGAAGCAGTGAAGCGCGGTATGGCATTGCCTCAAGGCGTTGAGGCAAGACCGATCCAGCCAATCATCGAAACTGTTTCTGACATTCTCGCGCTCGAAGTTAAGAAGACTTTCGATTTCTATCGCGCGACGGCACAGGAAAGCGATGCCTCGATTCAGAAGATCCTGTTGGCCGGCGGCGGATCGAAGTTGCCTGGTCTACCTGAGTTCCTGGGCAGGCGTTTTGAAATTCCGGTCGACGTTTTCGATCCGTTCCGGCAGATCGAAGTCGATGCACGGAAGTTTGATCCGGACTACATGCGAGAGATAGTGCCGGAAATGGCAGTTGCGGTTGGTCTCGCCCTGAGAGGAGTTGAGGCATGATTAAGATAAACCTGCTCGAGT
>DASYPN010000144.1:0-12759 GCA_036006625.1 Pyrinomonadaceae bacterium | reverse complement strand
TGACCGGCCTGGTCCTGCTCGGTAGAAAAGCCAGCGGCGAAGATTTTTCCAACGACGACTTTGAAACGATTCGCGCGATGGTCCGGCACATCGGCGTCGGTATTCACACGCACCGTTTGCTGGAGCAGGTGGCCCAACGCGCGGAAGAGAATCGCCGTTTGTACGACGAATTGCGCGCGATCTACCGCGATACGGTCCGGGCTTTTGCGGCGGCGATCGATATTAAGGATAAATACACCCAGGGACATTCGGAACGCGTCGGCAGGTATAGCGAGATCATCGCGCGCGAGATGGGTTGGAGTGAAGAAGAAGTCGAAGGAATTCAGATTGCGGGTTATCTGCACGACATCGGAAAACTCATTGTCGACCGCGACATCATCAACGCTCCTTACCATATCGACGCGAAGAACTCGAGTGAACTGAATCGACATCCCGCGGCTGGTTATGAAAGTCTCGCTCCGATCCGGCACCCGTATGCTGACATACCGTTGATGGCGAAGTATCACCACGAACGACTCGATGGTCGGGGTTATCCTGATGGCCTTACAGATCAGCAGATTCCTCTCGGTGCGAAGATCGTTTCGCTTGCGGATTCGTTTGACGCGATGACTACGGATCGTCCGTACCGCCGTCGTCGCTCGTTCGAAGACGTCGTTCGTGATTTACGTGAAAGCAGTGGTAAGCAGTTTGATGGCAAGGTCGTCGCCGCCTTCGCGCGAGCGATCCTGAAAGAGGTTTCGGGCGAAACAAAGGAGCGACGCATTACGAAGATGCTCGGCAAGGGCTATCTCGAAGGCGACCACACCGCAGCACTCCTCACGGACCTCATTTCCGATTTAGGCGACTCCCGCAAAGGCGCCACAGCCCAAACATCCTAACTCTCTTATTTGTGGCTATCGTGGCTGGATCCTGATCGTGAAGTTGCAGATCGCAATCCTCTGATCCGGCATAATCTCCGTTGGTGCTTCACGCGTTATTTCTTTCCCATTGACGATTGTTGGATTCCGGCCCTTCGCGACGAGCCAATAGCGCCCCTCGTTGTCACGCGAAAGAACGGCATGAACGCGGCTGACTTCCGGATCGCCCTTGATCGGTAAATCCACCGAGATACTTCGCGAGCCGCGGCCAATCGTGATCTCATTCTTCATGATCGGCACCACCGCTTCGCGCACGCCGTTCTGCCAGATCTCAACCTGATAAAGCGGGGCAGCTTTCGGACGGACCACTGTCTGTTCGCTTTCACTGACATCGGACGCGCGCTCGACAACCGTGTCGTTGAGACTAAACGCCGGCGCTGTGCGTGAAGGATCGACACGCGGCGTTACCATCGTGTGCCCGCTCTCCGTCTCATCCCAAACAGCCTGCACGCGAAACTCGCCTTTATTGAGTGTTCCATCAACACGGAGCTCAACCGCAAACGATTTGACTGCCAGTTGCGTCTGCCCGCTCAACTCACGCGCACGCTCCGAGAGGACGTGAAAAAGCCCCTGCTCCAGTCCGCGACGCTTATCGCCCTGCCATTCCTTATCGTCGTCGGCACTGAGGTAAACGATGTACTCTCGTGGAATGTAAGTTGGACCACCCGGCGGCGTGAACATCTCGCGCTGCATTGCCGCTTCGACTTCGCGGGCAATCTTCACCAAAAACTCTTCCCAAACGCGCCGGGGTTTCGCGTGCTCGTCGGCTGCTTCGAGTAGATCCTCGCCTGTTTCACCGTCTATCCATTTTCTGATCGATTCCAGCAGACCCAAACTGTCGCTCCTTCTCCGCACTCAAGCTAATCGAACTTGACGTATCGCTTATTGATCCACCCACGGTCCGACGAATAGGGATCGGTCTTCGGTCTTGCGTGTTCCACTACCTGTATTTCATACCAATTATTGTCGGCGCTTAAAACTTTCACTTTAGATCCGGATTCAGCAAGTCCGATCGGCATATTCGAGACGTTCGCCACGGGCCGCAGATTGACGTCGGTAGTGGTCACGCCTTCACGCCCGATTATCACTGGATCCACTGTTTGTGTGATAGGGGCGAGCGGGTTCCAGCGTGTCGTCACGTATTTGTGAGTGGCGAGAAGCATACCCGAGAAGGCCAGTATCAACCCGACAGCAACGAGCGCGCGACGTTTCCTGCTGGCGGGCAACACTGAATCAACGGTCGAAGCGATGCGCTCCGGCCGTCGTTCTCTCTGTGGCTCGAATTCCTGACGCGCGCGCATCTCCATCTGTCGTTGCACCTCACGATTGATTGGAACCACGATGCGCGGTCGCTTGCCTGTGTCGAGCTCGGGAGGCAGAGGCTTCGGTACTTCGAAGTGCGGCCGCGGTGGCGCTGCCTCGGTGAATTCCTCTTCGGGCTCTATTGAGAGATCCTGACTCGGTTTGCGTCGCATCTCCTGAACGACGCCGGAAGGAACCATTTGCAACGGTCGTGTGGGCGGCAAGCTCGCGTCTGCGATGTCGTCCCAGAATTCTTCGACAGTTTGATAGCGCGCTTCAGATCGGTTCTGAGTTGCTTTCTCAAGCACACGCAGAACTGAGCTCGCCCACGGAGTGTCACGAATGGGCGGCGGCAACTCTGTCACCGCGTGTTGCGCAAAACGTCGCGGCGACTCGCCCGCGAGCAACGTGTAGGTTGTCTTTGCGAGGGAATAGATGTCTGCAGCCGGCGTCAGATGATTGTGACGCACTCTCAACCCGCCTGTATCGAGTTGACCGGTCTGCATCAACGGATTATGTTCCGGGGCCGAATAGATGTTGGTTCCGACACGCGTGATCGCGCCCTCAGTCTCATCGATGCGAGCCACGCCGAAGTCTGCAATCTTCACGACCTCTTTGTCGGCGGTGAGTAAAAGGTTTTGCGGTTTGATATCGCGATGAATCACGCCGCACTTGTGCGCGTGCGCGAGACCGGAACAAACCTGTTCGAGGTAGAACAAGACTCTCTGCAACGACAGCGGCCGGGTTTTCGTGAGCGCAAAAAGATCGCCGCCTGGAAGATATTCGAGAACGATGTAGTGAAAAGTCGTTCCGACAAGATCGATGGCGGTACCGTGTCCGAGACGATTTATCACATTTGGATGTCGAACACGATCGAGCGCTACTGCTTCGTTTTGAAAGTTTGAGACGAGCGTTCGCTCCAGTTCGAGGTCGGGCGCGTCCTGGAGGTACAGATTCAGAGCTTTAATGACGATCGTGCGCGGCGCATCGTCAACAGCAGCGTTATCATTCGCGACGTAGATCTCAGCATAACTGCCACCTCCGAGTCGCTCGATGATGTCGTACCGTCCATCCAGTCTGCTGTTTTGAAGCTTCAGTTCCGCCATTTTCATCAGCCACAAAAAGGCACAAAAAACACAAACGAATATTTCAGAAAATTCCCTCTGTGCTTTTTATGCCTTTTTGTGGCAACTCTCTTTTGTGCATCTTCGTGGCTCATATCGCAACCTTAGATGCTGTTATGGAGCGTTGCTGTTGGTGGGCGGTTTTGTCAGCTCTTCGTAGTGGTTGAGCACTTTCCAGCGATCCTTCTGCGTCCTCACGCTAATCATGCTCAACCCAAGTATGGCTTCCTTCTTGATCGTGGCGTCGGCAGGAGTCGCCTTGCTGATCGCTGCGTCAAACGCTTTCGTGGCCTCATCTGTGTTGCCGGTCAGAAGATTTGCGCGACCATAAAGATACAAAAATTCCGCATTCGGCGAATCGAGTGGACTCTGAACTCCGGCCGCAACTATCTCTTTACCGACATCATTCGCCAGCCATGCCCGCGGGTCCTGATCGACTTGCCGCCGTGCTCGCTCAAATTTCACGAAAGGTTCTTCGGCCGGAGGAGTGTTGACGGGAGTAGCCGCCGGTGCCGGTTGCGTTTTGGAGGCAAGGAAGGGAATTCGTTCCTTGAAGCGCGCGCCTGCATAAAATGCCGCGCCGAGAAGCAGCAATACCAATACAAACAGAAATGCACGCCCGCCACCGCCGGCTGGTCGATCGTGTTTCGGTTCCGCTACGTTGAGCGGTTCGACCGCTCGAGGTATCACAGGCGCCGGCTCACTCGCGGGTCCGGGGAAAGCGATTCGCGACGCCGGCATGAAAGTCGTGTCGGCTGGATCCGATCCGTTGCCCGATTGCACCGCATAAACCGGAGTCGATTCCGGCGTAATGGTGGGTTCGAGATCCGCCGAGCGCTCATCTGCGCTGAGATGTTCTCCGACGCGGATGGCGACGACCGTCAGATTGTCTTCAGCGCCTCGATCGTAGCAGCGTCGTTTGAGCTCACTGCAAAGGTCGTCGAGGTTGTTGCTGACAACCATTAGCTGTCGCAGCTCGTTGTCGGAAACGTGGCGTGTGATGCCGTCTGTACACAACAAAAACTCCGTGCCGTCTTCGACCTCCATCGTCTTCATGTCGACTTCGACGCCCTGTTCCGCGCCGAGCGCACGACTGATAACGTTCTTGCTCGGATGATTCGCGGCCTGCTCCGGTGTCATGCGACCGGCACGCACTTCTTCCTCAACGATCGAATGGTCTTCAGTCTCGCGATGCAGTGCACCGTCAGGTGTGAGTCGATAGAGTCTGGAATCGCCGACGTGTCCGAAAGTCGCGACGTTGCCTTTGAGATGAAGAGCGACGATCGTCGTCGCCATCATTGAAAACTTCGCGTGCTCCTGGGCCATTTGGTGAATCGACGCGTTGGCCCGCTGAATTGCGAGCTCCATCAAGTCTTCAATGTCGGCGCCGTCGGTTTGATGGCGAAACGCTTCGTCGAGCACTTCAATCGCCGTTTGCGATGCGACTTCACCAGCCTCTGCGCCGCCCACGCCGTCGGCTACCGCGAAGATCTGGCGCTCGCGATCGTGCAGGAGCGCGTCCTCATTCAATGGTCGGCGTTCGTTCAGTCCGCGATCTGTAAGCGATGCGGATTGGACCTGAAAGGTCTTGGTCTCTTCGCTCATTGCACAGCCTCCAGCTTAAGGGGAGAAGAACTCTTAGCCACCGGCTTTTCTATTATGACCTTGTCGCGTGCATTTCGACTTGAAAATGCCATCAGCATCCCCAGCATTGCAAAGCTCGTAATCAGACTGAAACCTCCGTGACTAACGAAAGGCAACGTGATTCCAGTCATCGGTAAAGCTCTTAAAATACCGCCAATATTCACCAAAGCCTGAAAACCGACAAACGCCGTTAGACCTGCTGCGCATAACTTCGTAAACATATCACGCGCTTCCAGCGAAGTGCGAACGCCAGCGACCACGAAGATTATGATCGCAAGGATAATTACAGCGCCGCCACCGAGGCCCGTTTCTTCTGCAATGGCTGCGTAAACGTAGTCAGAGTCGGCAATCGGAATCACTTCAGGGAAGCCGAGACCGAATCCGCGGCCGCTCGTCTTACCTGATGAGATACCCCATTGCGCCTGGGCCGGTTGAAACGCGAGCTTGTCGAACCAGATATCAACGTTGACAGTCTTCTGCATTGCCGGACTCTGATCGGCGAGTTCCTTCAGTTTCGGATCCTTGCTGAGTGATTCGTCATACTCTTTCTTCCACCATGAAACTTCAGGCGAGGGGGGATCGAAGCCGTCGAGCCAGAGGTGAAAGCGCTGCTGGATTCTCGAAGGAAGCGCAGCACTAATCGGCCTTGCAATCGTCGGAAGTAGCGGGACTTGCTCCTGAATGTCACGCGGCAGTGCCCCTACGACGAGGATTCCGATGACCAGAACGACCGATCCGACGAACAGTAAGAGCTGTGGCCAGCGTCGCACAGCGACCAGGTAGAGCGTTGTATACGCGCCACTGAAGATCAGCATCTGGCCGAAGTCCTTGAGCGCAAAGAACGGGATGAAAGGCATCACCGCCATGACCAGTAGCGGAACGATGTCGCGCGCGCGCGGAATACCCCAGTAAGTTTCAGCCAGATCTTTGTAGCGCGCTGTCAGAATTCCCGCGAAGCCGACAAGGAACGGGATTTTCGACGGTTCCCACGGTGTCATGTTGCCGAGTGCTTTACCGGCGCTCGAAGTGACGACAGCAATCGCGAGCGGCACGAGCGTGAAGAGGACAATGATGAAACTGTTCCGTTGCAGCCATAACAGAAAGCCGTCGCGCACGCAGAATGAATAGGCGATCGCAAATGCGATGAAGGAAAAGACTGGAATCCACGTGTAACTCGACGTCAGTGCGTTCCAGAGTGAGTAGTTCGACTCTTTCTTCGGAAGTTGACTAATGTCGATCGGTTGCGCCGGAGTGGGCGGCAGTCCCATTAACTGTTTCTTGACCGGATCGTAGTTCTCCATGATGTAGCGCGTACGCAGCGCCTGCATCTTCTCTTCACGCGCCTGTGACTTGTTGCGTGCGTTGTATTCAGGATCGCTGTAGAGGCGATACTGGATCAACATGCCGAAAGAGAAGAGAAGGATTGCGGTCGTGTAGAGAACCCAGTTTCCGGCGAAGCGTTTATTACGCGACAGCCAGAGCGCGATGACGATCAAGGGAATGAACATCATCAGGTCGCGAACGGCGCCGATGACCGACGTTTCATAACCGCGCAGCAGGCCGGCGCGATGCACGGCAAAGTATCCTGCGATCTCGAGACCGAGGATTAATAGAATAATGAGTAAATGTGACGACGCCCTATTCTTCATTTGAAAAGGAGTTTTCTCCCGCAACGGCGCAACGCCGCAACGTTAATATACGGCAGTTGTGACGCTCGACACGTTGCGCCGTTGCGTCGTTGCGAGAGAAAATCTTACTTAAAATATCCAAGGTCCTTTGCTTTCAACACGAGCGCTGCTGCAATCGGCGCCGCGGATCTGGATCCGTATCCACCACCCTCAACAATCACAGCCATCGCGAGCTGCGGTTTCTCGAGTGGCGCGATACACAGGAACCAGCCATCGATTCGTGGATTATCGTTGTCCATGATCACTTCGTCATATTCACGAATGATGTTGCCTTTGTTGTCCTTCTCAACCTTGTGTCGCGTCTTTGGCTCGCCTGTTTTTGGATCGTAAACCGGTTGAACCTTCTGGGCTGTGCCTGTTTTGCCGCCGGTATTGATGCCCGCCGCTTTCACTGGACCAAACACACCCCGCGCCGTTCCAACAGGCCCACCAGTAACAAGTCCCATGATCGATCTAAGCTTTGCGGCAGTCGCCGGCGTCATGACCTGATTGAACATCTCCGGTTTCACGTTGTACTCGATGCGCGGCTTCATCAACTTGCCTTCCATGTTGCCGATAGCCGAAGCGGCGAGAGCCATCTGCAGCGGTGTCATCTGGCCCGCATAACCCTGCCCGTATCCCATCAACGCCAGGTCGTATCGCGTGACCTGCTTGCCGGTAACAATCGTGGCCTCTCTTGGCGCCATCGCCCGTTTGACCGCATCAGTGCTCGCGTCGATGATTTGAGGCAGCTTGCGGCCACGCAACGCTTCCGACGGCGTGTCGTAAGCACCGATACCCAGTAACTGAGCAGCGCGTTTCAACCGTTCCGCGCCGAGTTTCACGCCCATCTGCGCGAAGTACTGGTTACACGAAACCTCATACGCCTGATCGATCTTGATGCGCCCATGAACTTCGCCCGGCCCACCATCGTCGAAGATCACGTTTGCTCCGGGCGCCGCGTAGTAACCACCGCCGCTGCAGGTGAATTCAGTGTCCTGCTCACCGGCGAGGAAGGCCGCCGTCATCGTGACTGTTTTGAATGTCGAACCGGGAATGTAGTAAGCGCCGAGTGCACGGCTTACGAGTGGCTTGTCGCGTTCATTTGCTTCGAGACGAATCCACGTCGCTTCGTCATCAACTTCCTCAAGACTGTATGAAGGCTCGCTGTAAAGCGCGAGCACATCGCCCGTCTGCGGATTGAGTATGACAACGGCGCCGTGCTTGCCTTTCAACTGATCGACGGCAGTCTGTTGCAACGAACGATCGATCGTGAGGCGCACGTCCTGGTTACCTCTAAACTCCACCTGCTTGCCTTTAACAACTTCGAGTGCTTCCGGAAGCGCACCACTCTGAACTCCAAACAACGCGCGTTCAAGTCCCGGATCTCCGCGATCCGAACCGAAGATATGCGCGAACGCTTTGTCCATCGGATACTCGCGCTGGATGTTGCCGCTTGAGTCGCGTTTGTAATATGCGAGTGGTTGGTCCACACGTCCGCTGCGATCGAAGATCCAGCCTCGAAGCGTTGATTCGGAAAGACGGCGCCCACGCAGATCCTTGTAACTCAACTCCTGAAACTTCTCATTTCGTTCGGCGGCGTAGTGTGCCCAGTAGATGTGAAACGAAAACAGTCCGATGGAAAGCAGCACGAATAACCATCGCAGAGCTTTCAGGCCACGATTGGTCGAGGTGGATCCGAGTCGTTTCCTGACTGCTTTCGGCAAGTCTTCAGGGATTGGGGAAACTGTCTGCCGTCGACTGCGAACAAGTCCAAGCAACAGCAACAGAATCACGAAACCGAAACCGCCGACGTAGATCAGTGTCAGTAGTGCAGGCGTTCTTTCCGGCACATGCGGAGTAGGAAGCGGGGAAGAGGAGGGGACTTGAAACAGAAGTAAAGCTATCGTGACCAGGTTCATCCGGTTTCGCTACTCACTTTTGCGCAATCGTACTTCCACGTCTCCGAAACCGACGACGTCGCCGTCTTCAATCAGTCGCGACTCACCATACGAGATGCGACGGCCGTTGATGTAAGTGCCGTTAGTCGAGCCGGTGTCGGCGACGAGGAGTGTGCCTTCGCCGCTCATCAGGAGCGCGGCATGAATCTTTGAAACGCTCGCGTCGTTCAGTGTCAGTTCGTTGTCGGAGGCGCGCCCGACGTTGAGGCGCCTGCCACCGGGTTTGAAGAGTAAAGGCACTTCACGAGTTCCGCTCGGAAAGGTGACACGCGCGATCACCTCAATGTCGGGCATCGGCGGCGCGGCACCGGGAATTGCAACTCCGAGTTTTGCGGCGCGCGCCTCTTCGTCCTGTCGCCGCAGATCTTCTTCGAATTCGCCGAAGTTTGGATCGACCGAGATGCCGGTCGTGAAAATGTCGACTTCTGCTTCGACGGCGACAGGTGCGAGAGTCCGGTAACGATGATCGTTGATGTGATCGATCGCGGCGGCGAGAACTTCATTTTTCAGATCGTGAAGAATTTCAGGCGGCGCTTCGGAATGCGTCCCCCACTCGACTTTGAGTACGAGATGATGCGGCGCGATGCGGCCCTTCTTGCCTTCGTCTCTGACGCGCTCATCGATCAGCTTCTTCATTCGTTCGATGAGCTTCGAGGTGGTGAGTCCACTGCGTGGTTCGACTGTACGGCCGAGTCGACGGTCGACGACGCTGCCCATGCCTTCGAGCACGCGACGCAGGATGCGTTCGGGTAAAGCTTCCTCGCGCTTCTTTTTTGCGGCTTGCTCTTCCTTGAGCTTGCCTGTCGGGTCGTCAGAGTCAGTCATGAATAGCCAATACGAGTTTTCTCGCGAGCGGTTCATGCTGCCCGCCCAAATCCCACGACTAAGGGGTGGTACGGTGAGTATTCTAGCCTAAACCGCGGCGGCGGGGTAAATTCATTGCAGGTGAAAAAAAGGGGGTGGTAATGGAACCAGTTGCAAAGGCGGAGATGTTGATTCGACGGCCCGTTGCTGTTGTCTTCGAGGCGTTTATAGATCCTGCGATTACGTCGCGGTTTTGGTTTACTAAAGGTAGCGGACGATTGGAGGCAGGGAAGCAAGTTCAGTGGGATTGGGAAATGTATAACTTTTCCGTCCCGGTGAGAGTGAAAGAGGTTGAAGAGAATAGGCGGATTGTTGTTGAGTGGGACGCATACGAGGAGCCGAGTACGATCGAGTGGGTGTTTAGCGGACGAGCTGACGGTACGACGTTTGTGAGTATTACGAATTCAGGCTTTGGCGGCAAAGTCGAAGAGAAGGTTAAGAAAGCCCTTGATTCAACCGAAGGGTTTACGTTCGTGTTGGCCGGTCTGAAAGCATGGCTCGAACACGAGATCGAATTGAATCTCGTGCGTGATCGTTTCCCGTCCAGCGTATCTGTGTAATCTGTGGATAAGAAAACTTAGAACAGTAGTTTCACCGAGAGTCTTAACGTACGTGGGCCGCCGAAGCTGTAAAAGGATGGGAAGCCGCCGCCCGAGAGGCTCCGACCATTCATCGCGGTGGATTGGCCAAATGCGAAATTAGTATCACTCCCAATAACGAGATCGTTCCTCGACGGATCCTCAAAGTTCGCGTGATTGAAGACATTGAACGCATCCGCTTGTATTTGCAACGCAATGGCTTCCGAGAAATTAAACTTCCGCCGCAACGCCAGATCGATCTGGTAAAGCGGAAAGCCTCGCAAGCTATTCCGAGACAAGTTGCCCTGTTGCAAACCTTCCGGAACGACAAACGCCGCCGGATTCAATCTTCGCCCGCCCGCGACTAACGGATCCGAGAGGAACAAGGAATTACCTCTCACAACATCCGGGCGCAGATACGCAACGCCAAACGAAGTCGGAATCATGTACAAGACATTCAGTGGTCGTGCAGAACGAGCAATGAAGATCGAATCAACCGCCCAGTTGCGTGAAAGTTTGTTTCCAATGCCTCGAGTGACAGGCGCCGGCAAGTCGTAAGAAAGCCAGCCCGTAAACTGGTGCCGGATTTCGAAGTCGGATGGACCCCGATCAAACGCAGGATCGATGCTTGTCATGATCACTCGTCGCGCCGAGTCGTAGCTCACATTGTCGAGTGATTGCGCCCACGTGTACGAGGCGAACGCGTCAAACCCTTTAGTCTTCCGGCGATCGTATGTGATCTGCAGAGCACGATAGTCCGAATCGCCACGATTAGTGGTTAAGCGGAGAAAGTCGAAATCAGGGTTCTGATTCAGAAGAGTCTCAGTATGAAAGAGCCTCTTTCCTGATGAACTCACATAACTCGCGGTAAGATCTTGTAGTGTTCCCAGTCCTTGTCGCAACGAAACATTCCAATTAATTACGTATGGCAGCTTCAGTTGCGGGTCGAACGCGAGCAATGGCAACACACCAGGACCTGAGACGAACGGTATTGTGTTAGCCACAATGTCTCCGGAGCGATCCTGGCCGAGGTCGTAAAGAATTCCCACTCCGCCGCGCAACACGAGTTCGTGACTCGTCTTGTCAAAAAACTGGTATGCAACGCCTGCGCGTGGTGCAAAGTTCAGGAACGTTGTTTTCCAAAGCGAACTCGCTCGCGTCACGATATTGAGTGTCGCCGGATCATCGACCTGGTCCACTGCGAACGCTTCGTCGATTGATGGTGGAGGTGCGAGTTCCCAACGCACACCGTAAGTGACTTTCAGTCGCCCAGACTGTTGCCACTCATCCTGTGCAAACAGTGACAGGCTCTTGAATACGGGATTCTGACCATCGGCAAAGCTCAGCTGATTGATCCGTGCGGCAACTCCTGTGAGCGCCTGTTCCACACCATCGAAAAGCACATTCTCTTCAGAGGTGCGCAGGCCGATCCGCGGAGAGAGTCGACGAACGTCACCGCCAAATTTGAACGAATGATGTCCGTTAAGGATCGAAACCGACCCGCGGAGGTTGAACTGCCGCTGCAGATTCGATTCTTCAGTTCCACTCATCCAGGCAGAGTTCCGCGAGTTGAGATCGAATGTAAACCCCGAGGCAGACACTACGGGAACAGTCGCGCCACCGAATTCATCCAGAAGATACGCACTGCTAACACGTGCGCGACTGTAGTTCGCCCACAACTCGAGAAGTGTTGTCGCAGAGAAACTATGCGTAAGCGAACCGCTCAACATCTGCGAGCGACTGTCGATTCGATTTGTGGTATTGAGTGAAAAACCAGCCGCTCCACGTTGGCCCGCGTCAGAATCGGAAAAGTTGTAGCGCAAGCCCAGCATCGACTTCTCAGTAAACGCATGATCGAACCGAATGTTACCGATGTCGTGCCGTGCGGGATTCGCAAAAGATGACGCAAATTCGGCGAAACCATCAGGCCGCGTGGGTCCCGTGGGGAGGGGAAACGCAGTAAGAAACGGGCGCAGTTCCGCGGGGTCAGCAGCTCTCGACGTTATGGAAGGCACGTCTGTGATGCCCACCATTGGTTGGCGGAAACGCATTCCTTCGTACGAAGCAAAGAAGAATGTCTCGTTGCGTTTGATTGGTCCACCTAAGGTGCCCCCGAAAGAGTTTAATCTCCTCGGTGGCTGTTTGAGACCTCGACTATTAGCAAACCAGTCGTTCGCATCGAGGGCATCGTTACCAAAGAAGTGGAAGAGAGTACCGTGAAGATTGTTCGTTCCGGCACGAGTGGTCACGTCGACTTGTGCGCCGGCGACACGACCGTATTCGGGGTCAAGTGCCACTGTCTTGAAGTTGACTTCAGAGATTGAATCGATTGATGCCAGTGAGTTTGCTCCGCCACTCGCCGTGAGTGCCGGTGTATTACCCGCGGCCGATACACCCGGAGACTCGCCGCCCGGCGCGATACCGAAGTTTGCGTTCACGCCATCGACCGTGAACCCGTTCGAACCAGCACGTTGACCATTAACTGAAATGATTTGGTTTTGTTCAATACCGAGGTTCTTTGAGGTTCCGGAAACAGTGCCCGGAACCAGTGAAATGAGACTGGCGAAACTTCTTCCCTGAAGCGGTAGGTCTATGATCTGCCGGGACGTGATTGTTGCTCCGGATGTACCGCCTGACTGAAGTAGATATCCGCCGTTGCTTGTTACCTGCACGATTGCGTTAATGCCCGAGGAGACTGTTCC
>DASYPN010000143.1:0-20464 GCA_036006625.1 Pyrinomonadaceae bacterium | reverse complement strand
CGGATTACGAACGAACAACCCCACCACGAGAAAGAACGCACCGTAACCGAGACACGCAAGCATCGTGATACCGGCATATGTGAGCAGGTGTCCGAGGCCACGTCCCTCAGTGAAGTAACGCACGCTCTGTGAATAGAAGTGAGGGAGATAGAGCAACAGCATCGCCACCACAGTCGTGGTGGTGAAGAGAACAATTGTGGTCACCAGGCCGGAGATGTATTTGCCGACCACCAGCACCTCCCGGCGCACTGCGCTCAGAAAGTAATAGTGAAGACTGCGATCGATGATCTCACCACGAAACAGGTTCATGAAGATCCATGCGGAACCAAAAAACACGAGTGTCCGGAGAATCAGACCGTTGTAAATGAGCGAGTAGAAATAGCCCATTTGATTGAGATCTCGAAACTCGTTTCCGCGCGGCGTAACGAACGCCAGCACCACAAGAGGAAACAGCGGTAAAAACGCCACCAGATAGATCAGTAGCGAGCGTCGACTGAGAAAGTTTTTTTCGAGCTCCAGACGTAAGATCACGCCAATCTGCCGGAACCACAGCGACCAGTTGAACGTCGACTTTTCCGATCTAGCCTCGATTGCGTCTATCGCAGAGCTCATCTCCACCAAACTCCTGTGCACTGCCGGCCCGGCGTGCCAATTAAGTAGTGCCAATCAAGTACTGGTAAACCGCGCTGAGGTCATCATCGACCGGCGCGATCGATTCAACGGTTACTTCTCCCTGGGCAACCGCATGGTTCAACATCAGATAAAATCGATCTGCATCGCGCGTCTTAATGAAGAGCCCGCGACGGTCTTCATGAAGTCGGGCTTCAACGACGTGATCCCTGGCAAACACATACGCGGCAAGTTTCGCCGGGTCGTCACAACGAATCAGAATCTGCATCGGGTGCTCTTCCATTTCGTCGCGCACGCCATGAATGTTTCCTTCGGCAACGATATAGCCGTTGTTCAGCAACACCACGCGGTCTGACATCATGTCGACTTCGTGCAGTATGTGTGACGAAATGATCAGGTGCAGTCCTTCGGAAGCCAGTTTACGAAACAGGGCTATCGTTTCCGCACGCACCATCGGATCGAGTCCGTTCAGAGGTTCGTCCAGGATCAAGACGGCGGGCTGATGTGCGATCGATTGTGCCAGCCGCATGCGTTGTCGCATGCCCTTGCTGTAACCCGCCACCTTTCGATCGGCGGCTTCGACGAGATTGACTCGTTCAAGCGCGAGTTGGCTGAGTTCGTTTGCGCGCTTGCGGTCGTACCCGTGGACCAGCAGGAACGAGTTCAGAAACTCGCGTCCGGTAACACCTCTCGGGAATGAATCAAACTGAGTACAGTATCCGACTTTCCGAAACAGTCGCTCCGGTTGATCCGTGGGAATACCCAATAGCGAGATCGCGCCGCGTGTTGGACGCAGCAAGCCCGTCATCAGATTCATCAACGTCGACTTCCCTGCCCCATTCGGACCGACCAGGCTTGTAATGCCCGGAGCGATCTGCAGGTTCACTCGATTCACTCCGAGTATCTCGCCGTAAAACTTGGAGACGTTGTCGAAGACGATCAGTTGGTTAGTGGCAATCGTCATACCAGCGCCTCATTTCACAACCTCGTAGGCTTTCACTTTCCAGTTCAGTATTGCCAGGCAAATAGCGCAAAACACAAACAACATCGCCCACGAGCTCCATAGCGGCGGCTCAATTAACAGAATCTCTCGCCCCGGTCCGCCGTCGAAGGCATCGATCACAACTCTTCCGCTGACGCGGTCGAACGTGCCGAACAGACCTTGAGTGATATTCGTCATCAGTGTCACGAGACTAAAGAGATTTCCTATCCGGGTCAGGAAGATGAGGTTGATGATGCCGACGAAAGCTAACGGAATAATGACGATGGCCAGCATCGCCCCACTCGCAACAATGCGCCACTTCAGTAACGCCGAAAGTGTTTGCGAGAGAAGCGCCAACAGCATTATCCAGACAAATCCTGCAATCAGTATCGCACTGGCAATCCACAAATTACTTCTAAACCAGGCGAACCCCTCCAGATACGACTGGAAAAGAAACATTAGCAACTGCGGCACCCAGGTGATTCCCGACAACAAAATCAACAGCACCGACATCTTGCCCATCACGTACTCAGTGCGGGTAAACGGGCGACATAGATAAAGCGGAAGCGCATTGTTACGCAGATCGCGCGAAACGAGTGGTGGCCCAAGAAGCAATGCCACGAAGAATGCAATGCCGCCCTGGACAGACACGAAAGTCTGGAAAAAAGAGGCGTCGATGGGTATCAACTGTCTTACGTTTAGATTCGTGATCGCGAGCGCGGTGATGTTGTGGTGCAGGTAGATAAGAATCGCTTCGATCAATACCGGGAGAAAACAAATCACGTAAAGCGCGATGAACAGCTTGTACGCGAAGACAGCGCGAAACGCGTGACGCGGAATGATCAGGAACCGGCTCCATTCAGGAGTCAGCTTGCCGGTGTAAGGCTTGTACGTCTGTTCATAGACCGCCATAGCCGTTCTCCATTGCCCTCAGGAAGATGTCTTCGAGCGAATCGCGCTTATAACTCAAACGCCGGAGCTGTACCTTGGTCTCATCCGCCAGCCGATACAGATCACGCACTTCGATCCCTTCCTGCAACACGATCTTCAGACGATGATCGGCTGACAGTGCGTACTCACAACCGAGTTTTGCGAGCGCTTCAACAAATTTCGCGTGATCGCCGCGTGTTTCCAGCATGAGAAATTTGCGATTGGATTTACGTTCCTCTTCGAGATTGCAATAGACAGCAATCTGTCCGTCGCGCAGTATCAAAATCTCATCGCAGCATTCTTCCACGTCGACTAACAAGTGCGACGAAAGCACGATTTGCGCGTGACCACTGTCGCGAATCTCGCGAATGAGTTTGATCATTCGCAGACGTGCCGGTGGATCGAGTCCGTTTGTCGGTTCGTCGAGAAAGATCAGTTTTGGACCGTGAACAATCGCCTGCGCCAGCTTGGCGAGTTGCTTCATGCCGAGCGAGTAAGTTTCGAGACGTCGATAACGTGCTTCACCCAGACCGACGTAAAAGAGTGCTTCGTGTGCTCGTTCAAGAGCGGCCTCGGACGGCAAGCCGGAAAGTTCACCCATCAAACGCACGAAGTGAACCGCACTCATCTTGGCGATGAATGAATCGCGCTCGGGCATGTAGCCGATCAGCGCTTTGATTTCTTTCGCCTGATTGACGATGTCGAGACCAAAGATTTGCGCAGTGCCTGCTGAGGGTGGATGAAATCCGAGAAGCGTGTGAATCAGTGTCGTCTTGCCGGCGCCGTTTGGACCGAGCAGACCGATCGCTTTACCGCGCAGATCGCCACGCAGGTTTTTGAGAATCTGTCGTCGCCCAAATGAAACGCTGAGACCATGCAGGTCGATCACGGGCGGCTCAGTGTAAGCCGGTTGAGCTTTGATCGGTTCCTCTCGAACCGAAGCCGGGAGTGCCATACTCTTTCTTATAACGCTGTGTTCTGATAATTCCAAACGAATCCAAGTCCGAAGACTGTGCCCATCAGCAGAAAAGCAACAATGGATGCTAACGCATCTGCGGGAGCTAAAGTTCTGCCTATTGCAAGAATCTGGATCAGAAACACAGGCGTGTTGAGTACAACAGCAGAAGCGAGAGGAAACAGCAGCTTTGGTCTGCAACCACCCATGCGTTGGCGAAGCCATGAAAGCGAGGGCGCATAAGCCAGCGAGAACAACAACGCTGCCATTGTGATGGAGATGGCTGTGGTGCTGATGCCTTGTCCATCGACGACGAGAGCGTTCGAGAGGACCAGCAGTCCAAACAGCCAGGAGATCAGAGAGATTGAGACGAGCTTCATTCTAAGCACCCATTTGTTCGCGAGCACTATTCGGACAGGATGAACAAGATTGAGCAGGATTTACAGAACTGTATCCTGTAAATCCTGCAAACAATCATGGCAATCCTGTCTAACTACTTCTTCTCACCCATGCCTCGACTAATGATGTGTTGCATCTCGAGTGCATTAGGCATTCCCAATAGAGTTGCCGGTCCGATTCCGAATGGCCCACCTTCAGTGTTCGCCGCAAACGTGATGCTGTCACCTTGCGCATAGGCATACGCAAGCGTTGGCTTCATCTCCGCCGCAATCGCTTTCACGGCTTCCTGTGGTCCGCTAGGCAATTGTTCGGCGGTGCTAGCCGCAGTGCTTGCTAACCCAGCTGGAACGAGTCCGCCCAGATTGTGATAGAAGACTGCGGAGAAGTTAGCGTTACCATCAGCCGGTAAACCTTGGGTGAACTTCGGTGAACGCAGGAGCGACAAACCGCTCTCCTGCGATTGCAAAGCTTTTTGGACCAACGCTCTGCTTGGACCAACGATCAAGTATCCGTTGGCGTAGGTGTAGTTCACCTGGATCATTCCGAAATCAGTCGAACGCAGCGTGTAGTACTTGCGCCCACCGAGGTCGGTGTTTTCCCAGGTTAAGCCGGACTTGCCAAGGTAAGCCGCCTGTTTATTTACTTCGGTAACCATGCGCTCCAACGCCTGCTGCAGGTGCTCCGGATCGTTAACTTCAAACACCATCTTCCACGAAGGCGTCGGCAGAATCGGTCCATCAATCGCAAAGGCAAACTCTCCACCCAACGGCGCAGCAATGTCGTTGCGAATGTTCAGACCATGTTCCGACTGCAGTTTGTCGAGGTTCTTGCGCAACTCAGGCGACACGCCGTCGAGCACGCCGAGCAAGTCGTCAACGAGTGTCGCCGGATTCTTCACTACGAACCCTGCTACCACGTTCGCGTCCTGCGAGATGTATTCCAGAGAGCCCATCGGACCAGGCGCTGCGAGCCATGAAGGAATGCCGCGCTGTGCGTCGTTGAACGACAGCGAAGCCTGCGTGTGAGTCTTTCCGTTGCTATCTTTCTGATCCAGAACAAAGTACTTCACACTCAGAATGCCCAACTTGTTCAAAGCAGTTTCCTGCTTCTCGGCGTCGGGACCCTTGCTGCGTTCAGCTTTAGTGGCAGCGACAACTTTTTCAAGATTTGCGGCAACTACGAGACCCGCACCTTCCTGATAAACCTGTGCGATACGGTTGTGGAACGGAGTCGTTGAAAAACTGCTCGCGCTTTCGTTCGTGGCTGCTGCGACACCTTGAAGTTGCTGCAATTTCGGACTGGCAGCAAACAGATTCGACTGAATCCAAACGTAAAGCTTCTCTCGCTTGTCGTCAGTGCTGGGCGCTGTTGCGGTAGCCGGATCCTCAACAAACTCGATCTCCGGTCTGCCTTTCTTATCGCCCGAATACTTCGCGATCTCCTGCTCGAGGAACTGGCGGAATCCTTGTGCGTTCTTCAGCTCGGCAAGGACCAGCGGTTCACCCGGGCGACCCTGATCATCGATCGAAACGGAGACTGCGATCTCATCGCCGAGATATGAACCAAACTGGCGGATCGTTTCGACAACCTGATCCATGTTCTGCGCCCTGCCTGACTGTTCTTTCTCCCACCACTGGCGCAGCGCTGCGTTCTGGCTAATTCGCTCCTGAATCACGCGATGTGATTCGACAATCGAATCGGCGAGATTCGGCAGAGCCGCATAGACCACGGTGTTCTCGGGCATCAGGTCGAGCAAGTGCGTTGAATTACGAACGCCCGGTTGCTGAACCTTTCTCAACTCGTTACTGAGCGAAGCCAGCCCACTCAAAACATTCGCGTACTTATTCGCATTGCGACTCCACGAGACTTCGTCTTTAACCGGAATCATCGCGATCGCCGGATTCGTGGTCACCTGTTCACCGGGTCGAATTACACGATCACTGCCCGCGTGATTCAGATTCACCTCGCCTTCGATCACGGAGATTCTGGAACCCTTGGTGCCGTTGTTCACTGAAAACACTGTGCCGGTTACTGACACATACGAGTCACCAGTTTCCACAAACAACTTCCCGTCTTTCTGCTTCGCGGCTTCAACAATGATGTTGCCGCGATTGAGGTGAATCGTGGTTCCGTTGCCGGATTTGGTTAGATAAAGCTCGGACCGATCTTTCATTTCGATCAACGAACCATCACCTAAACGGACAACAGCGTGACCGTCTTTTGCAGTGCGAACTTTCTCGCCCTGTTGCAGCTTTGCTCCAGTGCTGACAGCCGCTGTGCGCGTGTCTGCAACCTGGTAAACCTGACCTTCAGCCGCCTGCACCGTCGCGTCAAACTGCCCGTATGGCCAGAACCTTTGCACGAACGGAATGGCCAGCAGTCCGAGACCGATGACAAGAGCTGCGGCGATGCCCCAACGCATGATCACAGGTTGGAGCGTGTAACGTGATTTGCTCGCGGCGGGTTTGATTGTCACCGAGCGTCTTGAGCGTGCTTCGTTCATTGCCTTGCGGCAAGGAATGCACTCGTGTGTGTGGTCCACCAGCAACAGCGAACGTGCTTCAGAAAGTTTGCCTGCAAGATGCGCCGGAATCAGTGATTGAAAGTCTGCACAACCTTCAATCCTGTCTACTGACGGTAGCTGAAACTCAGTAGCGCCTGCAGCAGCGGAGACACGCGCCCAAACGCGGTCTGCCGCTGCCGAGACGACTCCGGGATCCACCTTTTCATTTCGGATCTCGGCAGTAACTTTGTCGAGTACCTGATCTTCCTTATTGCTTTTCATGATGTTTCTCCAGATAGTGCCCAATCTCTTTTTTCAGTTTGGTGCGAGCGCGATGGAGTACTACGCCGACCACTAAGGGTGAAGTCTTCAGAATTGCTGCAATTTCCTTGTTATCAAAACCTTCGTAATAACGTAGAGCGAACATCTCGCCGGCAGTCTTTCCGAGCCTTCCGACGGCCTGTCGCACGAGTGTCTGGAGCTCCTTATCGGCGTGAACCGCCTCGGGACTCTTGTAGGAACTCATTATTGAATCGACCTCGCCTTCGTCGAGTGCCACGGATCTAGAGCGTGTGCGACTGCGCAGCAGGTCGAGCGAGGCGTTTATGGCGGCGCGAGAAAGATAAGCTTCGGGATTTCCTGACCAATCGTAGTCGTCCTGGCCTCTGACGAGTCGCAGAAAGACGGTTTGAAGGACATCTTCGGCGTCGGCGGCGCTGCCGGTAATCCGCTGTGCCGTCCGAAAAACTCGGCCGTGGTGTGCCTGGAACAGCGTTTCCAGCTCGCTGGCGGGTTCGTTTTTCACTAATCGCAAGGGTTTAAGTGCTGCCTGCAAGGGTCTTCTCCTTCGTCTACACCCTGATAGACGAGGAGGTTTAGGGTTTATTAACACCCATTTGTGCAAAATTACTGAAGTTTAATAGGAATCGCCGGTGCGGCGACAGTTATTTCAAGCGACCCGCTTCAGGGGACGCGCCTTGAGCTTTCTGATCGCCTCATTCTTTGGATCAACGATGTAGCCGGCTGTTTCCAAAGCTACCACGCCCAGGATCGGCGCGCTGTCGTCAGGCCCAAAGATCATACGAACGGGAACAACCTCTCCCATGAACGCGACCTTCGCCGAGCCATACTCGTATTCTACAAACTCTCCGCTTGCAAGTTCATACAGATCCTTGCCCTCTGGTTGAATACCAAGCTTCTTTAGCGCGGAAGCCGGAGCCATGGTATCCATACTACCCGTATCGACGAGGAAGTCAGCTTCGTATGTGTTCGCAGAGTCTGAGTGGAATAATCGAACGACAACATGTGTGAGGCCCATCGTGAGTTCTCCTTTAGGTATACGTTTGAGTGTCATGGCGCTGATACTAATTCTTTCGCAGTTGGGAGTAAAGCGAGTCGAGATTGATTTTCGCTTTGGTGGCGAAAGGCGAGTGCGGATAGCGACGGATCAGTTCACGCCAGGCGGCGCCGTCGTAGTAAAAGCGTTTAGTTGACTGATTGAATAGGAACGTTATTCCCTGGCGGTTGTAGCGATCGAGCCCGGTGTAATTCAGAAAATAGCTGAATTCCGGAGCGTCACCGCGGTCTTCCTTCAAACGACGAGCGGCGTCGGCGGATAGCTTTGCAGCGAGTTGTTCGGCGGTGTCGCCGAGTAGCAATAGAACGGACGGACGTAGTCGAGAACGTTGAAAGTGATCGAGGAAGATTCGCGCGCGTGCGATGCGATCGAAGCCTTGAGAACGTGCGATGAGCGTGAACAATCTTTGGTCGTCGCCCGGTCCAGACGGTGAAACGACAGCGTCGCGTTGAATCCAACCATGCGTGCGACTCGATACATTAACGAGAAGGAACGAGATCCCATCCGCGCTCGTTTTCATTGATCGGATAGCCAACAACCGTCCGCGGCTCAATCGCCGCACGAGTCTGCCGTTGAGTTGCGGCGTCGCACGCAAAGCCGCGAGACGTTCCTCAACGACGATCGCAAGACGCCCACCAACCGGAGGCTTTCTCTGCGCGAAGATTGAGCTTGGGATTACAAGAAACAGAAAACAAAGCGTGAGCTTGTGAGGAAGCATAGTGTTCTCCAATCGTGAGGTTTTTAATAGGTCCGGTATAGGTCCAATAGGACCTATACCGCGGCTATTCTCTCTTTAAACGCCGCGTGGTGAAAGTGGCAAATCGCAACCGCGAGCGCATCCGCGGCATCATGCGGCGAAGGCACGCTCTTCAGCTTCAGCAGCAACCGCACCATCTCCTGCACCTGATGTTTCTCGGCATTGCCATACCCAACCACCGTCTGCTTGATCAGCCGCGGCGAATACTCGCAAATCTCGAGCCCGGCACGCTCCGCAACCAGTAACGCAACTCCACGCACCTGCCCAAGCTTCATACTTACCTTAACGTTCGTCGCAAGGAAAGCATCTTCGAGCGCACACGCATCGGGACGATGCTCAGCGATCACTTCCTCCAACCCGTTACACATCTTCAACAATCGCGTCGAAAACTTCAGGCTCGACGATGCACGAACTGATCCAAATGCAACGAGTGAATAACGTCGCCCGTCACCTTCAACCACGCCCCACCCAGTCGTCTGGCTTCCTGGATCAATTCCTAATACGCGCATCGCGCGAAGTATACACTCCCTCAGCGCCAACGGTGCGGAATATGAAAGCCAGGGGCAAGCGGGAAGCGCGTCGCCCCTGGTTATTTATCCAAAGCGCGACGAGGCCTGAAGGGCCGAAATAGATGCAATCGTATTACGCCCTTTCAGGGCTCAATGCCGGTTTGGCTTTTTACCAGGGGCGACGTGCTTCGCTTCGCTTCGCACTTGCCACTGGCTTTCATATTCCGCGCCTTTGGCGCTGCCTCAACAGTGAGTTACAACTGCGAAGCACAAAATGATATTCTGAAACACCCCCACGAAGTTCCCCTTCGGCCCTATGCTTGTTGTGTGTAAAAAAATCCCCGATAGCAGACTCCATGAGTGAGTTCTTAGAATCGCTGTCTTCATTAATAGGCATACCTGGCGGTGATGCCGATGAGAAGCCTTTTCAGGCAGAGTTTTTCAGCGTCGAACGTCTCGAGCAATACGCTCAAACTCTCGCAGCCGAAGATAAGACCGTCACGCGAAAAGGCCGCGCAGAACTCCTGCCACGCCTCGAGGACAACGGACGTAAACTCGAAGCAGCTTACAAATCACTTGTCGATGCACTGCGCGAAGGCCGCACAATCTCGCCGGCCGCTGAATGGCTCGTCGACAACTACCACATCGTTGAAGAACAACTGCGCGAGATTCGTCAGGATCTACCGAAGAGCTACTACCATGAACTCCCTAAACTCGCGCATGGCGAATTGGCAGGCTACCCGCGGATTTACTCAGTCGCACTCGCGCTGATTGCGCACAACGACTCACGTCTCGACACCCACACGCTGCAAAGATTCATCGCTGCTTACCAAA
Source organism: Pyrinomonadaceae bacterium (assembly GCA_036006625.1). GTDB lineage: Bacteria > Acidobacteriota > Blastocatellia > Pyrinomonadales > Pyrinomonadaceae > PSRF01. The sequence goes on along the minus strand of DASYPN010000143.1, from coordinate 10,608 downwards.
CCGTCGCACCACTCTCGATTGGTGAGTTGTGGGCCGTTGCGATCACTCTGCGTCTGGCCCTCGTTGAGAATCTTCGCCGGCTCGCAATCAACATCGCTCGTGCCCGTGCGCAACGCGACGAGTCAGACAAACTCGCCGACAAACTGCTCGAGCTCGCTTCGCTTCAACCGACCGGTGTCATGTCGTCTCTGAACGAGCGAGTCGGAAAACGCGAAGATCTGCCACACCCGTTTCTCGTCCAACTCATCCAACGTCTCCGTGAACAACATCCATCCGTCATGCCGGTGATGGACTGGATCGAGAAACTACTGGTGCGGCAAGGCACCAGCATCGAACAGATAATCCATCTCGAACACCAGCGACAGGCGGCGGCACAGGTAACAGTCGGAAACATCATCACCAGCATGCGGCTGCTCTCGACGCTCGACTGGAACGACTTCTTCGAGAAAGTCAGTCTGATCGAACCACTGCTGGGTAAAGATCCCGCGGGCGTCTATTCGCGAATGGAGTTTGCCTCACGCGACCGTTATCGCCACGTCATTGAGCGCATCAGCAAACGAACGCGCGCGAGTGAACTGAAAATCGCACAGGCTGCAATCGATCTCGCAACTCAGGCCGATGAAAACTCACGCGCGCAAAGACACGTGGGCCATTACCTGATCGATGACGGACTGAGCCAGCTCGAGTCGAAATTCAATTACCAACCACGTCCAACTGAACGTCTGCGTCGGTTCCTGCTGCGCCACTCAACCGGCACCTATCTCGGCACGCTCACGTTAATGATGTTGCTGATCATGGGTTTCCTGGTCTTCGTCATGTATGAGCACGGTGTCAGTTGGCAATTCACTGTCCTTACGGCGCTGCTGGCTCTCATTCCTGCAAGCGATCTGGCACTTACAGTTCTCAATTGGGATTTGACTCACTTCTTTCCGCCGCGTTTGCTGCCGCGAATGGAAACCGCCGATGGCATTCCGGAAGACGCGACGACGTTTGTTGTGGTCCCAACGATTTTCCTGCACGAGTCGCAGGTTCATGAGCTGGTGGAACGACTCCAGGTCCACTATCTCGCAAATCAGGATGACCATATTTACTTCGCTCTGTTGAGCGACTTCCCTGACGCCGCAACAGAAGAAACAGCGACAGATTCAAATCTTCTCGCAATCGCACAAAGCGGTATTGACGCGCTGAACCGTCACCACGGTAACGAGCGCTTTCATCTCTTTCACAGAAGACGACAGTGGAACGAAGGTGAACAGAAATGGATGGGCTGGGAACGCAAACGCGGAAAGCTCGAAGAATTTAACCGGCTGCTTCGTGGCGCACCCGACACGAGCTTCGTCGTCCGCACTGCGAATGACGAGTTGTTGAAGTCGATCCGTTACGTGATCACACTGGACTCTGACACTCAACTTCCACGCGACGTCGCGCGCAAGCTCGTCGGCGCCGCCATTCATCCATTGAATCAACCCGTCATCGACACAGCGACAAACCGCGTTATAGACGGTTACGGCATTCTGCAACCACGCGTCAGCATCTCACTTGCCAGTGCTTCACGTTCAAAGTTTGTGCAGGTCTTTTCCGGTTACACAGGCATCGATCCTTACACCACTGCAGTCTCTGACGTGTATCAGGACTTTTTCGGCGACGGAAACTTTACCGGCAAAGGTTTGTACGAAGTTGACGCTTTCCAGCGCACGCTCGACAACCGTGTGCCGGCGAATGCGTTGCTCAGTCATGATCTCTTCGAGTCGTTGTTCGCGCGCGCGGCTCTAACGACTGATATCGAACTTCTCGACGACTATCCGGCCTCGTACGAAGCCTACGCGAAGCGAGCACATCGTTGGGCACGCGGCGACTGGCAAATCTTTCGCTGGCTCTTTCCGACTGTACCCGATGGCGAGCGCCGCAAAGTCCGCAACGTGCTGCCGGTGATGGCGCGCTGGAAGATTCTCGACAATCTGCGTCGTAGTCTTGTTGCTCCATCATTGTTTCTGTGGCTCGTCGCTTCGTGCGCGCTCTTTCCGGGCTCGACGTTACTCTGGTGTCTCTTTGTTTTTCTGGTCATTGCGTTCCCGGTTTACCTGCATGTGACCACCGGGCTCTTAATCCATCCGCGCGGACTTCCATGGACCAGTCATTTTTGGAGTCTCTGGGGCGACTTCCGCACCAATACAGCACAGATCGCGCTCTCGTTTGTTTTTCTTGCGCATCAGGCGTGGCTGATGTGCGACGCAATCGTGCGCGCTTTGTACCGGCAGCTAATTTCACGCCGGAACCTACTCGAGTGGGTGTCGGCAGCCGAAGCAGAAAAGTCTGTGCGAAACGACGTGGGATCGTTTGTGCGATTCATGCTGCCAGCTTTAGTGCTGACGCTGATTGCGCTCGGTCTTACTTTTGTTCTGAAGCCGGCAGGACTGCCGGTGATGGGTACGCTCTTTGTCGTCTGGATGCTTTCTCCGTTTATCGCGTACCTGGTGAGCAAACCGCGACCGAGCGAACGAAAGCTGCTGAACGCCGACGACGCTGCGTTTGTTCGACTCATCGCCCGTCGCACGTGGCGCTTTTTCGAAACCTTTGTGGGCGCCGAAGACAACTGGCTGCCACCTGACAACTATCAGGAAGATCCAGCGCCTGTTGTCGCGCATCGCACGTCTCCGACCAACATCGGACTCCTGTTGCTGGCAACCTGTTCTGCGCGCGATCTTGGCTACGTCGGCGCCCTCGAGTTGGTCGAACGAGAAGAACTTACCTTCTCGACCATGGCCCAGCTTAGTCGTCTGCACGGTCATTTCTTCAACTGGTACGACACCAAAACGCTCGAGGCACTGCTGCCGCAATACATCTCGACAGTCGACAGCGGCAACCTCGCGGGACATTTGCTGGCTGTAAAACAGTCCTGCATCGAATTTCCCGACAACAGCCTGTTTGATTCGAATGTGATCGACGGCTTGAACGACACGATTCGTTCGGTTAGCACTGAAGCAAGCAGTTTGGGCAGCTTCCGCCAACGTACTGAGGTGGTAACCGTCAGACAGTTGCAAGACGAAATCGCCGCCTGTCAAAAACTGCTTCAAGTCAAACTCGACAACAAACTTTCGTCATGGGTCGTATTGTTCGACTCCCTTGCCCGGCGTGCCTCTGAAATAGAGGATATCGTCAACGCTCTCGCACACGAACATGGCGAAGTCACTTTCAAGGAGTTGCGCTGGTGGGTTGGGGCGCTGACTCATCAAGTGAAGTCTCGCCTCAGAGACGTGGACTCCCTTACGAGCTGGAGTCGATTGCTGCCTTTGATCGACGAGGCCACAGTTGAGTCAAACAAGGAGTGGGCGTCGATCGTCAATCTGCTGCAGCATGTACCGACACTGGCCGAAGTGCCGCAACTCTGTGACCGAGGTTTGGTCCAACTTGCGGCCATGCAAAATCACGCGTCACCAGCGCTGGAACAAACAGCAGCACGACTGACTAAGGCACTCGAACAATCGGCAGGCGCCGCGTCGGACATGTTGTCTCGTCTCAGTCGTCTCGCGCGTCGTTGCGACCAGATTATAGAAGAAATGGATTTCTCGTTTCTTTTCGACGTCGAGCGCAAACTCTTTCCGATCGGCTACAACGTCACCGCGTCGCGTGTCGACGACTCTTATTACGATCTACTTGCGTCCGAAGCACGTCTCGCAAGTTTTGTCGGCATTGCGAAGGGAGACGTTCCCCAGGAACATTGGTTTCGCATGGGCCGTGCGCTCACAAAGGTTGATGGCGGACGCGCACTGATCTCGTGGACCGGCACGATGTTCGAGTATCTGATGCCGTTGCTCGTGATGCGAAACTATCAAGCCACGCTGCTGTCAGAAACCTATCGAACAATTGTCGACCGGCAGATTGAATACGGTCAGGAACGGGGTGTGCCGTGGGGAATCTCTGAAGCGGCGTATAACGTCCGTGATCTTCATCTCAACTATCAATACGGTCCATTCGGCGTGCCCGGACTCGGCTTGAAACGTGGACTGATTGAAGATCTGGTTGTCGCTCCATACGCAACAATACTGGCTGCAGAAGTCGATCCGGAATCAGCATTCGTAAACTTGCGCCGGCTGCAAAAAGAGGGCGCGCTTGGACCATACGGTTTTTACGAGTCGATCGACTACACCGCCGAACGTTTACCCGAGGGTCAGAAGTCAGTGCTCATTCGCGCCTTCATGACGCATCACCAGGGCATGAGTCTCGTCGCACTCGCCAACATCCTTCAGGAAGATATTGTCCAAAAACGTTTTCATTCAGATCCCACAGTCCAGGCCACCGAACTGCTGCTTCAGGAACGCATACCGGTCGGCGTGCCTGCTGCTCATCCGCGTGCAGAAGAAGTGTTGACGGGCCGAGTGAGCCAGGCGATGCCGGGAGTGATCACGCGTGTTTATGAGTCAGCCGATCTCGAGACACCGCGCACGCAGTTGCTTTCGAACGGCGCGTACAACGTGATGATCACGACTGCTGGGTCAGGTTATTCAAACTGCGAAGAAAATGCAGTCACTCGTTGGCGTGAAGATGTAACTCGCGACAACTGGGGCGCGTTTATTTACCTCCGCGACGTGCGCAGTGGTGCAGTCTGGTCGGCGGGTCATCAGCCAGTGCGGCAACGCTCACAGTCGTATCATGTCGCTTTTTCCGAAGACAAAGCTGACTTCCGTCGCATCGACTCAGGCATCGCGACCCGTATGGAAGTTGTGGTATCTGCGGAAGACAACGCTGAAGTCAGGCGCATCTCATTGACTAATCTCTCTTCACGCACACGCGAGATCGAATTGACCAGCTATGCAGAGGTTGTTCTGGCGACACCTAACGCCGACGCTGCGCATCAGGCATTCAGCAATCTTTTCATCGAAACTGAATTCGTTCCCGGTGAAAACGCAATCATGGCGCACCGCCGCCAACGTTCCTCTGACGATCGACCGATCTGGGCCGTTCACGTTGTCGTTGCTGAAGGTGACCTTGTCGGCGCCGTACAGTATGAAACGGATCGCGGCCGTTTTCTTGGACGTGGACGCACGCCGAGCAATCCGATCGCGGTCATGGAGGACCGTCCACTCTCGAACACAACGGGCGCTGTGCTCGATCCTGTTTTCAGCCTGCGCCGTCGCGTGCGACTGCAACCGAATCAAACTGCGCGGTGTTCATTCAGCACGGCAGTGGCGCGCTCACGTGAAGAAGCAATCGCACTCGCAGACAAGTATCACGATCCAAACATCTTCGAACGCGAACTGCGTCTTGCCTGGACCAAGGCACAGGTCGAGATGAGTCACCTCAAGATCGATGCCGAGGAGGCGCACCTGTTTCAGCGTCTCGCAGCGCGCATCCTCTACTCGGATCCTTCATTGCGTCCGACGCCCCACGTTCTCGCGCTCAATACAAAGGCGCAGTCAAGTTTATGGGCATATGGCATCAGCGGCGACCTGCCGATCGTTGTCGTTCGCATTGATAAGGCCACCGACATGCACACCGTGAGGAAGCTCGTGCGCGGGCACGAGTATCTCCATTACAAAGGACTGAGAGTCGATCTTGTAATTCTTAACGACACTCCTACCGACTACCTCCAATTGCTGCATGAGGACCTGCAAACGATCGTGCGGACGAGCGGTCTACAGGGTCTACAGGACAAACCCGGTGGAGTTTACCTCCGTCGTTCCGATCACATTCCCGAGGCCGACCGGATACTGCTTCATGCTGTGGCTCGAGTAGTGATCGTCGCGGAACGTGGCGCCTTCGAGGAACAGATTGAACGCAAGCGAGTTGAAGAGCCGTTGCCGCCGCCTTTGGTTCCGCGCTTGCCCTCGCAGACTTATCCCGAACTGACGGTCGCCCCACCGGACCTTACTTTCTTCAACGGGCTTGGTGGCTTTCATCAGGGCGGACGTGAATACGTAACCCTGCTTGGCGCCGAACAATGGACGCCCGCGCCATGGTCAAACGTGATCGGCAACGAGGTGGACTTTGGCTTTTTGATCACGGAAACAGGCGGCGGCTGCACCTGGTCGATAAACAGTCATGAGAATCGTCTGACTCCGTGGTCCAACGATGCGGTAAGCGATCCACCAGGCGAAGTCGTCTATCTTCGCGATGAGGACACAGGCACGGTCTGGTCTGCGACACCACTGCCGATTCGTCAGCGTGAGCCATACATCGTCAGACACGGTCAAGGCTACAGTGTTTTTGAACACACCAGTCACGGCATCTCGCAGGAGTTGCTGGTCTTTGCTCCGCTCGATGCTCCCGTAAAGATCTCTCTACTTCGTTTGCGCAACCGCACAGCGCGAAAACGAAGATTGACGGTGACTAATTACAACGAAATGGTGCTCGGCGTCTCGAGATCTTCTTCAGCGCCGTACATCATCACTGAGATCGACGCGCCCGCTTCGACAATCTTTGCGCGCAATCCATTCAACAACGAGTTCGCAGATCGTGTCGCCTTTGTGGCAACGAGCGAGAAGATTTTGAGTGCGACGTGCGACCGCAAGGAGTTTATAGGCCGTAACAGTTCACTTGAAGCTCCCGCCGCCATGAGAAGACTGAATCTAGGCGGAAGAGACGGAGCCGGGTTGGATCCGTGCGCGGCACTTCAAACAAGCATTGAACTGGCGCCGAACGAAGCTCGCGAAGTGATCTTCTTAGTCGGCGAGATGGAATCGAAGCCTGCCGCACAGGAAGTGGTCGCAAAGTTCCGACAGGCCGGAACCGTGAACGCTGCCTTTGAAAAAGTACTCGCTCATTGGGACGGACTTCTCGGCGCAATCGAGGTGCGAACTCCCGACGCCGCGCTGGACACGATGCTCAATCGCTGGCTCTTGTACCAGTCGCTGTCCTGTCGCGTCTGGGCTCGCACGGCGTTTTATCAGTCTGGCGGCGCGTTTGGTTTTCGCGATCAGTTACAGGATGTGATGGCGCTTGTTTACAGCCGGCCCGACATCGCGCGGCAACAGATCCTGCTCGCGGCCGGACATCAGTTCAAGGAAGGTGACGTGCAACACTGGTGGCATCCGCCCAGCGGCCGCGGCGTGCGCACGAGGATCTCAGATGATTTGGTCTGGTTACCGTTTGTTACGTCTTTCTACATCGGTGTGACGGGCGATGTTTCCGTGTTGGATGAAGTCGTCCCGTTTCTCGATCAGGCTCCACTTAATGACGACCAGCACGAGCTCTACACACAACCACAAGTCTCGGCAGAGTCAGCACCGATCTACGAACACTGTGCGCGCGCACTCGACCGCAGCCTCGCCGTTGGCAAACACGGCTTGCCATTGATGGGCGCAGGTGATTGGAACGATGGCATGAATCGCGTCGGCTACCAGGGCAAAGGCGAGAGCGTTTGGCTTGGCTGGTTCCTTTACACAACCTTGACAGCTTTTGTCCCGCACGTCGATACGCGAAAACAGAAAATGCGTGGCAATCGCTATCGAAAGTATCTGGAAAATCTTCGCAAGGCACTAGAAGAGAAGGGCTGGGACGGGGACTGGTACAGGCGTGCGTATTTCGACGACGGCACGCCGCTGGGTTCCGCGCGCAACGAAGAATGCCGCATCGACTCGATCGCGCAGTCGTGGTCTGTGATTTCGGGTGCGTCGGATCCGTATCGTATGGGACGCGCGATGGCTGCGGTTGAGGAGTATTTGATCCGGCGGGGTGATGGACTCGTGATTCTGTTCACGCCGCCATTCGACAAAGGCAATCTCGATCCGGGTTATATAAAAGGATACGTTCCGGGTGTGCGCGAAAATGGCGGGCAATACACGCACGCAGCGATCTGGACCATTATCGCTTACTCGATCCTCGGTGACGGTGAGCGCGCCGGTGAACTCTTTGCCCTCCTCAATCCGATCAATCACTCATCGACTCGCGCCGGTCTGCACAAGTACAAGGTTGAACCTTACGTTGCGGTCGGCGATGTCTACGCAGTGCCGCCGCACAATGGGCGTGGTGGTTGGACGTGGTATACAGGCTCAGCGGGCTGGATGTATCGTGCGGGACTCGAATCGATACTCGGCTTCAAACTGCAGCATGATCGACTCGAGATCAATCCGTGTGTGCCGCGTTGGTGGCGCGATTTCGAGATCACGTACAGACGCGGACGCGCGGTCTACCGGATCAAGGTTGAGAATCCGCTTGGTGTCAGCCGTGGTGTGGTGACGGTCGAGGTTGACGGAACAGAGCAGACTGACAACGCGATTAACTTAATCGACGATGAGAAGACCCACAACGTTCGAATCGTGATGGGTGAACCGGTCAGAGCTGAAGAAACTCTGCCAGCGCAGCAAGCCCAGGCTTAAATCGCGTAAATCCTGAAACATCCTGTTAATACTGTCTAACAATGGACAGGATTGACAGAATGTTTCAGGATTTACAGGATTCTTATTCTCTCACGCTGCAGCCATGTCGGCTTCGCTGATGTCGAAGTTCGCTGAAACCTTTTGCACGTCGTCGTGATCTTCGAGCGCTTCCATCAGTTTCAACATCTGACGCGCATCGGCACCCTCGAGGCGAATATAATTCTGCGGCACCATTTCAACTTCCGCGACCTGCGGTTCGATTCCGGCTCCCTTTACCGCGTTCAGCACACCATCAAACGCTTCCGGTGAAGTCATAATCTCGAAGTTGTCTTCATCATCACGCAGGTCGTCAGCGCCTGCATCGATGGCGAGCTCAAACAACTCTTCCTCTGACTTCGCCGCCTTTTCGATGACGATATATCCCTTCTTCTCAAACATCCAACCCACTGAACCCGACTCACCGAGATTGCCCCCGTTCTTCGAAAAGATGTGACGAATTTCCGCCACCGTGCGATTGCGATTGTCAGTCATCGATTGAACCAGCAATGCCACGCCGCCCGGACCATAACCCTCGTACGTAATCTCTTCGTAATTGACACCCTCTTCCTCGCCCGTGCCACGACGAATCGCGCGGTCGATCGTGTCGTTCGGCATATTGCCACCCTTCGCGTCGAGGATAGCTTTGCGCAGACGCGCGTTGGCGTCTGGATCACCGCCGCCCGTACGGGCCGCCACGGTGATTTCTTTAATAAACTTCGTGAACAGTTTGCCGCGCTTGGCATCGAGCGCGCCTTTCTTGTGTTTAATACTATGCCATTTGGAATGTCCGGACATTTGGGTTTAGATCCTTCTGGAATTGTGGGTTGTCAGGGATGGGAATATATCACAAGACGCGCCAGCAGAAACACACGCCACTCTGTCCTACTTTAACTCGGCGTACTCTTTCCGCGCCTGTACCAGCACGGGCAGGTCTGAATCCGCGTCTTTCCAAAAAGCAAAGAGATCCTGATACGACTTGCGCGCTGCCGCGGTGTCGCCGTTGATTACGGCCGCGCGGGCCAGGCCAAGGTGTGCAAGCGTATGGGCGGGCGACAGATAATCACAGCCCGGATGGTCGAGGATTGATTGGAACTCCGCTGCCGCTTCTTTACCCATCCGCTGCTGCAAGTATAGATTTCCTCTCAGAAGCGCGGTTGAAGAACCAAGCACGATTCCAAACTGATAACTCCGCACCTGTTCCAGTAACTGGATCGCCTGACTAACGTTTCCTCGACTTCGCTCACCAGCGGACGCAATGATTGGAGTGACTATTGTATTGATGACGGTGTTTTTGGGATAAGCCGTGCGTGCGTCATTGAGCAACGACTGCGCCTGACTCAGATCATCGCACGTCGCATAGATAAACGACGCCATCGCCAAACTCTTTTGACCTCGGAGCAAACTCAGCCCGGACTTTGCGTTGGATTTTGCCTCGTCGCACTTGCCGATCTGCTGAAGGTGAGCTGCCATCGTCAAGAACAACGTGGTGGCCGCCTCCGCACGATTCTGCTGCTTGAACAGTTCGAGCGAATGCTTTTGCAGTTCTTGAGCTTGTTTCAACTTACCAAGCGACAAAGCTGCGGAAGTCATCAGCATCGTGATTTCCGCTTCTTCGGGTTTGCCTTTGGCCCATTGGGCTTCACGATCCATCGCCGCCTGGTCGCGTCGCAGATAAGCAAAGAAAAGGTTGTAGGCGTGGGCCGTCAAGGCATCGGCATTGATCTTTTGCGCCTCTCGCTCTGCCTGTTCAGCTTCGTCAAATCGTCCAAGCCCGACAAAACTGGCCACCAGATTGTCTTTGGCGTTCATGTTATCGGGACTGAGTCGCACCGCCTCGAGCGATTCTTTTACTGCTTCATCGTAACGACCGATGAGTTGATAGTTAATCGAAAGATTGTTGTGTGGTATGAAGTCATTGGGATAAAGGCGCGACCAGGTCTGCAGTGTTTCAATTGTCTTGTCGATTTCGCCGGTGATGTAGGTGAAATACTTCTCGGTGATATAAAGTTTTTCCCGCTCACTGACCCGGTCTCGAAGTTCGTAGGCTTTCTCGACATACGGCTTCGCCGACTCAAGCTGTTCTACATTGCCGTAATGAACTCCGATCCTCGCATAAGCCATGGCAAAGTTCGGATCGAGCTCAATCGCTCGCTTGTAGAAAGTTAACGACTCGCGCGCTCGACCCTTGGCGCGTTCGTCATTGGCCATCGCATAGGCCTTGAGTGCTTCGAGGGAAGACGTCGTCGCCTGTTCG
>DASYPN010000142.1:0-2809 GCA_036006625.1 Pyrinomonadaceae bacterium | reverse complement strand
CGCCCGGCGTAACCATGCGCCTCGTGCGGCAACATCACGAGCCGCACCGTCGCACCGTTGCCCTTCATCGCCTGGTACATTCGCTCGGATTGAATCGGAAACGTCCCGGTGTTGTCGTCGGCCTCGCCATGGATCATCAACATCGGCTCGTTGATCTTCTGCGCAAACATGAATGGCGAAACTTTCAGATAAAGGTCCGGCGCCTCCCAAATCGTCCGCCGCTCATTCTGAAAACCAAACGGCGTCAACGTTCGATTGTAAGCGCCGCTGCGTGCAATGCCGGCGCGGAACAGATCGCAATGGGCCAATAGATTCGCCGTCATAAACGCGCCATAACTATGACCGCCAACACCAACACGATCCGGATCAGTCACTCCCATCTCGGTCGCTTTGTCGATCGCGGCCTTCGCGCTCATCACGATCTGTTCAACGTACGTATTGTTGACCGTTTCCGGACTGCCAACTACGGGCATCGTCGTATTGTCGAGTACCGCGTAACCTTCCAGCAGGAAGAACAGATGTGATGGCCCAACAATCGACGTAGCTTTCTGCGTTGAGCCGCTGATCTGACCGGCCGTGCCCGCATCACTAAACTCCAGCGGATAAGCCCAGACGACAGTCGGCAGTCTAGTGCCTTCCTTGTAATCGGGCGGCAGGTAAAGCGTGAACGAACACTGCACGCCATCAGCACGCTTGTAAGTAACAAGCTGCTTCTTGATGCTACGTAACTGCGGCGTGGGATCGGGGAACTGCGTGAGCGCGCGTGCGCCATCGCCGTTTGTGCTGAGCACGTAAAAATTCGGGGCTTCAGTCGGTGATTCGCGACGCGTGATGAACTTGCTGCCGTCGTCACTCAATAACGCCACGACACCTTCGTAACTCTTTGAGTCGCTGTGGAAGATGCGTTCTGATTTCAGCGTCTTCAAGTTGAAACGATCGAGAAAAGGCCGGTCGCCTTCCGGTGAGGCGCCGTCGCCTTCGAGGTAGATCGAGTCGCCGTCCTGCAGAATCGCGCGTTGTCCGTTGACTACACGTGTGACCGGTGTGCCGCGATCGTTGTAACGATCCCGCTGGTTTCGTTCCCACAGAAGTTTCGGCGGCGTGCCCGGCTGATCTGCGTCAAAGATGAATGTGCGCACCCAACGCTTGTCGCGTTCGAAGTCACTGAACATCATCAGTCCGGTCTTCTCACCGAAAGTGGCGTTGATAAATCTATTCTCGACTTTGAACAGCCCAACCGGCTGGCCGGTAAACGGCGCCTTGATCATCACAACACTGTCGCGATGCGCGACTTTCTTTTTCGGATCGCCGCCATCGAGCGCTTGTGCCCAGACGAGTGTTGCCGGTTGATTTGCCCGCCAGCGAATTGAACGTGGGCCAGTGATCACACCATCGATCGGAACCTGATCCGCAAGAGGCTGGCTCGCAACTTTGTAGACGAGCTTCCCGCCCGTATCCCACACCTCGATCTCACTTGGAAACGCGTCATCAGGAAATAGATACGAAAACGGTTTCTGTATGCGCGTCACCAGGATGTGACGGCCGTCGGGTGATGGATCGACAGATTCAAAAATTGCGGGCTGTCCAACGGCAGTTGCGTGTCCGCTAGTCGCGTCCACGAGAGCCAGACGCGAAGTCGCGTAATACTCGAACAAACGCTCGTCGTATGGGCTCTTCAGAAGATCTTCGTATGTTCTTACTGGTCCAGGTCTGCCGGAACTCTCCTGCGTGTTCGGCTCGTCTGGCACGAGTGGTTGTGCTGGCGCAGCGCCGCGAGTTGTTGGAACGAGTTGGACCAGGAGGGTCTTGTTGTCAGGCATCCACGTTAATGGATTTCCGATCACCGAGTTGATTGCGATCGATTTAAGGTTGTGAACCTTTCCGGTTGCGGCGTCGCCAATCCACAGTTCCACACGTTCTGAAGTGGTATTCATGAAAGCGAAGTGTTTTCCATCGTCACTCCAATCAATGCCGCTGATCTTCGCACCTGAAGGGAGGTCGATCTTGACTTCCGAACCATCGGCAACTCGCTTCAGGGTCAAAGCCACTGAATATTGAAAGCGATGTGGCGAGTTTGAAGCAGGGTTGATGCGACGACCGGCGAGTCGCAGCATCGGCTGCGACAGATCGGCGAGCGGTGGATAACGCAGCCCCGTAGCCAGGAGGATATTGTCGCGTGTCGGACTGACCGAAGCAGTCGGCGTCACCGGCGCGTTCAGGATGTCGAGCACTTCCTTCGGCGGTTTTTTGTAACCTGTTTGCGCGTAAGTGATGTTGGCGATTAGAACGAGAACGGCGAGCGCCGCGAGACGGAATCCGTTGTGGGCCTTCATGGTGGTCCTCCGCAAAAGCGTGAATGATCAAGTTGTGTGGAATGCAGCAAAGAAACTTGCAGCGTCGCGAAATTATTCCAGTTGAGATTGCTTGTCAACCGGCGTGTTTTATTTTTGCGCGATTTGTTGACGAGACCTCGTCTCGCTCTTAGACTGCCTTCATAGACCCGACGGCTGCGCGCCGGTACCGGCGTGAGGCTTAGGGTTAAAACAACGGTGCAATGTTATCGGGTGATCCCCTTTGGCATTGCACCGTTTGTTGTCTCTATCCACAGATTACACAGATTCCTTAAATCAACCTGTGTATTCTGTGGATGCTCGCTTGACAAGCAGAGTTGAATCATTAGAATCGACCGTGCTCAAGCGGGAGTAGCTCAGTGGTAGAGCATCGCCTTGCCAAGGCGAGGGTCGCGAGTTCAAATCTCGTCTCCCGCTCCACGAAATCAGGATGAAGGCGGGCGGATGAAGGACGAAAG